>JAULYE010000156.1:0-3358 GCA_032118015.1 Ilumatobacteraceae bacterium | reverse complement strand
ACTTGTCGACGAACACTGTCAGCACGATCGGCGAGCAGCGCTCCACCAACTATGCGCTCGCACCGATGACCAAGGACCAGTTCGTCGATGTCGTCACTGAAGGTCAGTCGACTGCTCCGATGTATTTCCTGTTCGCAGCGACGACGAATCGCAAGGCTCGGGACACCTTCCATGAGGATCGCCCCCTCGAGGCCATGTCGTTGCAGGCCGTTCTCGATGCCCAGAAGTCGGGCACGGTCGTCGTCGACACTCGAGACGACGGCGAGTTCGCTGTTGGTCACCTGAAAGGCTCGGTCAATGTCGGCCTCGGTGGACGCTTCGCCGAGTACACGGGTGAAGTCGTCGCAGCCGGGACCCCGATCATCGTCGTCGCAGAGCCCGATAAGGAGCGTGAGGCCACGATCCGCCTGGCCCGTATCGGCTTCGACACTGTCGTTGGCTATGTAGATGACCCGGTGCGAGTCTTCGTCGAGAACCCGCAACTCGTGCAGTCGGCGTCGCGTCTCACGGCTCCCGAGTTCGATTCCCGCCGGGCCGAGCTGGGCGATGTTCAGTTGGTCGATGTCCGCAATCCAGGTGAGTTCAAGCTCGGCACCATCTCAGGGGCCCAGCACATCGAGCTCGCCTCGTTGACCCGCCGTCTCGGAGAACTGGATCCGGCCAAGCCAACCGTCGTGTTCTGCGCGGGTGGCTATCGGTCCTCGATCGCCGCGAGCACGTTACGTGCGAACGGCTTCGTCGATGTCAGTGACATTCTCGGCGGCTACAACGCCTGGTCGGCGCTGGTACGCAACTGAATAGGTGGTCGATTTTCGCCATTGGCTTCACGTTCCCCGACTCATGCGGACATCAATTCTCGAGTCATCAAACCCAGGTAATTGACATCGTCGGTATGAGATCACTTCTCACGGGTCAGCCCCGAGAGGTGTCAGTATCACTCAGCGCGTATCGGGCAGAGCGGTCGTTTCGTCCGAGAGACGATCGAGGTAATGATCCAAGTCGATGGGTCCAATCGGTCGATTAGGTCCCTCAGCTGCAGACGGATTGAACACGAGCCACGGGATGGACCGTTCCACCGAGTCATTGTCGCTGGTACCCAACTGCCCGTAATCATTTACACCCCAGCAATACAGATTTCCGCCCTGGACGGCACAGGTGAATCTCTGCCCAGCACTCACGATTGTCACGCTGGTGTTCGAGAACGTCGGCGAGTTGCTAGCGACCCCAACCTCCGAGGTCGAGACGGGAGGCATGAAGTCGACCACTTTGACCGGTGAAAGCTGAGTCGGGTCTTCATCATCGACCGTCGGAAGAACATTGCCATTGCCCAGCTGGCCGGACCTGTTGGTTCCCCAGCAATAGATCGCTCCGCTCTTGATCGCACATGCATGACTGCCGTCAGAATTGCCATCTTTTGCCTTACTGAAGGAATCGATATTCGTATTGGAGAAGCCGTCCGGTCCGGAACTCACTGGTTTGGCTGTGTTGAAGGTAGGGAAGTCGGGACTCACCTCAGGATTAGGATCAATCACCTTGGGTTCACCCAGCTCGATGCCCGATCCCCAACAGAACATCGCTCCACCCTCGATTGCACATGACACGGTGCCCCACACACCGATGTCGGTGACCGATGCATTCAGGAACGCTCCAGCGACCGACACCGTACGGGGAAGGTGCGGCGAACTCGAGTCCCAGGCGCCGGATCCAATCTGACCACTGGATCCACTTCCCCAGCAGTGCACAACACCTGTCTTGAGGGCACACGTGTGCGAACTGCCAGCAGCCACGGACTGAACGCCAGAGTTGATGAAATCGACACCGGGCGACACCACTTGAGGTGTCAGATACGAAGATTCCTCCGGTTGACCGACTCGCCCGTCCGACGCACTACCCCAGCAATACACGACGCCAGATTCGATTGCACACGTATGCCTGTCGCCGACAGAAATTGCCGTCACGTTCTGGTTGAGGAAGCCGTTTTGTGCACTGACCTCCGTTGGCAGGTTTCTGTCGTCGGTGTCACCGTTTCCAAGGCGCCCAGAATTTCCGCTGCCCCAACAAAACATCGTTCCGCTCTCCACAGCACACGTGTGACGCACCCCAGAGGAGATCAACTCGACATTCGTGTTGGTGAAGTCGCCACTCGGCAACACTTCGACAGGCAGCGTTGCGTAGGGCCTCCCACCCGAATAGACGTATCCGGGAATCTCATCTCCGACGATGGCTGGATCATCACTGGGATTTCCGATCCCAAGCTGTCGATAGTCATTCACACCCCAGCAGTAGAGCGCCCTGTCGTCGTTCGGGAATTCCACGAGCGCGCACACATGGTCTTCACCGGCTGCAACATCCATAACGATGAATTCCCCAGTTGCTGTCGCGCTGACCTGCCCACCGGCGTAGAAAGCCCCAGATGTTGCCATGATCGAACCGAGGAGCGCACCACTGGCGAATCCCTTCGATGGCCGCTTCGAATGATCAGCCACGTGCGGTTTGGAAGTACGTGAACGGAATCGCTGGATCATCGGAGACTCGCTTCTAGTTCAAATGTAGAAAAACAATGACACACATTACATAATCTTTTTAACAAACTTACGTTCATCCTTACCTTTGTTCTTATGGGCGCAGGACTCCGAGCCCGTGGGCTGCGTGATGGTGTCTCGAGTGCCCGGCGCTAGTACGGGGTTGACCAACTCTCGGTCATTCGTTTCGATTGTCTGACTAACGAAAGGTCAGCATCGTCAGCGTGTGTCAGGCAACAACACGCCGGACGGTATTTGATAGCTGCCGTTCCAGCCGCCGCCATCACCGCCGTCGTCACCACCGCCGTCGTCACCGCCGTCGTCACCGCCGCCATCGTCACTGGCGGGGTCGGGATACCGGAAAACCAATGTCGGCGGAAGTTGATATTCGGGCGAGACGAAAGGGTTGTCGTACTCATCCGCGTCGAGAGAACCCTCACCGAGTTGCCCGTAATAGTTGTATCCCCAGCAGTACAGATACCCGCCGGCGATGACGCACGTGTACGAATAACCAGCCGAGATACTCGAAGTATTGATGTTCGTGAAGACTGGGTTTGCCATCGCGTTCACCGATGCCGGCACCACTCCAGCACTGACCTTGGTGGCCAATCCGACGGAATTCTTCGTGCCGTCTCCAACTTCGCCGGACTGGTTGACACCCCAGCAGAACGACACTCCATCCTTGATCGCGCATGTGTGGTAGTCCCCGGCTGAGATCTCATCGATTCCGGAGTTGGTGAAGTCCTGTGCGACATTGTCGTCGACCTTGGTGGGCATGGTGACGTATTCACTCGTGTAGGAGGGCGCCGCGGTCGGATTCGCAAGACCGAGCGCAT
>JAULYE010000155.1:3306-8150 GCA_032118015.1 Ilumatobacteraceae bacterium | reverse complement strand
TGCTCTCGCACACGTCTTGACAGCGCGCGGTGAGGGCACTGAAGCGTTGGCGTTTCTCGGGCGGGTTCCTGAGACCGAAGATGTTCGCAAGGCTGCGGCAGCGGCGCGATTGTCGATGCGTGCACCGGATGACTATGACGAGCAGCTCGAACAGTTGCTCGATGTCGTCAAGGCCGACGAGGTCGCACGTCAACAGTTCTTGGACATCCTCGAAGTCATGGGACCCGAAGATCCGCGTACCGCTGCCTGGCGCAAGAAGTTGACAGCACGCCTGTACTGATCATGCACTCTCACGCGTTCGATATCGAGCGGAATCTCGACGCAGTCACAGGCACTTTCGACATGGCGATCATCGGAGGAGGCATCACCGGTATCAGCCTGGCGCGCGAAGCAGCGGGTCGGGGGCTGCGAGTCGTCCTGTTCGATCGAGGCGACTTCGGTGCGGAGACCAGTGCAGCAACCACCAAGTACATCCACGGTGGCATCCGCTATCTCGAACAGTACGACGTTGCAGTCGTACGTGAGAGTCTGCGCGAACGGCGCATTCTCGCCCTCGGAGCTCCGCACCTGGTGGAGCAGGTACGTTTCATCATGCCGGCCTGGAAGTGGAGCAAGCCACCCACCGCACTCATCGGCGCAGGTGTCCTGCTCTACGACGCTTTGTCCTATGACCGTAATCATCGCTCGCCGGACAGCCTGCGCATTCCGCATCCGAAGTGGATGAGCAAAGCCGAACTCGTACAGGCAGTCCCGTGGTTGGACGACTCCGAATTGCAGGGAGCGTTCGCCTACTTCGACACACTCAATATCCATCCAGAGCGTTTGCTGTTGAGTTACGCCAAGGCAGCAACTGCTGCGGGAGCGATGTTGTTGAACCACGTACGCGTCGATGGCTTCATGATGCAGCAGACGGACACGACAGGGACCGCAGCGACGCAGAACGATGTCGAGGTAACTGGTGTCGAATACACCGATGTTCTCACCGGAAGCCGGGGTCGAGTGACAGCCAAAGTTGTCATCAATGCTGCCGGACCGTGGATCGATCGTGTGCTGAGTGCGCTCGGTCGACCGACTGGTGTGCGTGTCGATCGTTCCAAAGGTGTGCACATCTTGACGCGGCCCCTCGGAGGTCCTGGTCGGGTTGAAGATGCTGTCTTCGCCCGCGCCCGATCGGGGCGCCATGTCATCGTGTCGCCGTGGATGGGCAAGTCGTTCATCGGACCCACCGATACTCCGTTGGCCTCGCCGGCCGATGGTAGCGAGCCGACTGTGGCAGTCGACTTCGACGATGTGGAGATGATTCTCGAAACGGTCAACTCGACGATGGGTCAAGGTGTCGACCCTTTGACCAAAGATGATGTCGAGCTGACCACTGTTGGGATCCGTCCTCTGATCCATCGATCTTCGACGATTCCCGAGGCACCTGTGCCCAGTGGAGACGATGTCGAGTCCGATACCTATTCGGCGAGTAGGGCTCATGAGTTCTACCACCACCTCGAACAAGGCATTGCCAACCTGTGGTCCATCGGGGGAGGGAAGTGGACGACAGCCCGTGCAACAGCTGAACAACTCGTGGATCTGTTGGCGCGCCACGAACTCGTGTCGACGCCGATGGTCCAATCTCCGACACGGAATCAAGGCACTGCTGGCGCCTTCGCATGGGCACAGGACGCTGAGCCGTTTCTGATCGACGCGTCCGAACGGCTCAGTCGACTCGGCTTGACAGGTCGACAAGCACGCCATCTTGCTCGGCTCTATGGAACAGAGTGGGTACGCCTTGCAGAGATGATTCGCGCCGAGCCGACTTTGGCGCGCCCGTTGTCTGAACTTTCCGACGATCTCGCAGTACAGGTGGTGTTCGCCGTGATCGCTGAAGGAGCGCGCACATTGTCGGACATCGTCGATCGTCGTCTGGTCCTTGGAACTCTCGGACAGGTCGATGAAGCGACCCTCGAGTCGATTGCCGTCATGGCTGCACCCTTTGTGGGTTGGAGTGTCCAAGAGTGTGCAGTTCAATCTCGCCGTGAGTTCGAGCGGCGGGCTGTTCTTGCACGCCGTTGGCAGTCCCCAGTGTCCCCGCGTCCCTGACGCTGACTTTCAGGAGTGACCAGACGATGGACGAGTGGCGTCCGATCGTGCCCCCGGACGAGACGATTCCCATGACTGATGAGTCCCGTGGTGCACTTCAGGTACGGGTACAGCAAGTTCGTGAACTCCTGCGATGGATGGGAGCAGGGCGGATCTTCACCGCAGTGGTGACAGTTCCGTTGATCGGCATCGGTGGGTACCTGCTGTTGCGCACACCACCTCCTCCGGTGGAAACCGAGATCGAATACGCGACGACGGTTCCAGAGGGCGCGGAACGAATACCCGATTCGTCCTCTGTGCCAGATCAGGTTGTGGTGCATGTTGCCGGACACGTCTACACACCCGGTGTGTACGCACTCGACACAGGTCAGCGCATCGTCGACGCGATTCGTGCAGCGGGTGGAGCCCAGCCCATCGCTGATCTCAACACCATCAATCTGGCTCTACTCGTGAGGGATGGCGATCAGATCTACGTACCCGCTGTCGGGGAGGTGAACCTCGCTCCGGCTGCTGGACGTATCGGAATCTCCTCTGAGGGTGATCAGGACACGTTTCCGGTGAACATCAATACGGGAAGTACGTCGGACCTCGAAGCGTTACCGGGTGTCGGACCGAGCACAGCGGCTGCCATCATCGGCCACCGCGACAAGTTCGGGCCGTTCGTGTCGCCATCGGATCTGCTCGAGGTTCCCGGAATCGGCCCCGCCAAGTTCGAGGCGATCAAAGACTTGGTCACGGTGTGAAAAAAGAGCGACATGAAAAGGATTGGTGTTCGTTGGTGATTCAGAAATCGACCGTGAACACGACTGCAGCTATGGCGAATCCGATGAACGCCCCAACCCAGACTCCAATCGCAAGACGTAACCACTCACGTCGCCACTCGGGCCATCCAGCGACGGCACGACTCGTCGAACGCCGCGCCGCGAGATGTCCAAGTGCAGCCCACACCACTGCACTGGAGGCGATCACGGCGAGCCATCTGCCGCCACCTGTCGACAAGGGGAACCCGAACAGCGGCAAGGTCGGGCACGCAAACACGGCGAGAGCGAACCCGATGACACCGCGCACACTGGACTGCGAACCTGCAAGGACGAGCATGCTCATCAGACCGAAGGCAATCATCGGTCCAAGGGCCACGAGTGCGCCGTATGAGCCGACGACGCGTGAGTGGTAGCCGATGCCGTCGGGTACCACGGAAGTGGCGACAGCACAAGGAACTGCTCGTGCGGGTTCAGCTGGCTTGGTTCGCGGTGGAGGTTGCTGTTGTCGGCGGACGCCAGACGCAGGGCGTGGCGAGGGAGAGGAACCACTGGAGGGCTGTACGGGTTCGCCCCCACCCATGCGCGATCTGCTGGCCCGAGACATCGAGACCAACATAATCGTGATCGACGGCACACTGTGTTCTCCGCCCGAACACGACAGCGATGACGTCCGATGAAGTGATTGCCTCAGGTTCGCGCCGTACGGGGGGCACAGGGTCGAGACCTGCGATCTGGGCGGCTTCATTCGCCGTCTCAGCAGTGATGGGAGTCTGGATCGGAGAAATCCGGATCGACGGGGTATCGATCGAACCAGGCTGGTCCATACAGCGTGTCATTGCCATAGTCACGGGACTCCTTGCAGTCAGTCGTGTCGTGAGGTTTGCCAGGCAACACGGATGTATCGAACGTGGACGAGAGCGCCGAGACGCCAATCTCGCGCCCGTTGGAACGAAAAGTCCGTCCACACATCGCCTACTTGCTCTGTGTGTGGGCTGCGTCATTGTCGCCGGAGGTGCCGCGAGTCGCAGTTCGGTCGAATGGAGAGCAGTGGAGAACGTGCGGACCGGTCCGTACATCGGTGAAGCGCGAGTCATCGGAGATTCACGGGTACAGGGACAGGGACGACGTGTCGTCGTTGAAATCGAAGGTCAACGCTTTGAGACATGGGTGTTCGGTTCTCTGCGGTATCGAATCCAGATGTTGCGCTCGAGTGATCTCGTTACGGTGGAGGGAACCCGAAGAGCATTCGACTCCGACTTCGCGCGCAGATCGTATGTGCGCCACGTCGTCGGCAGATTCGATGTGATCGACGTTCGCTCGTTGACTGGCTCAGAGCAGAGAACCCCGCCCCTCGTGCGGGCGGCCAATCGGGTGCGCAGTTTGCTGCGCGCCGGAGCAGAACATCTCTCCGATGACCGCGCATCACTTTTCACGGGACTCGTCTACGGAGACGACTCAGCTCAGCCGCCTGAAATGACCGCACGATTCCGCGAGAGTGGCTTGGCCCATCTGACAGCGGTATCAGGTCAGAACGTCGTTTTCGTATTGACGATGGCAGGGCCGCTTCTCTCTCGGATGCGTCGGCCGACACGTGTCGGTGTCACTGTCACCATCCTCGCCTGGTTCGCAATTCTGACCCGTCTCGAGCCGTCTGTCGTCCGTGCGGTGACGATGGCCGGCATCTCAGCGGTGATGGTCGCAGCCGGTCGACCCGTGTCGTCATGGTTGGCATTGTGCACCACGGTGGTCGTGGTGAGTCTCGTCGATCCATTTCTCATCTGGTCGATCGGCTGGTGGCTCTCGGTGTCGGGGTGTGTGGGCTTGATCGTGTTGACTCCGGCGATCACCAGATCTCTGCAACGGTGGCCGCAGTGGGCACGTTCGTGGATGGCTCCGACGATCGCCGCGCAAACCGGAGTCCTCGGTGTGGTTGTGGTGATCTTCGGTTGGCCGAGCGCTCTGGCTGTGCCATGCAACTTGCTGGCGACGCCAGTA
>JAULYE010000155.1:0-3296 GCA_032118015.1 Ilumatobacteraceae bacterium | reverse complement strand
GTAGCCGGACTGGTGATGCTCATGGGTATGCCACTCGCACTCGTGTCCGGAGTGCTGCCCCGCGCAGTGGGCTCGATTCTGATGTGGCCAATTGGGATCGCCGTCGGGTGGGTCGATCAGGTGGCACTGGTTGGCTCGCGGCTCGATCCTCCTGGTGCAGTCGATGTGATCGTGTCGGTCGGCTTGGTCGCAGCAGCGGGACGGGCTCTCATCGGGTCTCTCCGCACATCGAGGCGAGCCGGACAGTCGTGATGGACGTTCATGATGGATAGGTGCACGAGTCACGTCTGTGAGAGTCTGGAGGGGTGACCGTGTACGTGTTCAAAGGGTCGGACTCCGTTCTCGTCGGTGATGCTGTGATGTCGCAGATGAAGGCAAGTGTCGGTACTGAGGATCGTTCGATGGTGCTGGAGGAGTTCGACGGAGAATACGTTCTGGCGGCTGTCATCGAATCGGCGAAAACACCGCCTTTCATGGGCGACAAACGTGTCGTCGTCGCGCGCAATGTTGCGCAGCACAAAGGGGACCTCGGCATCCTCATCGATTTTCTCGAGACGACCCCTGACGATGTTGATCTTTTGCTCGAGTGGGGAAGTGGGGCGATCAGTCCGAAACTGACCACAGCTGTGAAGAAGGCCGGTGGCATCGTCGTCGACCCTTCACCTCCGACAAGGTTGGGCGATCGACGCGACTGGTGGAACACTCAGATCGCCGCACACGACGTGGACTTCGATGCGGCTGCGGCAACGCTCGTGGCCGAATGGCTCGGAGAGGATGTGGCCCGTTGGCCGCGTTTGGCCGATGCGCTCAAAGTCGCATACGGCAAGACTCGGATCACATCTGAGATGCTCAGTCCATTTCTCGGCGGCCGCGGAGACGTGAAGCCATGGGATCTGACCGACGCCATCGACGCTGGCGACACTCGCAAGGCCGTCATCACCGTTCGGCGGTTGACTGATGCCGGTGAGCGACATCCGTTGCAGATCATGGCGCAGTTGCACTCTCACATTGCGCGGATTGCGCGGCTCGATGGTGCTCGAGTGGAGAGTCGAGAGGATGCCGAGGTGTTGCTCGGGGTGAAGGGTTACCCTGCTGAGAAGGCTTTGAAGGCGTATCGCTCACTCGGGACAGAGGGCGTGCGCAAGGCATTCGAGCTTCTTGCCGCTGCCGACTTCGATCTCCGAGGCGGGACTGGGCTGGACGAACAGATCGTCATGGATGTTCTCGTGGCACGACTTGCGCGCCTCGCACGGATGACCAAGGTCAGCCGGCGGAATTGACCTTCTTCATCAGCCGGCTCTTTCGACGGGCTGCCGTGTTCTTGTGAATGATGCCCTTCGCAGCAGCCATGTCGAGACGCTTGACGGCCACGCGGACACTTTCGGCGCTGTCGGGTGAACCGGTGGCGGCATGAGCCGTCTTGACACGCGTCTTCAACTCACTCTTGACAGCCTTGTTGCGCTCTTCGCGCTTGGCATTCGTGAGGATGCGCTTCTTTTGACTCTTGATGTTTGCCACGGGAACCTCTTGCGATCGAAAGTGCTCGCCAAGAGTACCAGTAGTGAGTTGTCGTCCCAACCCGGGAACCATGTCCCTGCACGAGGGGATCCAAGGCGCACGGTAAGGTGAACCGACCCCTTTGGATCACTTTCGGACACCGGAGGGTCGACCCTGACGCCATGGACCTCTCGCTCATTCGCAATTTTTCGATCATTGCCCATATCGACCATGGCAAGTCGACCCTGTCGGATCGCATTCTCGAATTGACCAATGCGGTCGAAGCTCGTGACATGCGTGCCCAATACCTCGATTCGATGGACTTGGAGCGGGAACGCGGGATCACGATCAAGGCTCAGAACGTACGAGTGGAGTGGAAAGGGCACACGCTGCACCTGATCGACACCCCCGGTCACGTGGACTTCGGATACGAAGTGAGCCGATCGCTGGCCGCCTGTGAAGGCGTCGTTCTCGTGGTCGATGCCGCTCAGGGAATCGAAGCCCAGACTTTGGCCAACTGCTATCTGGCCCTCGAGAACGACCTCGAGATCGTGGCCGCTCTCAACAAGATCGATCTTCCTGCAGCTGATCCGGATCGCTATGCCAAGGAGATCGAAAACGTTCTCGGCATCAAATCCAACGAGATCCTGCGTATCTCAGCCAAGACCGGCGTCGGTGTTCCCGATCTTCTCGACGCGGTGTGCGAACGCATTCCTGCACCCAAGGGTGATCCGGATGCGCCCCTTCAGGCCCTGATCTTCGACAGCCAATACGACCAGTACCGCGGTGTGGTGTCATCGATTCGCGTCATGAACGGTCGGATGACGTCCGGAGCGCGCCTGCAATTCATGCAAGCGCGTGCGCAGCACGAGGCGATCGAAATCGGAGTACGCAAGCCGGTACCGACTCCCGTTGCAGAACTCGGACCTGGCGAGGTCGGATATCTCATCGCCGGCATCAAGGATGTCGCAGAGGCGCGCTCTGGTGAAACGGTGACGACGGTCAGTGGATCGGCGACAGAGGCGTTACCTGGATATCGCGATCCCAAGCCGATGGTCTTTTGCGGTTTGTATCCGATCGACGGTGACGACTTCGAGAACTTGCGCGAGAGTCTCGAAAAGCTGAAGTTGAACGATGCGAGCATCACGTACGAACCGGAGACATCTGGAGCGCTCGGATTCGGCTTCCGCTGCGGGTTCCTCGGGCTGTTGCACATGGAGATCGTCAAGGAGCGTCTGGAGCGCGAATTCGGACTTGCTCTGATTGCCACTGCTCCCAGCGTCGAGTACCGCGTCATGAAGACCAATGGCGAAATGGAGATCGTCGACAATCCGGCAGACCTTCCGCCAGCACAGAACATCGACTACATCGAAGAGCCGTACTTCCGGGTCAGCATCATCACGCCGAAGGATTACACGGGCGCGTTGATGGAGTTGTGCCAGTCACGTCGCGGGGACATGTCCAAGATCGAATATCTCTCGCCGGAGCGCGTCGAACTGCACTATTCGATTCCGCTGGCGGAAGTCGTTGTGGACTTCTTCGATCAGATGAAGAGTCGAACTCAGGGATATGCAAGCCTCGACTACGAGTTGGCCGGGTATCAGCGCAGCAATCTCGTCAAGGTAGATCTGATGCTCAACGGAATCGTGGCCGATGCTTTCTCGATGATCGTGCACCGTGACAAGTCTTTCGACTATGGCCGCAGGATGTGCGAGAAACTCCGGGAGCTCATTCCGCGCCAGATGTTCGACGTGCCGATCCAGGCTGCCATCGGCGGCAAGGTCATCGCCCGAGAGACG
>JAULYE010000154.1:0-2841 GCA_032118015.1 Ilumatobacteraceae bacterium | reverse complement strand
GTTTCGATCATCGTTTCGATCGTCGTATGGCTCGATCGACTGGTTGAATGTCGGCGTGAGTATTCGAGTCGTCATCGCTGAAGATGAGGCGATCATTCGTCTCGATCTCCGGGAGACCTTGGAAGAAGAGGGATACGAGGTCATCGGCGAGGCCGGCCGGGGGGATCGGGCCCTCGAGTTGGTGCGAGAGTTGAAGCCGGATCTGGCCATCCTCGACGTCAAGATGCCCGGAATGGACGGTCTGGAAGTTGCCCGGCTCATCGACCAGGAAAAGATCTGTGGTGTGCTGATCTTGACCGCATTCAGCCAGCGCGAAATGGTCGAGCACGCCCGTGATGCCGGTGCTCTGGCATATCTGGTCAAGCCATTCCAAAAGAGCGATCTCGTCCCGGCGATCGAAGTCGCCATCGGCCGCTTTCGCGAATTGCAGGAATTGGCAGGCCATGTGGAGGCTCTCGGCGAACAGATCGAAGCCCGCAAGATCATTGATCGTGCCAAGGGCCTCTTGATCGACGAACATTCCATGAAGGAGCAGGATGCATTCTCCTTCATTCAACGCACAGCGATGGCCGAGAGGACGCGGATGCGCGATGTGGCGGAGAGAATCATCGGTGGAGAGTTGAAACCGCCGCTGTGACACCCCCCGCGCAAACAAAGACGCTTCTCGTCCTCGACGGACATTCGCTCACGTACCGCGCCTTTTTTGGTTTGCCGACTGACATGGTGACAGCGAGTGGACAAGTCACCAATGCAGTCTTCGGATTCACGACGATGGTGTTGAACCTGCTCAAGGAGCGTCGTCCAGCTGGCATTGTCGTGGCTTTCGATCGCTCCGAGCCGACATTTCGGCACATCGCAGAACCGTCGTACAAGGCTCAGCGCGAGGAGTCCCCGGACATTCTTCGTCAGCAGGTGGGAATCGTGCGTGAAGTTCTGACGGCTATGGGCATCGCCGCCGTCGACATGGCCGGTTTCGAGGCCGATGATGTGATCGCGACCCTTGCAGATCGGGCCGTCGACAGCGGGTATCAGGTCATCGTGGTCACTGGCGACAGAGACAGTTTCCAACTCGTACGCGACCCAGGAGTACGCGTTCTTTACAACCGTCGCGGGGTCAGCGATTACGCGCTGTACGACGAGCAAGGCATCATCGAACGCACTGGGGTGACTGCGAGTCAGTATCCGGCCTACGCCGCCTTGCGCGGAGACCCGAGCGACAATTTGCCGGGGGTTCCGGGAGTGGGCGAGAAGACGGCGGCGAAACTCATTTCGACCTACGGCAGCCTCGAAGGAATTTTCGCCAATGTCGATGCGCAGACTCCCAAACTGCGGGCGGCTCTGATCGAGCACGAACAACGAGCGCGTCGTAACGAAGAGTTGATGACATTGCGACACGATGTGCCTTTCGACATCGACATGGCTGCGCTCGCCCCCAGGCCCAACAACGACGAGGTACGTCGCCTGTTCGACTTCCTCGAGTTCAAGGCAATGCGCGCGAAGTTTCGCGATGCAATGGCTGTCATGGGAATCGCCATCGACGATTCGGGGGCCACGGGGGCGGGTCCTTTGGCAGTACGCGAGATCATCGCCCCTTCTGATCCGAAAGAGATCGCCTCACAGTTGTCGGCACTTGGCACTCTCACCTTGGCTCCTGCATGGAGTGGCGAGCCGGGGCGATCGGATCTGTTGGGCGTCTCAGTCGTCGTCGACCGAGACACCGCCCGCACGATGTGGGTTGGGATCGAACATCTCGAGGATGCGACGGTACGAGATGTGCTCGCTCGGCTGCCGTTGCGAACCCACGAGGGCAAATCACTGATGCGAGCGTTGCTCGACATCGGCATCGATCCTGTCGGTCTCGATCTCGACACGGCAATCGCCGAATATCTCATCGATCCTGGTCAGAACCAGTATTCGTTGCGGGACATCGTCGCCAAGTATTCCGACACCTTCTTCCCTGATGACGATGCGGCGAGCGCTGGGCAACTCGATCTCGACGCGACACGACTATCGCCTCGGGAAGCGTCTGGCCGTGATGCACTCGCAGTGGCCGCTGTGACGGATCCTTTACTCGCAGCTCTCCAGGCTCAAGGGATGCTCGATCTCTATCGACGTCTGGAGAATCCACTCGTGCGCGTTCTGGCGCGGATGGAGCATTTGGGTATCGGCGTGGACGTCGCTGAATTGACCAGGATTGCCGAACGGCTCACCATGCGAGCGCGCGAACTGTCCGACACGATTCAGACTCTTGCTGGTCATCTGTTCAATCCCAATTCACCGACGCAGTTGGCAAAGGTTCTCTTCGAGGAGCGGGGTCTGATTCCTCCGAAGAAGACGAAAACGGGTTTCTCGACGGATGCAGCGACTCTGGAGAAGTTGCGCGAATCCTGGCCCGAGTTCATCGAACCGCTACTGGAGTATCGCGAGGTCGAAAAACTACGCGGAACGTACGGAGAGGGTCTGTTGTCCGAGGTGGCACCCGACGGGCGCATCCATGCCACGTTCAATCAAACCGTCGCACGCACTGGTCGCCTTTCGAGCGACAGGCCGAATCTGCACAACATCCCCGTGCGTACCGACGAGGGGCGTGTGTTCCGCACCGCCTTCGTGCCCCGGCCTGGATGTGTGTTCCTGGTGGCCGACTACAACCAGATCGAACTTCGTTGTATTGCGCACCTGGCCGATGACCCGGGGCTCATCGCGGCGTTCACGAGTGGTCGTGACGTCCACAGCACAACAGCATCTCGAGTGTTCAGCGTCGACGAGTCAGCAGTGACCCACGAGCAGCGCTCGAAAGCCAAGATGGTGTCGTACGGTCTCGCGTATGGCATGGAGGCCTAT
>JAULYE010000153.1:0-10238 GCA_032118015.1 Ilumatobacteraceae bacterium | reverse complement strand
CGACCCCCTTGGGTGAACCGATGACCCACGTCGCCCTCGGGTACTTCGCGTGACGGAATGTGCGCACTTCCCCGTGTCTCATCTTCATGTTCGTCATGACGTTCCACAGATGATGCAGATGTTCTGACGACTCGCGGAGGGGGGCGATCGAGGCCTTCTGGAGGTGTTTCAAGACGGTCCTTGATCACGCGCAACGGCAAGAAGTGTTCTTTTTGCTCACGCAGGATGTACCTGAGCAGCTCGACGTCTTCGTCATAAAATTTGCGATACCCCGAAGCCGTTCTCTCCGGGACGATCAGGCCTTGACTTTCCAAGAAGCGAATCTTGGAGATGGTCACATCGGAGAACTCTTCCAGAAGCAGTCCGAGAACTTCTCCAATGGACAGATACGGTCGTTCCGCAGCTGGACGAGTGGTCACAGATCGCCTGCTGGTTCGAGGAAGATCAAACGGAAGCGACCGATCAATATTTCGTCACCCTGTGAGAGAACGACGGAGTCGACTCGCCTCTGGTTGACGTATGAGCCATTCATCGAACCCATGTCCCGCAGGACGTATTCGGATTCTTGTCGTTCGATCTCTGCATGACGTCGAGAGACAGAAATGTCATCCAAACTGATCTCACTGTCGGGATGGCGACCGAGGCGAGTCACACGCGAAACGAGATCGAATCGATCCCCGGCCTGTGGTCCGGAGCGAACGATGAGAGATGCAATGTCTGGTGGTAACGCATTGAGATCGACTTTGGCATTGTCCTGTGGACCGATTGCATCCTGCAAAGGATCGAAATTGGAAATGATGACAGTGCGGTCACCCTGAACTTCGAGCCCGGCTCCACACGAACTGCAAAAGAATGCATCGGACGCGTTGCGGTGTCCACATTTCTGACAGAAAAGTGACATGGTCGTCACTCTTCCACAAAACGCCGATAGGCGGCTTCATCGAACAGATGGCTCGTATCGACATCGGCAGGAACGTCGAGTCCGTAGATCCATCCTCGCCCGAACGGATCACTGTTGACAAGGGAAGGGTCCCCCTCGAGATCGGTGTTGACTGCAATGACCGTACCGTCGAGCGGCGAATAGATATCCGACACCGACTTGGTGGATTCGACCTCACTCACCGTTTCTCCCGAAGTCACAACAGACCCGAGAGCTGGTAACTCCACGAAGACCACATCTCCAAGAGCATCTTGTGCGAAGTCAGTGATGCCGATGCGTGCAGTTCCACCATCGAACGTCACCCACTCGTGATCTTTCGAGAAGAGGTACTTCTCGAGGTCAGCCATGAGCGTCAATCTAGTAGAAGGCACCTGGGCCAAAGTGTCATATCCACGTAGGGCCACTGTGCGAAAATGCGGCTCGGGCAGACCTCATAAGACACCACATCTCAGTCGGAGGATTGGGCCGAATCGGTGTGGCGAAGGCTCTGGCGGATCGTCGGAACGTATTGCCAGGCAGTGTAATAACTGAGGATGAGACCGACGGGTCCCGCTATCCACGCGACCCACGTGAAGATCCAGTCTCCGGGGATTCCACTCGAACCCATGACGAAACCCGGGAACACGAACATCAAAATGAATGTCGCCCACTTGCCAAGTGGCGTGACGTCGAAACGCTCCATCCCGAAAAAGAGGGTCAGGATCGCCACGGTGGCTCCGAAAATCGACTCCCGCAGAAGAACCAGCAGGCAGAACCACCACGGAGCAGATCCGTCGATCATGATCGCAATCAAGGTGACGACGAACATCAGCCTGTCGGCAGTCGGATCGAACTTCTTGCCGAATTCACTGATCTGATTGAAACGACGAGCAACCCAACCATCGACCCAGTCGGTCGCTCCGAGTCCGCCGAGCAGGAGTGCCGCGTAGCCCCGTTCCTGAGCCCCGAACAACAACCACAAGAAGACCGGAAGACAACACAGTCGAATGAGAGTGATCAAGTTGGGCCAGGTCCAGATCCCACCATCGGATGTGCTTGGCTCGGGACCTGTCACGTCGCCAGAGTACTCCCTGCGACGGGGCGACCAATAACGTGTCTTCCGTATGGAACGGGGGAAACATGTCTGAGAGAACAACTGCCGGGGTCACACGATGACGGGAATCTTCGATGACCAGGTGATCGTTGTGACCGGCGCTGGTTCAGGTATGGGAAGCGAGTTTTCTCGTCAATTGGCTGCCGAGGGCGCTCGAGTCGTCCTCACCGATCGTGACGAAGCTTCAGTCGGGCGACTCGCAAGTGAACTCGGAGCAGAAGCCCTCGTCTTTGATGTCACGGATTCACGCGCGTTCGACGACGCAATCGATCGAATCGCCGAAAGGTACGGGCGAATCGACGGGCTGGTCAACAACGCAGGAATCGCTCCACATCGTGACCCGAGTCGGACCGAAACCGTGATCGCCAATCAGGTGCTGCGTATGGAGGGTCGACTTTCAGAGATGCGTCCAACGAATGACACCGTAGATCTACAGGATGAAGACTGGCATCGGATGATCGCAGTCCATCTCGATGGCACATTCTTCGGTACCCGTGCGGCCTTGCGACACATGACGCCGGCTCGCAGCGGTTCGATCGTCAATGTGTCTTCGATTCTCGGCGTACGGCCAAGTGCGGGTGCACCCCACTACAGCGCTGCAAAAGCCGGAATCATCGCTTTGACGAAATCAGTTGCTCATGAAGTAGCCGCGTTCGGAATACGAGTCAATGCGGTTTGCCCAGGGTGGGTCGACACTCCACTCCTTGATCCCTTCGAAGACACAATCAAGGCTGCGATCAGGATGCAAATACCTCTCGGTCGTATGGCCACTCCCCGGGAACTCGCCGATGTCGTCTTGTTTCTTCTCGGGCCGCAATCCTCGTACTGCATCGGCGAGGTCTTCCCCGTCACAGGAGGTTGGGTCTGATGCCCACAGTTTTCACCCGCATCATCGAAGGTGAACTTCCAGGCGTGTTCGTGTGGAAGGACGAACACAGTGTCGCCTTCATGTCCATCAATCCAATGGCCCTCGGCCACACACTCGTTGTCCCCCGTCGAGAGATCGATCACTGGGTCGAAGCCGATCAAGGACTGGTTCGGCACCTTTTCGACGTGACACACATTCTCGGGGTCGCTCAGCAGCGTGCATTCGAACCAGAGCGCATCGGCGTGATCATCGCCGGATACGAGGTGCCCCACGTGCACATCCATGTCATCCCGACCAATGACATGTCGGATTTGTCCTTCGCAAATGCTGCTCCCTCGGTTGCGGGATCGATCCTGGATGATGCCGCCGGACGGATTCGCACGGCACTCACCTCGCTCGGATACAGCCACGGTTGTGAATCTTCCATGTGATTGTTGTGACTCGACGATGATCTGAGTGGGCTGGACATCACGAGACGGGAACGATCAGTTCCGGACCATTGTTACGAATGCTGTTCACGAGCGACCCGACGTCGATCAACGCCAGATCGTCTGTCCGCGGTGGAGTCTGCAGCACGTTCTTCAAAGATGAGTCGATGTCCAAGACATCGGAACCCTCTCCGAGCCACAAAGACCAGTCCTTCTCTTCGAGGATCATCGGCATGCGGTTGTGAACCCGAGCCAGAGGACCAGTTGCCTCTGTCGTCACGACACAGCACGTCTTGAGAGTTATCGGTGCGACTCCCGCTTCTTGGCTACGGTCCGTCCATGATGACCAGAGTCCGGCAATAGCAATTGGTCGATCGTTCGTACGTGTTACGTACACGGCTCTTTTGACTGGCTTGGATGGTGTCTCGCAATCGGTGAGATCCGATGGCTCCTCGATGGTTCTCCATTCGTAATAACCCGACATCGGAACGAGACATCGCCGTGTGCGGAACGAGTCGCGAAAAGTCGGCTTTTCAGCGATGGTCTCACTGCGGGCATTGATCTGGCCAGTCCCCTGCGGATCTTTTGCCCATTCCGGCACCAGACCCCATCGCAATCGACCGACCACCCGTCCATGTGCCGGTGAGACAGCCACTGCCAGGATCCTCGTCGAAGGCGCGACGTTGAAGTTGGGGTGAAACGTCTCACCTTGGAGATCCTTCGACAAATCTGCGCCGAACATCACTGCAACCTCCTGCGGAGGAGTCAGTGAGGTGAATCGACCACACACGCCACGAACACTACTGGGACGGTCGACTGGCACGGTCGACTGGGATGGTCGACTGGCACGGTCGACTGGGATGGTCGACTGGCACGGTCGACTGGCATGACCGAGCCGGTAAAGACGTCCAGGAATCTCTGCATTTCGAGAACGCATCGTCCTGACGAACTTGTCAAAGGAGGTGTGTTACGGTCAAATCATGAACACCATACTCATTGGGACCGCCGTCGGTATCGCCGTCACTCTCGTGGCCAATGTTGCCACCACCGTTTATCTCCATCGAGGTCTTTCCCACCGGGCTCTCACTCTTCGTGCTCCCGCTAGCCACCTGTTCCGCATGATCATCTGGGTCGCAACGGGCATCAAGCCTCGCCAGTGGGTTGCGGTTCATCGCAAACACCACGCCTTCACGGACGTCGAAGGCGATCCTCACTCACCCGTGCTGCTCGGATGGTGGAAGGTTCAAAAATCCAATGTTCTGCTGTACCGGGCTGAGGCTCGAAATGAGGAGACGGTTGCGAAATACGCCCGAGACCTTCCTGCGGACCGCTGGGATCGGCTGTTCTACGACCGCTTGTACCTGGGTCTCGGTGTCGGAGTTGTTTCACTCGTTCTTCTGTTCGGCCCCTGGGTCGGCCTCCTGGCAGCTTTCGTTCACGCGAATTTCTACATCGGTGCTTCAGCAGCAGTGAATGCCATTGGTCACCATTTCGGGCGCAGGCCATATCCCAACAATGCTGGGAATCTCCAGTGGCTCGCCTTCCTCACTGCAGGTGAGGGCCTTCACAACAACCATCACGCCGCCCCGACGTCGGCCAAGCTCTCGCATCGTTGGTTCGAGTTCGATCCAGGATGGTGGTGCATCCGTGTCCTGTCGTGGCTTCGTTTGGCTCGCGTGCGCTTCAACGGTTTCGTTCTCAAGTAGTCCCTCCAGCCACGCCGGATACCATCGAACGGGTGCACATCGTTTCAGCGCTCTTCGTCGAAAATTTCGCCTTGCGGCAGGCCCCTGGTCCAAGTGCGCGCATCGACATCACTGGCGTGATGTTCTCGATGGCCGCTCCGAGTCCCGTGCCCGTCACCATCGATCCTCATCTCGTCGCCCTCTTGTACTGCCCGCCTGCCGACAGCGGCTCGGGCGTCTTCGAGGTCGTCTTTCGCCGGGGCCTGGAACTCCCGAGTGAAACCACGCCAGGAGACCCTCCCCCTGACGATCAGATTGCACGCAACGTCAGTCCATTCACGGTCGATCCCGGCAAGTTCACCTATCGACTGGTGAAGGCGGAATTGGAGTTTCCCGAGTACGGACAGATCTTCGCCCACTGCCGTATCGATCGCGGTCCGTGGTTGAGCGTGCCCTTCACTCTGTTGCCACCCGCACCCTGACGGATACCCGACCCGAAAGGACACTGGCAAGTACAGTCGGAGCGTGACCTCTCCCTTCGACGACCTCGTGGATTCGGCCGCCGTGAACATCATCCGCGGCCTGGCTCTGGACGCTCCTTTGAAAGCCAAGAGTGGTCACCAGGGCACTGCCATGTCACTTGCACCCCTAGGTCACGTACTGTATTCCAGGATCCTGCGACACGATCCCGCTGATCCGACGTGGTTCGATCGCGACCGGCTCGTGCTTTCCGCTGGTCATGCATCGATCCTCCAATACTCCTTGCTCTTCCTTCAGGGTTATGGGCTCGAGATCGCTGATCTGAAGGCTTTTCGGCAGTGGGGTTCTCGTACGCCCGGTCATCCGGAGAATCTTCACACCCCGGGTGTGGAGGTCACGACCGGGCCATTGGGACAAGGTTTTGCCAATGCCGTGGGCATGGCTCTCGCCGAACGCAATCTTCGTGCTCGATTCGGATCCGAGCTGTGTGACCATCGAACCTTCGTCATCATGGGCGACGGCTGCATGATGGAAGGAATCAGCCATGAGGCGGCATCTCTTGCTGGACACCAACGCCTCGATCACCTGATTGCGATTTTCGACGACAACCGGATCACCATCGATGGTTCAACAGATCTGACGTGTTCCGACGATGTCCCCATGCGCTTTCGCTCGTACGGATGGGAAGTCTTCGAACTCGGAGATATCGCCAACGACCTCGACGCTCTCGAAGGTGCGCTGAATACTGCATGCGCATCCACATCTGGTCGCCCGCGACTTCTCGTTCTCCCCACGCGTATCGCGCACCCATCACCGGACTGGTCGGGTAAGCACGAAGCACATGGGAATCCGTTCACCGGCGAACACGTCACGCGCACCAAAGAGGTCATGGGCATTCCCGATGAACCCTTTTGGGCTCCTGAGCAAACAGTCGAGACCGTACGAACAACTGCTCGGACTCGCGGCCGAAACCTCACCGAGGCTTGGGCTACGAGGCTCGATGCGCACCCCGAACGTGACGCCTGGAATCTGCTCTTCTCGTCACCGGTGATGCCCTTGCAGCCCACTCTCGTCTTCGACCAAGGCGAGAACATCGCAACACGCGTTGCGATGCAAAAGGCTCTCGACTCGCGGCTCGCGACTTTTCCAGCAGTACTGTCCGGCTCCGCCGATCTGACGGGCAATACGGGAACCAAACTTTCCGGGCAGAAGGGAATGTCCGCTGAAATACCTGAAGGACGTCAGATCTACTTCGGGATTCGCGAACATGCCATGGGCGCAATCATGGTTGGCATGGCTCTTCACGGTGCAGTCATCCCAGTTGGCGGCACCTTCTTCGTTTTCTTGGACTACATGAAGCCTGCGGTACGACTTGCGGCGCTGTCCGGAGCCAAGTGTGTGTTCGTCTTCAGCCATGATTCGGTGGGCGTGGGTGAAGATGGGCCCACCCATCAACCCGTCGAGCAGATGGCTTCACTGCGATCCATTCCTGATCTCCAAGTCATTCGACCTGCCGATGCCAACGAAACGGTTCGTGCTCTCGACATCGCTCTCACATCGAATGGCCCAACCGCACTCGTACTCAGTCGCCAGAACCTGCCCGTGTGCACCGACGGCTCCGCCGTCGTCGATGGCGCAGGCGTCATTCGCCCGACACCCAATCGGCCAGATGCTGTGATCGTGGCTACTGGAAGCGAGGTTCATGTCGGACTGGCGGCCGCGCAGATCCTCTCGAACGAAGGCATCGAGACACAGGTTGTTTCGTTGGCATCCTGGGACAGGTTCGAAAATCTCCGACTCGCTGATCCCGAACGAGCAGTTGCGATCTTGCCGCCAGATGTTCCTACGGTTTCCATCGAAGCTGGAAGCACATTCGGGTGGGACAGGTATGCGGATCGATGTATCGGCATCGATCGATTCGGAGCCAGTGCCCCTGGCGGAACAGTCCTCGAGGAACTCGGTATAACAGCCGAATCTGTTGTTCGAGGTGTTCGCGACCTTCTCGGCCCTCGTTAGCGTGTCGGCATGGTCGAACAAACTCTGCAGCGTTTGCACAGCGAACAAGGACAAAGCGCCTGGCTCGACAATCTCCGACGCGATTACATCACGTCGGGACATCTCCAAAGGCTGATTGATTCCGGTATTCGGGGATTGACCTCGAACCCGACAATCTTTCAAAAAGCCATTCAGGACTCTCCTGCATACGACGAGCAGATTGCAATACTCAATGACCGTCACGTGAGTACAGAGGATCTCTATTGGTCGCTGGTGTGCACCGATATCGATATGGCCTTGGAACTGTTCAGACCGCTCCATGAATCGAGCGGGGGGACTGACGGTTTCGTGAGCGTCGAGGTGGATCCACATCTCGCTCACGACACCGAGGGAACCTATTCAGCTGCTCGCGCACTGTGGGAGCGCATTGCCCGTCCGAACGTGATGATCAAGATCCCGGCAACGCGTGCCTCTCTTCCTGCTATTCGATCGATGGTTGCATCTGGAGCGAATGTCAACGTCACTCTGATTTTTAGCCTCGATCGGTACCGAGAGGTCATGCTTGCCTATGTGAACGGCCTCGCCGATCGTCTCGAACAGGGTTTGTCGATCGATTCGATTTCCAGTGTTGCTTCCTTTTTCATCAGCCGCGTCGACACCGAAGTCGATAGGCGACTGGAACGCATCGACACCCCTGTATCTCGTTCTCTTCAGGGACGCGCAGCTGTCACTCAGGCCCGCTTGGCATATGCCATGTTCCAGGAGGTCTTCTCCGGGGAGGCGTGGGATCATTTGGCAGCACGTGGTGCTCGTGTCCAACGTCCGCTATGGGCTTCGACGAGTACGAAGAATCCGGACTATCCGGACACCCTCTACGTGGACCAACTCATCGGACCTGATTCCGTCAACACATTGCCCGATGCCACCATCGAAGCATTTTGCGATCATGGACATATTGCGCGCACGATCGACGTCGATCTCGACGACAGTCACCGAACATGGAAAACCTTGACGGACGTCGGAATCGATCTCGACGATGTCTCTCACGTTCTGGAGATGGAAGGTTTGGCGTCCTTCCAGAAAAGCTTCGACGAACTGATGCAAGCCCTTGCGGTTGAACGTCTGCGACCCGAATCCTGACGAATTCGAGATTTCTACTGATCTGTTGCTACGGATCCGAGGAGCCGAACAGCTTTCTCCAGTGCTCGCCGAGACTGCACGAGAGTTTTGTCTGAAGCAGGTCTCTGGCCGGTTTCCCGAGAGGCCTCACGCAAGAGAGTGAAGATCACATCGTCGAGATTTTCAATTGTCGATTCAATGCGCTCTTTGATTCGTTCGATCTCTGCATGTACATCCATCAGCGAACTCCCTCATCCATGACCGATAGACCGAGTACCTCAGCAATGACTTCGACCGACGACTGCATCTTGTGGCCATCAGCTGCCAGATGAAGGTGACAGCCTGGATTCCCAGTGACGACCACGCTCTTGCCTGTTGGATCCGCTCGACGAATTGCAGCGGATGTACGCTCTCGAATCGCGCGGGCCATAGCAGGCTGCAGTAATGAATATGCTCCGCCCGCCCCACAGCACAAACCGTCATTGTCCAATCGGTTCACCGGCGTGAAACGTTCCACGACATCGGCCAGCGAGACCTTCTGCACATGGCGTAGATGGCACGGCTCTTGCACGATCACAGGCCTGGTGACTCGTCCCAGGTCTGTCGTAGAAGCCGACAATCCGACAAGGATCGACGCCCTCGCCTCGATCCATTCGTGAATGTCGAGGACCCGGGAAGAGAACGTCCGTGCCTGATCCGAACCCAGGAGTTCTCCGTACTCCTTGAGGGCTGCTCCACACCCAGCGGAGTCGACGAGAATGGGAGCCTCTCCCGGCATCGACGCCATCACATTTTTGGCAATCTTGATTGCGCGCTCTTGCGCACCAGAGTGCACATCAAGAGCACCGCAGCATTCCCCTCCCGACAACGGTGTCGCCACGGACTCACCAGTTGATTCGATGAGAGCCAATGCTGCGCGATGAACGTTGCGGAACCAGACGTTCATCACACAACCCGTGAAGAGCCAGACGTCGGGATTCTCCGTTGACCGACGAATCCGAGGGCCGTGCGCTCGAGACAGCCCCTTGAGTCGCAGAGTCTTCGGGACGAAGACTCGAACGACAGGAGTCGATCCGGCGAATGCTCCCAGTCGACACACCACATCGAGCAGGAGTGGCCGACGGAGAACCCACAGAAACAGCCGCAGAAAAGGAGAAGAACGGCGTCCTGCTCCTTCATCTCGACGATTGACCTCAGCGAGAATCCGCCCGTACGGAACACCGCTCGGACACGCTGGCTCACATCCCCGACATTGCACACATGTATCGAGAAAATGACGTACGGCAGTAGGAGTCTTCTCTTCGTCCATCGAAGACCTGATAAGGGCAATTCTGCCGCGCGGTGAATGGGACTCTTCGCTCGTCACGCGAAAGGTCGGACAATGGGGCAGGCACAAGCCACATCCGACGCACATCGCGACATCGTCTTGGAGACTTTTGTCTGTTCCTTTCATTGTCGGCGACGGTATCGGTCTCACGAGTTCACTCCCTGTCCGCTGACGAAATGGCGATCCCCGGTCACGCCAAGCATCACGAAGCACCGGCATGCACATGTCCGTGTCCCCATACCGATGTACCTCCATTGAGTCGGTCACTGGGATCGAAGGTCACAAGAAGACGCTTTTCGATGA
>JAULYE010000152.1:0-9095 GCA_032118015.1 Ilumatobacteraceae bacterium | reverse complement strand
GTCCGTCTTACCTCGTCCGATCTTCGTGCTCGATGAGGACCGCTGTATTCGATCCATCACCGACATCGGAGATTGCCGTCCCGGTGAAGTCGTGATCCGCGTCGCCTGATCATCAGATGAGTGACACCAGATGAGTGACATCAGATTGGCGACACATTCTCGGTCATGGGCAACGCACCGTCGAACCCGTGACTGCAACCGGGTGGTCCCGGCCGCAGTTCCTCCTGCTGCGGCCGGGCAACCCCACCATGGACTCACACAACACAACTAGCCTGACCCTGTGAGCGCCACCTCGTCACCCGAGAGCTCTGATGTTCTGCATCGGGTTCGGCGCCCGCTGTGGATCGCTACCGGCATCGGATTGGTCCTTGCGGTCGTCATCGTCCTCATCAGTGGTCGAGGAGTGTCCAGCCCACAAACTGATGTGATCCTCGATGAACCTGGCGAATACCAACAGCCCGGTATCAGCACCAATGCACCGCTCCTCGGTACGAATCTGCGCCACGGAGAGATTCTCGATCTCGATGGTGAGCTCGTTTCGAGCGCTGATTGGTTCGGCCCCGAGGCCCGACCGATGCTCATCAATTTCTGGTTCACCACCTGCCCCCCGTGTCGCCGTGAGATGCCAGCCCTTCAACAGGCCTATGAGACCTATGGGGACCGGGTCCGCTTCATCGGCGTCAACGTTCAGGACTCGTCCTCGGCAATTCGGGCTTTCACCGACGAGCTCGATGTGACATATGAGATGGTGCGCGACCCCAACGGCACTTTTGTCGTCCCGAATGGAATCTCCGCGTTCCCCACCACCCTGTTCGTCGATTCCAATGGCAGAATTGTCGAGCAGGTGGCCGGTGAACTCACCACCGAGAGCATCGACACGGCCATCTCTCAACTGCTTGCATCCTCGATCCAATGAAGTCGACAGTGTGGACATCACCATGAACCTCTCTCCCGACACCATCTCTGCAGTCCTCGCAGTCAACACCGATCGGTTGTGGCTGAGTTTCGGTAGCGGTCTGCTCGCTGCAGTCAACCCTTGTGGGTTCGTGTTGTTGCCGACGTATCTCATGTACTTCCTGGGAGTCACTGGTCGACCGGGCACCCAACAAGCCAGTGTGAAGCGTGCGCTGCTGGTCAGCGGAGCCCTCTCTGCAGGTTTCATGAGCGTGTTCATCCTGGTGGGTGGCATCACTCGTTTGTTCACCGACTGGATCAATCAGAACGCGAAGTACGTCGCCTTCTTGATCGGTATCGGCCTGATCATTCTCGGAATCGCCATGTTGTTCGGCTACCGCCTGCCGTTCACGACACCAAAGATCGATCCGGGTCAGCGCGATCGCACCGTGTTCTCGATGTTCATTTTCGGCATCGCCTATGCCGTGGCGTCGATTGGGTGCACCATCGGGCCGTTCTCTGCAACCGTGCTCGGCACCATCGACACCGAGGGCTTCGGTCAAGGAATCTTCGCGATCGCTCTCTACGGAATCGCCATGTCGCTTTTGGTCACCACGTTGACGGTCAGTTTGGCTCTGGCCCAAGGGGGCATGCTCAAGGTCCTGCGTAGCGGTATGAAGTACGTCGAGGTCGCTTCGGCCGTCGTGATGATCCTGTCCGGACTCTTCTTGGCCTGGTACTGGCTCAACGACATTCGCAAGAACTACTCCGACAATGTCACTGGCAGTGTTCTCACGTGGCAGGAGAGCACCCAACAGTGGATCGACTCCAACAGAACTCTGCTCGCAGTGCTGTTCAGCATCATCGTCATCACAGCTGTGACCTACACCATTGTCGCCAGACGTCGGGAACTTTCCCGCATCGAAAGCTGATATGGCTTTTCGCGAGGTCCTCCATCATCCCGACGTCGAGGAAGTCGTCCATCTTGCAGGTCATGACAGGGACCGCTCCCACCGCATCGGCTTCATGGCCTATCACGGTGGAGGGCTGGAGGCGATGACCGATGTGATCGCTCAACAGGCTGCCAGTCTCTCTGGTGCGAGCTACTACGGTCTGCACCAGCCCCCGGGAATGGACGTGCACTTCCCGTCGATCTCGGTGGATCCCGATGCCTCCGAAAGACTGCGGTCGTTCTTCGACCATGTCCACACCGTTGTCACCATTCATGGATTCGGTCGCAAGGGCTTGTACTCGTCACTACTGCTCGGTGGCCGCCACCGACTTCTCGCTGAACACATCGGCACTCACTTGCGCCGGCGACTACCCGCATACGAGATCGTGACCGATCTGGATGTGATCCCCACGGAATTGCGTGGACTTCATCCGCGCAATCCGGTGAACCTTCCTCCAGGCGCAGGTGTGCAGATCGAGCTTCCACCGCGAGTGCGTGGCACCACACCATTGTTCTGGGATTGGGAGGGGCCAGATGTCTCCCCTCACACCAAGTCGCTGATCTCAGGTCTGGCTGACGCGGTGATGTCCTGGGGCGATGTTCAGGGTGCGAGTCGTACGATCGACCACGAGCCATCCGCTGCAGTACGCCGATAGACGAGACGGTCATGCAGGCGGCTCGGACGCCCCTGCCAGAATTCGAACACCTGCGGAACCAACAGCCACCCACCCCAATGCGGTGGCCGCGGAACATCGTGTCCAGCGAAACGGCTCGTCAGGTCGACGAGTCGGCTGTCGAGTTCGCCTCGATCGGAGATGACCTGGCTCTGCGGGGATGCCCAGGCACCGAGTTGACTCTCACGAGGCCGTGAGGCGAAGTATTCGTCACTATCGGTGTCGCTGACTCGGCTGACCATACCTCGCACACGGACCTGGCGATGAAGCGCGAGCCATGGAAACACGGCGCTCGCTTGTGGATGCCCAGCTATTTGGGAACCTTTGGCACTGTCGTAGTTACCGAAAAATGTGATGCCCTGATCGTCGACTCCGCGAGCAAGAACGACCCGCCCATCGGGAAGGCCATCGGCATCGATGGTGCCGATGACCATCGCATGCGGCTCCGGCAAACCGGCAGATTCGGCATCGGTGTACCAGATGTGCCACTGCTCGATCGGAGAGGCTGCGAGATCAGCAACGTCGAGTCCATCC
Source organism: Ilumatobacteraceae bacterium (assembly GCA_032118015.1). Classification (GTDB taxonomy): domain Bacteria; phylum Actinomycetota; class Acidimicrobiia; order Acidimicrobiales; family Ilumatobacteraceae; genus Casp-actino8. The sequence goes on along the minus strand of JAULYE010000152.1, from coordinate 6,041 downwards.
GTTTCGTATTGCACTCTCCGATGGCGAATACTCATGAGTCTCAGTGCTTGTCCCTCGAGCCAATGGACTCGGCCCCACGCATGTACGGTCTCAATGCTTCAGGAATAGTCACCGAGCCATCCGGCTGGTGATAGTTCTCGATGATGGCAGCCCACACACGCGGAACCGCAAGGGCTGAACCGTTCAACGTGTGGGCAACTTCGGTTCCCTTTTGGCTTGTGCGCCGCAGCCGGATATCGGCTCGTCGAGCCTGGTAGTCGCTGAACCAGGACACCGAGGACACTTCGAGCCACGCATCGCATCCCGGTGAATACACCTCGATGTCGTAACTGCGATGATGACTCTGGCCCATGTCGCCGGTGCAAATTTCGATGATGCGATACGGAAGTCCGAGAAGCGCGATGACTCTTTCCGCTCGGGCAACAAGTTCATGGAGGAGTTCGGGAGCCTGTTCAGGCGAAGCGATCGACAAGATCTCGACCTTGTCGAATTCGTGTGCGCGTAACATGCCACGTGTGTCACGACCGGCCGAACCCGCCTCACGGCGGTAACACGAAGAGTACGCCATGACCTTGATCGGCAGGGAAGACTCGTCAATGATCTCCCCGGCGTACAGCGACGTGAGCGGTACCTCGGCAGTTGGGATCATCCACAGTCCGTCGCGTTCGATCGCGTACGCATCGTCGGCGAACTTGGGCAGATGACCCGTCGCTGTCAGCGTGGCAGTACTGACCATGGTGGGAGGGCGAACTTCTTCGAAATCGTCAGCATTCTGATCGAGAGCCAATTGACACAACGCCCGCGCCATCGTTGCTCCGAGCCCGCGTTGCATCGTGAACATCGAGGCTGCGATCTTGGTGGCCCGGTCGTTGTCGAGAATCCCGAGACGCGTCGCGATGTCCCAGTGCGGAATGCGCTGATGTTCACTGAACGATGCCGGCATACCAATCGGTCCCTTGACGATCGGATTGTCGGCGTCGTTCCCTCCATCCGGAGCGTCGGGATGAGGAAGATTGGGTATACGCAGCAGGATTTCACGCATCTCATCTTCGATGACTGCATACGCGTCGTTGGCTAGGGATTCCTGCTCACCCAGGGTGCGACTACGGATCTGGAGCGTTTCGGCTTCGGAATCGTTTCCATCTCGTCGAGCTTGCCCCACCTGTTTGGACAGGTCGTTGATCTGAGCACGTAACGAGTCGCGCTGTGTCGCTGTTTCACGCAACGTGCCATCCAGTGCAATGGCCTTGTCCAGCTGTTCGAGGAGGTCCGGCTTTGTGCGTCTGGCCAATGCGGCTCTCACAACATCGGGTTCGGTTCGCAGCCGTCGGATATCGATCACAGTCATGGGAGGCTACCTGCGTAATCTGAAGGGGTGTCCGGTGCTCAGAACCCCTCGTTCTCCCGGATTCGGGAGGAGCCTTCCCTCATCGTCGACAATCTCGGCGTGCAATACGGCGACCTGTCCGCTGTGTCAGCCGTCAGCTTCCAGGCTTGGGCAGGGCAGGTCACCGCTGTTCTGGGACCCAATGGAGCCGGTAAGACGAGCACCATCGAAGTGTGTGAAGGAATCCGACGACCCACGACGGGCACAGTTCGGATCTTCGGTCTCGATCCGATTCGCGATCGGCGTATTCTGCGGCCGCAGATGGGGATCATGTTGCAAGATGGCGGCATCTATCCCAGTGCTCGTCCGATCGACACTGTGCGCCAGTACTGCGGTCTGTACAAACAGGGCCCATCCCATGCAGATCCTGACGAGTTGCTGGAGCGGGTCGGGCTTTCGCAACGACGTCGTACGCCATGGCGTCGCCTCTCAGGAGGTGAGCGTCAACGGCTGTCTCTGGCAATGGCACTGGCTGCCCGACCACGTATCGCCTTTCTCGACGAGCCCACGAGTGGCGTCGACGTCAACGGGCGAACGGTGATCCGCGAGATCATCCGCGAACTTGCCGACTCGGGATCCACCGTCATCGTCGCTACTCATGAACTCGACGAAGCCGAAAAGATCGCCGACAGAGTTGCGATCTTCCATCATGGAGAGCTCATGGTCGAAGGACCACTGGACAACGTTCGTCGAGCTCGCCGGACAGTGCTGTTGCGAACTGCCCAACCACTTGTCTGGGATACCTTGCCTCCCGACCTGATCACGTGGCTCGTCGAAACAGCACCCGCCACCTACGTCATGGACGATGCACCCACAGATCTTGTGGCCACGTTGGCGGTTTGGCTGAACGAGAACGGGATCGACGTCGTCGAATTACGCACAGGCATCTCCACTCTCGAAGACGTCTTCAAACAGCTCACCGGGGGCCGCTGATGTCCACGGTGCGAGGTCCATTTCTTTCGCAGCTGCGAACCGAACTGAGGACTCTGTTCGCCAATGGAGAACAGCTGTTGCTGACGATGGCGATACCTATCGGCCTTCTCGTCTTCTTCAGCATCGTCGACGTTCTTCCCAGCGGAGATCCGACGATTTTCTCAGAGCCCGTCGACTTCTTGACACCGGGCGTGTTGGCCCTGGCCATCATGAGCAGTGCCATGGTGAGTCTGGGGATCGCCACTGGATTCGAGCGCAGTTACAAGGTTCTCAAGCGGCTCGGAATCACCCCGTTGGGCCGTCCACGGTGGTTGGCCGCCAAGATCTTTTCTGTTGCCTGCGTGCAACTCGTTCAGTTCGCTCTGTTGATTCCAGTTGCCCTTGCACTGAGCTGGGATGCCACAGGGGCAAAGTGGCTACCGGCGCTCGGGTCCATCGTTTTGGGGACCGCATCCTTTGTCGGACTCGGACTGTTCATCGCAGGTCGTCTACGGGCCGAACTGAATCTTGCCGTTCAAAACCTTCTCTTTCTCGTGTTGATGTTGACGAGCGGCATGGTGATCCCTCTCGAAGAACTGCCTGATGCGGTATCGGATACGGCGCAGTTTCTCCCCTCGGGTGCACTCGCAGACGTCCTACGGGACACGCTCGTCGGAGGAGGAGTCGACGTTCCCCAAGCCTGGATCGTCCTCGTCGTCTGGGCGATCGCAGCTCCCACCCTCGCTGCAGCCACGTTCCGCTGGGAATGACCCGGACGTTGTCGTCGATCAGACGCGATCGCGTGGTGGGACCGACGTACTGAAGGCCCGCTCCACATCCTCGGTCGTCAAAGGCTGTTCATTTCGAACATAGGCTCCGGCATTTTCTGAACGGAATGTGCGCGCAAAGTGGCGGATGAACATCACAACGATGATCGACCACAAGAAGGTCGATCCACCCAGCTTCATGATCGCTCCAGCCATCTGCTGGTCGACCTCGACCGATATGCCCCAGACTCGCACCGGATTCCCATACTGCTTGTACACAGTGCCCTCGGCGAACGTCAGCCACGCTGCAGGAACCGTCGCAACAACGCTGTTCATGAACAGGTAGATCATCTTCGACATCGGCGAGATGTGCAGTTCCGGCAAGGGTCCGATGACCGGCAGCCACATCAGAATTGCGGTCAGAACCAGCATCACGTGTACGAAATAGTGAAGCGGGCCGTTGGACACAGATGCATTGACCACTCCGGGCACATGGCTGACCATCACCCCGACGTTGAACAACAAGGCGGCTCTGACCGGATGACCGAGGAAGCGCACCGCGCGATACACCCCACCAGTACCCAGCAAGATGCGAACGAACCATTGCGGCGTCGCCAGAACAACCAAAGGCGGCATGAAGTACGTGAGTGCCATGTGCTGGAACATGTGCACCGAATACAAGTACTCCTCAGCGATGTCGTGCATCGGCCAGTCAGTAGCAAACCAAAGAATGGCAATTCCTGCGACAAAGGCCCTGAGTTGCGACCGGGTCACCACTGGCTCTCCCGGCGCCACCGCACGGGGACCGAGCACTCGCACCACGTACACATACGACGAAATCAGGAAGGCGACGAGGATCCAGACCTCGATGTGTAGTTGGAAACGCCAGGGGTCGAGCACGTCAGCACCACCTGACATGACGTCAGCCCTGCAAGAAGAATTTGAAGGTGGCCAGGGCTCCGACGTACACGGCGATGGCCAGGAACACTCCGGAGTAGAACAAGTACGTGAAAATCTTGTTGTCGAACCTCAAGTGCATGAAGAACGATGCCACGATCACGAACTTGACAATCATCAAGATGAACAGCGTCGGCATGAACAACGGACCGAAGTCGATGTAATACGTCGACACCTCGATCGCCGTCAAGGCAGCGAGGATGAGTGCGATGATGATGTACTGCCTGTCCGAAGAACCGTGATGTTCGGCCTCGTGTGACGGTTCCTCGTGCGAGGTGGCGTTATCTGTCATTGTGCTCATCGTTGTCTCCTCACGACGGAATCAGGTAGACGAGAGTGAAGATGACGATCCACACGACGTCGACGAAGTGCCAGTACAGGCCGACCATCTCTACTGCTTCAGCCTTGTCTCCTGAGACTCGCTGACGGCGAATCATGCCGACGAGAGCACCAAGCATGATGATGCCGACCGTCACGTGGACACCGTGGAAGCCGGTCAGTGTGTAGAAGCTCGAACCGAAGAGGCTGGTGGTGAAACCGAGACCCTCTCGATAAAAAGCTGTGAATTCGTACACCTGTCCACCCACGAAGGTGGCACCGAGAACTGCAGTCACCGACAGCCACAGGTTGGTGTTGCGGTCGTCCTTGCGTTGGGCTGCAGACACGGCGAGCACCATCGTCAACGAACTCATCAACAAGATGAACGAGCTGACCGAGGTGAAGGGGATGTCGTAGATCTGATCGGGCTGTGGTCCCTCGTTGACTCGCCCTTTGTAGAGCATGTACGTCGAGATCAGACCGCCGAAAAGCAGACATTCCGACCCGAGGAAGACCCACATCGCCAACTTGTTGTTGGACAAGCCAGTGGTCGTGTGAGCTGCGCCATGGTCTGTGCCATGGCTGTGAGCAACTGCTGTATCAGCCAAGGGGAGCCAGCTCCTTCGTGTGCCCGCCTTCAGAGGCGGGGGGATCGAAATCGTCTTCTGGGGCCGTCGAGGGCTCCATCGCCCAGCCGAACATCGTGAACAACACGAATGCGATACCAACGGCAGTGAGCATCATGTTGTAGATGAGTCCGTAGCCGATGATCGGAAACGCAAGTGCCAGCAGGATCGGCCAGTACGACCGCGACGGCATGTGTATGTGCTCATCAGGACGAGCATTCAAATCCGCAAGCACCTGCTCGGCTGAGGCAACCTGCTTCAGATCATGGGTGGAGGAATCCTGGGCATACTTGCGATGGAAGAACTCATCGAGGTGACTGATCGTCGGGATCGAATCGAAATTGTGCTCCTTGGGAGGACTGTCGGTCATCCACTCGAGCGTGCGTGCGTCCCACGGATCCAAAGGAGCAATCGCCACCGACTTCGACTTGTGCGTGTAGATCACGTTGATGATGAACATCAAAACGCCGATCGCCAGAATGAACGAACCAATCGATGCGATGCGATTCCAGAAGCCGAGATCGAAGAAACCTTCTCCTGCACGAGCTTCGGTCCAAACCTGCATACGACGAGGCTGACCTTGGAGGCCGAGGATGTGCATCGGACCGAAGGTCATGTTCATGCCGATGACCATCAGCCAGAAGTTCCAACGGCCAAGGTTCTCGCTCAACTGCTTGCGGAAGATCTTGGGCCACCAGTAGTAGAACCCGGCGAAGAGTCCGAAGATTGCTCCACCGAACAACACGTAATGGAAGTGGGCGACGATGTAATAGGTGTCCGTCTGCTGGGTGTCGCTCGGAGCCACAGCGTGGGTAACGCCCGAGAGACCGCCGATGGTGAACTGCACCACGAGTCCGATTGCGAACAGCATCGGCACCGTGAAAGAAAGCTTGCCGCCCCACATGGTCATCACCCAGTTGACGATCTTGACACCGGTGGGAACTGCGATGGCCATTGTGGCAAGTGAGAACACGGTGACCGAGACGGGACCCAGACCCGACGCGAACATGTGGTGCGCCCACACGCCCCAGCCGACGAAACCGATGGCTGCTCCGGACATGGCCACGATCGGAT
>JAULYE010000151.1:0-21430 GCA_032118015.1 Ilumatobacteraceae bacterium | reverse complement strand
CGCTGAGATCGAGCGCGAACGAGTCGTCGAACACGGGATCGTTCGCACCCCACACGATGAGCGTGGGCCGGTCGAAAGTGCGGATGGCTTCTGCCACGTTGGCGATGTCGGCAGAGGACGGATGGCGTTCGTCGAAGGGCACGTCGGCGACGAAGTCGGCGATCGCCGAGCGCTCCGCTGCGTGCCGATACGGGGCGCGTAGGGCGTCGCGAACGGGCTTTGCGAGGCGTCGCCACGAGAGCGCGATGGTGCCGTCGACGAAGATGCGGGTGCGACGACATGCCAGGTCGGTCATGGGGCCGCTGGCTGCAAAACGGATGAGCCGAGGTGCGTGACGGCCCTGGGGTACGGCGATGCCGGTGTTGCAGAGCACGAGGCCCGACAAGCGATCGGGGTGCGCTACCGCGAACCCCATGGCAATCGCTCCACCCCAGTCATGGCCGATGAGAGTGAAGGGACCGTCGATGTCCAGCGCATCGACGACCTCTTCGAGGTCCCGGACGCGGTCAGTGTAGGCCCGTGTGGAGGCGCGTTCGCTGAAACCCATTCCCCGTTGGTCCACCGCGATCACGCGATAGCGGTCGCCGAGACGATCGAGCAATCCGCGCCACAGGAATGACCATGTGGGGTTGCCGTGGATGCACACCACGGTGCCCACCGGATGCGCTGGGGAACGTTCGAGCAGATGCCACGTCGACCCATCGACGGTGAGCGTGCGCGACCACGATGGATCGACACCCCAAGCACGCCACTGCTCTTCGGTGGGTGGGGTGGGCGCAGCCTTCATCACCAGATGATTTCGGTGAAGCTGGTGTTCAGCCCTGAGCCGATCCCCATGCACAAAACTCGTTGGCCAGCAGCCAGATCGTCCGAGAGACCAGCGAGCGTGATCGGAATGGCCGCCGGTCCGACGTTGCCGAATCGGGGATATGTGAGTGGCACGAGTGCGGGGTCGATGCCGAGCCGCTCGCACAGGAGCGCCGTGTGCACAGAACTCACCTGGTGCACGACGTATTGGTCGATGCCGGTCGCCCACTGGAAGTCGGCTGCAGCATCGATCCACGCCGCATGGGCGAGATCGAGGCCCGCTTCGAGAAGTCGCTTGGTGTCGGTTGTCATGCGATCGAGATCGCCGATGCAGAGCTCATGATGCTTGGTGCCTGCTCGAGTGATGCCACCGACGACACGGTGGGCATCGGGGTGTTGATCGGTGCTGCCGAGCACCATTGCCGCGGCACCCGATCCGAGAGTGAGTGACGCGAACTCGTCGAACACGTCGGTAACGGTCGTGGACTCGCGTTGCAGGCGCGCGATGGTGGCCAGCTGCGTGTGGCGGCTTCCCTCCCCGTCGACCACGAGCGCGTAGTCAATCACTCCGGCATCGATCGCGGTTCCTGCAAGTTGCATGCCATTCACGAACCCCAGGCATGCGTTGGCCACATCGAAGTTGCTGCACGACGACGACAGGCCGAGTTGGTGGTGCACGGCGCAGGCGACCGACGGTTCGAGGTGATGCTTGCAGACCGAGGTGGAGATCAGCATGCCGATGCGGTCGGGGTCGATGCCAGACGCCTCGATCGCACGCTGTCCAGCCATCGCCGCGGCTTGGTCGAATGTGACGTCCTCGGGCCACCAGCGGCGCTGTTCGATTCCGGCCAGTTCCGCGAGCAACCCCGACCGGACTCCGAGGCGCTCGAAGGTGGAGGAGAGCTGATCGTCGATCCACGACGACGTCACGACCTCGGGGGCCTCGACGGCCTGCACTGCCAGGATGCCCGTGCGCAGGTGCCGAAAGGTGGAGTTGCCTGTCACTCTCCGCTCCATTCTGCTCTCGGAGACGCTATCGGCAGAGTTCTGGCATCCAGTTCCGGGGGGTCAGAGCAGGCAAGACTCGATCGAGGTCACGTGGTTCTGGCCTGGTGAGACCAGAATTGCTGCGCTCATCGCCGAACTGAGCGTGCCGCCACATTCTTCCCTCGACAGATGGTATTTCTTGAAGAGACATAGCCTGACCGCCATGGGAACTGTGAGCCCGGATGATCGACGGCGCATGAACCGCCAGGCTGCTGCTTTACGAGATCTCGAGATCTCGGAAGACGGTGACGAAGAACAGCGCGCTGCCGCAATCGATGAAGCCAACGCCGATCGCCGACGGCACGGGCTTGATGAGTTGAAGACCGAAGGTGAGTTCCATAGAAAGGCGATCGAGCGTGGCGTGGTCAGCCGCTGATCTGAGAAACCTTCTCGCCGACAACGTCGCTTCGGCCGACTCACACCCGTCGAATGGCAGGGCAAGTCACACAAATTTCCGTAGTTCAAGGCTCCCAGCGCAATGCACTCAATCGCATTTCTCTTCAGACCTGTTCTGCTCCTTGATACGTAACTGCATCAAGTGATTTTTCGCCGGCAAGACTCAGGCACATGACTGATGCATCGATCTCCCCACGTTCTTCCGATGACGTCGATGTAGATGTCGTCGTCGTTGGCGGGGGTATTGCCGGCCTCGTGGTAGCGACCCACTTGATCGAAGGTGGCCTGCGATGTCACGTATTCGAGAAGAGCGAACGCGTCGGTGGGCGACTACTCACCCATCACAATGCATCTGGACATTTCGACCTTGGGGCCACCTGGTATTGGCCCGGTGAAGCCCGTGCAGCTGCCCTCATCGACCAACTTGGCATACCAACTCACGCTCACAATCTTGATGGAGACGCGATGTATCACGCGCCCTCGGGAGTACAGCGCTTGTACGGAAACCCGATCGACGTAGCATCTCGGCGGTTCAGCCAAGGTGCAGCATCTCTGACTGATCGCCTTGCAGAACGTATGACGGATGTCGTCTCATTGCACACAACAGTTCATCAGATCGAGTATCGGCCTGATCTCTACAGCGGAGCGATTCGAGTGACCCATACCAACGGGTCACTGACCACCCGCCATGTTGTGGTGGCAATTCCTCCGTCTGTCGCTGTCGACACGATCACATTCAGGCCTGAACTGCCGGACGCGGTCATGGCAGTAGCCGCTGCAACGCCAGTGTGGATGGGCAACATCGTCAAAGTTGTCGTCGTCTACGAGCACGCGTTCTGGCGGGTTGCCGGGCTTTCAGGTTCTGCCATGAGCCACATTGGACCCCTTCGTGAAATTCACGACATGAGCGGCCCGAATTTTGAACCGGCTGCCCTCTTTGGGTTCGTGGCACTACAACCCGACGAACCGGCTCCGAACGAACACGACATCATCGACCAACTTGGACAGATCTTTGGAGCTGAAGCTTCTTCACCTGTGGAGATCCTCATCAAAGATTGGCGTACTGATCCTCACGGCAAACGTTTCCACACGAATCAACTCACGCCGATGGAGACCTATGGACATCACGTGTACCAAGAACCCACCGGTAACGGACGAATTCACTGGGCATCGACAGAGACTGCCACCTCGTCACCGGGTCATATTGAAGGCGCTCTTGCCGCAGCTGAGCGAACCATGACAGCCATCGTTCGGCAGGTGCAACACCGCTGAACCGTGTTACGAGGCGATGCGCAACTCGAGTTGAAACGGCGCCCCAGACGTCACCGTCGTGTCCGATGGGGATGGAGGCATGTATTGCGTCGGCGACCGACTCGCAGCCACCGACGCAACTCATGTCATCGTGACGGTGCCCGTCGGGCGACCACAAGGCAACCGGCACCCAAGGTCAGCGTAAAGAGAGCGAACACCATCAGCGGTCCATTCGAATCGCTGCCCGTATCAGGTAGATCTGCTGGCACCGGGTCCACCACCGGCAACGTGTAATCCCAGCCCGAGCCAGATCCGCCTCTACCTGCACCGCCGAATTTGACGATGACGACACCATCTTCTCCGAGACCACCGGAGCTGTCGGCACCTCCCTTGCTCGCTCCGTAACCGCCACTACCAGGGGTGCTCGCCGCGCTGCCAGGACCGCCAGCATTGCCGCCGCCACCGCCATTTCCGTAGACCACTGCGGTACCACTGATCGACGATGACACTCCCGGGTTCACCGCAGACGAAGTGTCGAGACCATTTTGGGCCGCACTGCCCCCTGCACCACCCTGAGTGCCAGAACCATCACCTCCGGGATAATCACCAGAAGAGTTATAGGAAGTGCCGCCTGCTGCGTTGGATTCGCCGTCAATGTAGGGTTCTCCGCCGTCGGCACCCGTCGCCGATAGATCCCCAAACTCACTGTCACCACCGTCACTGGTCTTCGCTCCAACACCTGGCCTGACGAAATGACGATGAGAGATGCATTTTCCACAATCGAGCCGGATTTGCGGGAGGTCAAAGGTGTGCATTGCACCTTGGTGCACTCGCCCATGACGAGTCACCCATCGACTGGAAACCGTCGGTCTGCTGGAAGTTGTCCATCAAAGTTGACTGGGTGATTCGCGACGATGAGGTCGATGTCGCCTCCGTGCGCGGACGGAAACTGCCTACCTGGGGCGACCACAGCGACACGATGGCTTGAAGTTGCACCGACCAGCAGGAACTGCGAGCGAGTCCTCATGTCGCACGCAGTCCCGCGTCAGCCGTGGCAGCGGCGATCGTCAGAATCCTCCCCAGACGGTCGTCTCGACGGGGTTCTCGATCTCTGGGGTCGCCGAACCGGCGTCGTACACGACGGTGGTGTCGGTAACCATGTCTCCACCCGAGGCCAGCGCATAGGCCGACTCGTCGACCCACCCCATGGCCATCTTGCGGGTCAGATCTACGGCGTCCTCATCGGTCATCGCATCGCGATCTCCCCGTTGGAAGAGCACGATCGACACCCTGCTATCGATCGTGGTGGCGTGCCAAAAGATGTCGCCGTCGTTGCCGGATGTTTCGAGGGATCCTGGGAAGCTCATCTGCACGACGACAGCTCCGTCCTCGGAGTCTTGTCGCAGCACCACCGAGAATGAGCCGGTGGTGACGCCGCGGCTCGTCCACTGACCCTCGGGTGTCTCGCTCTGCGTTGGGGTGGCGGCGTACATTCCGACGGGTGCGAGTGCTTCGGGCAGTGAGTCGATCACCGTGCGCAGATCGCCGATGGCGACGACGTTGCGCGAGAGTTCGTCAACAAATGACGTGATGTCCAGCGAGCGCTCGATCGCGAACAGAGTCACACCGACGAAGACTCCATTGTTTCGATTCGACGCATGCGCGAAGGGCGAACGGTCGCCGTTGACATCCGGCCCGAACGCGTCGTCCATGAACGACTCCTCGCCGGTCCACTGTGTGAATGTCGTCGGGGTCTCAGATCCGTTTTCGCCGTCGGCGGGACCGGTGTCGGGAGAAGCGCCAAAAGTAGGAACGGTGCTGTCCAACGTCTCGTCCAGGATCATGGCGATCCTGTCGCAGCCTTGGGGTGGCGGCGGCGCATCGGCGTCGGATCGGATGTAGAAAGTGCACTCGGCGTTGATCGGGATGCTGCCGTTCTCGATCTGCTGGAGGGTGCACGGAAGTTTGGCGGTTGGAGTGTCCTTGGTCGCTCCCGCGTACTCGAAGATGATGCAGTTGGGCTCCACTTGTGAACCATCGGATGTGTACGTTGTCGGCGCGTTCATGGTGCCGGTGGCTTCGTTCGAATACTGGAGACACTCCGACGCATCCGGTGTCGACACGGGGACGATGCAATGTACTGCTGTGGTGTCGGTGATGAGCCCTTCGACGCTTGCTGTGGGCACGAAATCAGAGGTGACTTCTTCTTCCACTGTCGCAATGTTGATCTCGATGTCGAGAACCTCGAGACGATCGTTGACTGCGACTGCGTGGCCACTGTTGTCGTCGCGTCTCTCGACGACCATGAGACGGAATCCAGCCGGCAACGAAGCTTCGATGGCACCGCTGAGCACAGCAACGGCATCCGCGTCACCACTCGCAGGGATCACCGACGAGCGGTCGTCACCGCCGTTCACCATCACCGCCACCGCGCCGAGTACGGCAACGGTTGCGACTGCAAGGCCGATGCGCGTCGCAGTCAGCGGCGAGCGTCGTTCCGGGATCGTGCGGCCTTCGAGCTCGGGAGCGAGCGGTGCGGCATCGCTGAGCTGAGTGGTGAATCGTCTGATTTTGTCGTTCATGACAGCAGTTCCTCCAAACGGGTACGGGCGCGAGTGAGTTCTCGTTCCACGGTGCGCATCGACAGATCGAGCAGTGACGCGATGTTGGTCACGGGAAGATCTGCCCAGTACGTGAGATGGATGACCGCCCTCTGGCGTTCGCTCAGGCGTCGCAACGCGACGAGTACATCGACATCCACATAGCCGCCCTCTGATCCGTGGGAGACGTCACGCTGGTACGCGTGGATCTCTCGGTTCAGACGGCGGGTCGTCGAACGCTTCTGCGAACTGGCTTCGTTGAACACCGCCCGGTACAGGTAGGCCCGTTTGTTGTCGATGCCCAACCACCGAGACCCCGAGACCGCTCGCAGCACCGCATTGGCGACCACATCCTCTGCGCCCGATGGGCCGACCAGGCCCGAGGCGAAGCGGACGAGTTCGTCGGCGTACTTGCGATAGGTCTCGGAGTCAGCGGGAGTCATCAGGGACTATGACGTCGCAGGGAACCTGTGCTCCGCCATTTTCTTGGAAACGAACGCAAGGAAGATGCCGTCACAAGGACACTCGAGTGTTCCCACCTCGGCGAATCCCACCGGTCGACCCCGAACTCCATCAGACCAATCGGCGTTGGTAACATCCCGAAATGGTGTCACCGAAGATCTGGTCAGCCGAGGAACTCGAGAACATGAGTCCCGCCGAGCGCCATGCGATCGTACGCGATGGAATCGAAGCCGACCTTGGCAACCTGTCACCGGACTTGCTGGCGCGCACCCGACGTAGGATCGAGTCACACATCGCGTCCAACCAAGACGCCCCAACGCCCGACCGGTGACGAATCGCCGACGTGTCCGCGTCGACCACGACTTCTTCGAGGATCTCGACCGCCAACTCGGCAGCGACCGAGGTCCGAATGGAGAGCCATCGAGTACCGATTTCATTGTGATCGATCTGCCACCAATCGTCGACGAGTTCGCCGAGAACTTCGACGCACTTCCCATGGTCTACCCCGATCGTCCTGACTACCGCATCGTGATCGTCGGTGGAGTCCTCGTCGCAGCGGCAGTCGTCATCGGACAACTCGTGGCCGACGTCAGCGTTGTGCTGCTCGGCATAGAGATCCAACACAGTTGGCTCGACGATCCACCTGAGTCGTGACGCCCGACTTCCTCGTCGGGGTGGGACCGGTCCCACCACTTCGTGGGCGAGGGGGGACTTGGTAACCGGTTATTGGACTCGGGTCCAACAAGGTCCTGATCGGTTCCCTTGCGTCGTGCACGCGGTGAGGTCGTCATGACTTCGAACGTAGCGGATCATGGATGAAGACGAACCTGAGCGTGACGGCCAGCCCAGCTGAGCTGACCGCCACGCTGAAACTGCGCGATGAGTACCGACAACGGACATCGGTCACTGCCGCCAAACGTGCGATGACGACTCAAGCGACACCCATCGAGACCGTGACTACGAGGGCCACCCCACCAGTACCGGCGTCAGGCTGATGGGGGTGACGGTGCCGTTGCCAAGCTGTCCATAGTTGTTGTATCCCCAGCACTTGGCGACCCCGTTGTGGACCACACACGTGTGCTGCTTTCCGGGTCCGATGACGGTCACCCCGGACTCCATTCCCGACACCTGAACGGGCACACCGCTGTTGGTCAAGTTGCCATCACCGAGCTGACCGGCGGTGCCCTCCCCCCAACACTTCGCCGCCCCGTTCTGGATCGCACAGGTGTAGTCAGACATCGAGCCGGATGCGATCGCCGTCACCTCGGACTCCAACCCCGACACCTGCACCGGCACACGACTGTCAGTCGTGCTGTTGTTGCCGAGCTGCCCATAGAACTGGTTGTACCCCCAGCATTTGGCGGCCCCATTGTGGATCGCACACGTGTGACGGTCGCCGGCGGCGATCGCCGTCACCCCGGACTCCAACCCCGACACCTGCACCGGCACACTGCTATTGGTCGTGCTGTCGTTGCCGAGCTGCCCGTAAAAGTTGGATCCCCAGCATTTGGCGGCCCCATTGTGGATCGCACACGTGTGCGTGTAGCCGGCGGCGATTGCCGTCACCTCGGACTCCAACCCCGACACCTGCACCGGCACACTGCTATTGGTCGTGCTGTCGTTGCCCAGAATCCCGTCGAAGTTGGCTCCCCAGCACTTGGCGGCACCGTTGAGGATCGCACACGTGTGGAAGGCGTTAGCAGTCATTGCCGTCACCGTCAGAGTCGGCGCGATTGTCGTTGACGTAGTCGATGTCGTTGACGTAGTCGATGTCGTTGACGTAGTCGATGTCGTGGACGTGGTCGTCGTCGTGGCGAACACCGGGGCCGTGACCTGCGGGGGCAACGTCACGGGTACTGGGGGAGTCGGCGTTCGCCTGGCCCACGCAGTTGTTGTCGTGCCCAACAGAGCGGCCATCATCACTGCGGTGATCGCCAAAGCCCGTGTCTTCTGTTTCGAAACCCGCCCCATGACTCACATCTCCTCTATAGATTATTGGTTACCAATAATCTATAGAGGAGTGGCTGCGAAGTCAAACTTTCGTCATCTCAAGGGTCGCTCATCAGGGGCCGAGCGTTCGCGAGAACGACGAGATCGCCAAGCGGGTCCACTCATCACGGTCATACCGTTCGCCGTCGATCTCGGCGATCAGACGACCGAAGATCAGGCTGCGCACCCATACCGCCATCGTCAGCGGTGACACGTCGCCCCGCACCCACCCCGCCCGCTGGGCCCGCTCGAGGATGCTGGCCAGCGCCGTGTGCCCCTCGTATGCGGCTTCGTTCACCTCACGCAACAACTCTTCGTTCGTCAAAGCCTTGGCCAGCAACCCCAGCCGCACCACTCGCGCCTCGCGCCGCTCATCGGACATTGCGAACTGCAACGCCCGAAACGCACCTTTCTCGAACTCGTCGGCTGTCGTCGCCGACGCGAACTCGGACTCGAACCGTCCCACCACCTCAGCCACCGACCGCCGATACCGCTCACGGTGCGCCGCTACCACCAGATCCTCTCGTTTCGGGAAGAAGTGATAAATCGATGGCTGTTTGATCCCTGCTGACTCGGCGATTTCAACCATCCGTACCGCCGCATCACCACGTGTGGCGATCACCTCGATCGTCGCATCGATCAGCCGTGCCCTTGTCTCCGCGCCGTCCGACACAAACGCTGATCCTAACGGCACGCCCCAACCCCGGGAATGGATGGCAATCAGTGGGCGAGGGGGGACTTGAACCCCCACGATCTTACGATCACTGGCACCTGAAGCCAGCGCGTCTGCCATTCCGCCACTCGCCCGAGCAACGCTTCGCAAGGGTATCCACTCGGTCGGCACCCACCCAACCCCCGGTTTCACAAGGGTTTCACGGCCAGACCAATATCGCACCGGACTCAGTCGGCACCAACTGATGAGGAACTGCGCACGAGACCGCCGATACCCTCGAAAGCACCTGTGGGACTGCAATCACTCGAGAACGGTCTAGGACGTATCGTCGATGGTGTGTTCAACCGCGCCTTCAAGAACAACGTGCGCCCGATCGAGATCGGTCGACGGCTGATTCGAGAGATCGATACGCAGCGCACCATCAACGCTCAGGGACAGCGAATCGTTCCCAACCACTTCGCCGTCTCTCTCTCCAGCCCGGACTTCGAGGCATTGCGCCCCTACCTCGAGCCATTGATGGCCGAGCTCATCCAAGCAGCCGAGCAGTACTGCGCCGATGAGGGGTACACGTTGAAGTCCGGAATCTCTGTCGACCTCGTCGAAGACAGCCAGGCTCCACGGCGCCGCATCACCGTCGTCTCCGACTTCGCGTCTGCTGCAATGCCCTCCCCCGAACCGGATCGAGCCCCCCCAGTCACGACTCCGCCAACCCTTGTTCAAGATGCTGTTGCGCCTGCACCGAAGCAAACCGCAGCAGTGCTCGTGATCTCTGACGGTCGACAAGTCAGCCTCGGCGAAGCACCGGTGGTCATCGGTCGATTGAGTGAGTGCGACATCACCATCGAAGACCCGAACATCAGCCGCCGTCACGCAACGGTCACGATCCTCGATGGCTCCTACCGCATCACCGATCTCGGATCGACGAACGGCACGAAGGTCAATGGCGCACGTATCTCATCGCAGCACGACCTCGTGGATGGTGACGAAATCACAGTCGGACTCTTCTCCATTCGCTTCGAAATCCGTTAGGTTTTCCGATCTCATGACCGATCAGCTCCTCAGCCTCTTGCGGATCGTGCTCCTCGTGGCTCTCTACGTGTTCTTCGCCCGTGTGCTGTATGCAGTGTGGATAGAGGTGCGTATTCCAGCCGTGCAGAGAACTTCCGTGGGACGGCCTGCG
Source organism: Ilumatobacteraceae bacterium (assembly GCA_032118015.1). GTDB lineage: Bacteria > Actinomycetota > Acidimicrobiia > Acidimicrobiales > Ilumatobacteraceae > Casp-actino8. The sequence continues at coordinate 11,025 of JAULYE010000151.1, read as the reverse complement.
AGTGGCTCGCCGTCCGCCGGGGTGGTTGCCCGGGAGTTTCGCGTGTCGGCAGTCAAAGCCATCGCACCGGTGACGATCAAAGGTCAGGTGTTTCCGATCTCGACGACACCGTTCACGATCGGACGGTCCGAGGACAACGACCTGTGCATCCAAGATGATCCGTTCATCAGCGGTCGTCATGCTCGTCTGTCCCTACAGGCCGGGTATGCCGTCATCGAGGATTTCGGTTCGACCAACGGTACGTACGTGAATTCGAACCAGATCGCCGAACCGAACGATCTCGAAGTAGGAGACCGCATTCAGATCGGCGGCGTGATTCTGGAGGCAGTCAAGTGATTCGTTCCGTTGCGGGCGCTTGCACGCATGTCGGTCAGATCCGACAGGGCAATGAAGACGCATTCGTCGCGATCGAAGGTTTGTATGTGGTCGCTGACGGGATGGGGGGACACAGCGCAGGTGAAGTCGCGAGTGCGATCGCCGTCAAAACCCTCGAAGAGATCCACTCATCGATGAATCCGGGTTTGATCACGCCCGAGACTGTCGCTGAAGCCATCTCCACGGCGAACACTGCAATCTTCCTCGAATCTCTCGATGACTCGGAAAAGGCCGGCATGGGGACCACGCTGACGGCGCTGATCGTCACTGACCCGGCCACTCATCAGATCGTGATTGCGAACATCGGTGACAGCCGCACCTACCTGTGGCGCGGCGGTCTGTTTCGCCAAATCACCGTCGATCACTCCCATGTGCAAACACTCGTCGAGCGTGGCGCTATCTCTGCAGTTGAGGCACGTACGCATTATCAGCGCAACATCGTGCTCCGTGCCCTGGGAATCGACACGAATATCGACATCGACCTTTTTCCTTTGGAAGCACTCGACGGCGACCGATTCATTCTGTGCAGTGATGGATTGGTTGACGAGATCGACGACCCGGAGATCGAAAACGAGGTCCGCGTGACATCGCATCCTCAACAGCTTGCCGAGAACCTCGTGAGCCTGGCCAACGCACATGGTGGGCGCGACAACATCACCGTCGTTGTCGTGGATTTCCAAGTGGTTCCCGATGACGTCGCCCCGCCGTCGGTCACCGGCGAGGCCTCATCGTCCAGCAGAGGTGAGAATCCAGCCGATGTTGACGTCGGCACGAATTCAGCGCACCACACACGACGTTCGCGCAAGACCATGCTCGCCCTCATCGGTGCTGTTGGTGCCGTCGCAGCGATGATCGTGACCCTTATCGTCGCATTGTGACTTCGACCCCGAGCCCCGTCGCCGTGAGGCGTCGAGCAACGGAGTTTCGTCTGGTCCTGTTCGCGGGCCTCATCACTGCTGGTGCCTACACCTTGGCGTCGCTCGGTCAGAACTCTGTCATTCCGCCACGCATCCTGCCGTTCCTCGGCTTTTTGTTGTTGATCCTGATGTCTGCACACATTGCTGTTCGCTGGCTGGCCATCGGTGCCGATTCGGTTCTGCTTCCGCTTGCCGTATTGCTCAACGGCCTCGGATACGTGATGATCGCTCGCTTGTCCGAACGACTCGCTGCACTGCAGACGACATGGACCTTCGTTGGAGTTCTTGCGTTCGTCGCCATCCTCTTCGGAGTCCAGCGCGTCAACGATCTGTCCCGATACTCGTGGACGTTCTTCTTCGCCGGAGCAGGTCTTTTGGTTCTGCCGATGATTCCTGGACTCGGCTTTTCCGCCGGAGGCGCTCGCATCTGGGTCAACCTCGGCCCGATCAACTTCCAGCCTGGCGAGTTCGCCAAAGTTGCTCTGGCTCTGTTCTTCGCCGGCTATCTGGCGGAGAACCGCGAATTGCTCGCTGAGGGAACCCGGAAGATTGGACGGTTCTCCATCCCTGAATCTCGTCATCTGCTTCCACTCCTTGCGGCGTGGGGATTCGCCGTGGTGATCATGGTCGGCCAACGCGATCTCGGTTCGAGTTTGCTGTTCTTCACCTTGTTCATCGTCATGGTGTGGGTTGCAACGGAGAGAACTGCATACCTCGTGGTCGGCGTCGGACTTTTCCTGTTCGCGGCGACCGTGGCCTATGTGTTGTTCGATCACGTTCAGACACGCGTCGCCATCTGGCTCGACCCTTGGAGCCGCTATTCAGGCAAGGGATACCAGATCGCCCAAGGCATTTTCGCTCTCGGTAGTGGAGGAGTCGGTGGAACAGGCCTCGGCCTCGGTGACCCCACGCGCATACCTGAAGCCAAAAATGACTTCATCATCGCAGCCATCGGCGAGGAGCTTGGTCTGTTCGGTGCCACTGCTGTCCTTCTCGCATACGTCTTGATGATCGGTGCAGGTCTGCGAGTCGCATCGCGCACGAACCGCGAATTCGAGAAGTTGCTGGCGGTTGGGTTGACCACGATTCTCGGTATCCAGGCGTTCATCATCATCGGTGGAGTGATCCGAGTCGTTCCTTTGACCGGTATCACACTGCCTTTCGTCAGCTATGGCGGTTCGAGTCTGGTGGCGAACTACATCCTGCTGGCTCTTCTCATTCGCGTCAGTGACAGTTCAGCGCGTCGTCTCGGTGAAATACCCGACAAGGCCACGTTCGGTGAGATGCTCGCTGGCCAACTCGCTCAGCGCCGTGAGGAACGCGCGTTCAAACGGAAGCGATCTCGATGAATACGCGCATTCGTCGGCTCGCTGTTGCGATGATCGTGCTCTACGCGATCTTGTTCGTTCAGCTCAATCTCATCCAAGTCGTTCGCAAGCCGGACCTCGATGCCGACTCACGCAACACACGCCAAACCGTGCGTGACTTCAACGATCCGCGTGGTGACATCCGCACAGTGGATGGAGTTGTCATCGCCACGTCTCAACCCACCGACGGGACGGGGTCGTTCGACTGGCAACGCATCTATCCTCACGCTGATCTGTATTCCGGCGTCACTGGATACTTCACCTTTGGATACGGCGCGACGCAGATCGAACGCGTCGCCAACGATGTCCTTGCGGGTCGCACAGTCGAGCAGCAGATCAAGGGCTTCTCGTCGTTGTTCAATGGTGAGGACACCACGGGAACAGTCGAGGTCACGATTCACTCCGAGATCCAAGATGCTGCCCGCGCGGCTCTCGGCGATCGCGAAGGTTCTGTTGTCGTGCTCGAACCTTCCACCGGAGCTGTGCGTGCTCTGTGGAGTTGGCCGAGTTACGACACGAATGTGCTCGCGGTGCACAGCCGTGAACTCGTCGGTGACACCCTCAAATTTCTCGACACTCTCCCCAGTAAACCGCTGCTCGCAAATGCCTACCAGGAGCGCTACATGCCGGGATCGACGTTCAAGATCTTGACGACGGCTGCTGCTCTCGACGCAGGGTTGATCTCCCGTGAATCGGTTTGGGAAGTCGAAACAGAATTCCTCCCGCCACAGACGACCGATCCCATCCAGAACTATGGCGGTCGTGAGTGCGGCGGTGATCTGATGGAGGTCTTCCGTCGTTCGTGCAACACGCCGTTCGCCCGAATGGCGATAGATCTCGGTGCGGAGCGAATGGTCGAAGCGGCGCGGCAGTTCGGTATCGGGGAACCATTACCCTTCGATCTTCCCCGACCGGCGACGAGTCAGTTCGGAACTGTCGAGTACTTCGATCAGAACGTCCCGCTTCTCGGTATCGGCGGTTTCGGCCAAGGTGAGACCCAGGTCGTTCCTTTGCACATGGCTCTCATCACCTCTGCTGTGGCAAACGGAGGAACGATGATGCGGCCGTACGTCATTGGAACCACGTACGACCATGATGGCGGAATCCTGCAGCGAACGGTCCCCACTGTGTGGAGGGCTCCAATGACGTTCGGTACCGCGAACCTTCTGAAAGAGATGATGGTCCAAGTCGTCGAGAACGGAACAGCGTCATGCTGTATGAATCTTGCGCGCGGCATCCAGGCTGCTGCCAAAACGGGTACCGCTCAGTTGAATGCCACCGGCGAGCCTCAGCGATCACATGCGTGGATCGTCGCATTCGCCCCCGCGCAAGCTCCTCGGTATGTCATCGCAGTGATGGTCAAGGGAACGACTGCAGAAATCAGTGCTGGTACCGGTGGCTCGATTGCAGGTCCTATTGCCAAGAAGGTGCTCGACGTGGCATTGGGCCTTTGATGAAGTCTGCACACTGAACGCTGGTGCCTTGCAGAGCCTGACGGCTCGCCCCGCCAAGCCTTGGATAACCTCCAGATTCGGTATGACGGAGTACGGCACAGTCCTGGTGAACGATCGCTACGAGATGCAACAGCGCATCGGTCGTGGCGGAATGGCTGAGGTCTATCTCGCGCGCGACATTTTGCTGGACCGCCTCGTAGCGATCAAAGTGTTGTTCCCGGAGTTTGCGACCGATCCGTTGTTCGTCGAACGCTTTCGACGAGAGGCCCAATCGGCAGCCAATCTCAACCATCCCAACATCGTCAGCGTTTACGACTGGGGCCGGAGCGAAAACACCTATTTCATGGCCATGGAATACGTGCCTGGGCGCACTTTGGCAGAAGCTCTACACGATGTCGGAGTGATCAGCGCCATGAAGGCCGCGGAGATCGGTATCGAAGTCGCAGCCGCTCTGTCCTTTGCACATCGCAACAACGTGGTGCACCGCGACATCAAACCCGGGAACATCCTGATCGGATCGAGTGGCCAGTTGAAGGTGGCGGACTTCGGTATCGCTCGTGCTCTCGGGTCGGCGTCTGACTCCAGCCTCACCCAGGCAGGTGCCGTCATGGGTACTGCTGCCTACTTCTCTCCGGAGCAGGCCCAAGGTGGCCAGCCGGATCCGCGTAGTGATCTGTATTCGCTCGGCGTCGTCCTCTACGAAATGGTTGCTGGTCGCCCCCCATTCGTTGGCGACACGCCTCTCGCCATTGCCTACAAGCAGGTGCACGAAGACCCCACTCCACTTCACGAATACGCCTCTGACGTCCCGCGTGCCTTCGAAGCGATCGTCGCTCGCCTACTGACCAAGGATCCGGATCGCCGGTACGCGACAGCTGAAGCCGTTCGCGACGAGCTGCGCCGCTTCCGAGACGGTGTGCCGGTTCAAGCTCTCGCCGACATCTTGAACGCAAAGAACAATGTGCCACCGACAGACGCTGCGACCACTGTGCTTCCCACGGCAACGTCGACAATGCCGATCATCGGCCCTGGGGATGCATCATCTGTCGACGGGACACCAACCGAGGGTGCCACTCGCGTCCTGCCACGCACAATGATCAACTCCAATCCGGCATTTCCCCCCGGATACACGGAAAGCGACTTTCTCGTTCAGGCTGAAGAGCTCAAGACGCGTCGGGTCGGCTTGGTCGTGACTGCAATCCTCGGTTCGATCGTCCTCATCGCCGCTCTCGTTCTCGGCGCACTGTTCCTCACCAATGATCGCCAGACCGGAGTCACGATTCCGCTGCCCAATGTGGTCGGGTTCGAGCTCCAGGTCGCTGTCACGACTCTCGAAGATCTCGGTTTCGACGTCGTCACCGTGGCTGAGGAAAATTCCAATGTCGAACCGAATGTCGTGTGGTCTCAAGCGCCCGAAGGCGGCGAGCTCTTGTCCCAGGGCACTTCCATCACGATCACGTACAACCCCTCCAACGCACCCATTCCTGTGCCGGATCTCTCAGGCAAGACTCTCCTCGAGGCCCGTTCCGCTCTCCTCAATCTCGGCCTGATCGTTGGTCTCGTCACGTACGAAACACATCCGACGACCCCGGCCGAGCAGATCATCTCCACGTCTCCAAAAACCGGTGAGCAAGTCCTCGGTGGCGCAACCATCGACCTCATCGTCAGTCAAGGAAGTGGGATCGTCACGATGCCCAACGTCCAGAACCAGAGTCTGTTCACAGCCCGATCGACTTTGGAAGGTGAGCCCTACGAGTTCGTCGTCACGATTGTCGAGGAGGCAAGCAACTCGATCGAGCCAGGTCGCGTGACACGCACGGGTCCGTCGGCAGGAACGCAGGCAACTCTCGGTGATGCAATCACGATCTATGTCTCCACAGGAGTTGCCAAGGTCACGATTCTGCCTGTCGAAGGAATGGATGAAGCTGAAGCTCGCAGCGTTCTTGTCAACAGCGGATTGATAGTGACCGTCGAATACGTGACTGTGCCACCAGGAAGTTCCAATGACGGTGTCGTGATTTCTCAGAACCCGTCAGCTGGCTCCGAAGTCAACCCTGGAGCGACGGTGTTGCTCAAAGTGGGTCAAGCAGCATCTGTGACAACGACATCGGAATCGCCTCCAACGACGCCCTGATTCGATCGAATCAACGGCGCGCCACGCCACACATGTCGAGGAAGTTTCTGATCATCTGGTGACCGGTGGTCGTCAGGATGCTTTCCGGATGGAATTGCACACCTTCGATCGGCAGTGTCTCATGGCGAACACCCATGATGAGGCCATCGGATGTCTCAGCTGTGATCTTGAGACATTCTGGAAGGCTCGCCCGGTCGACGATCAAGGAGTGATACCGCGTGGCAGTGACTGGATCTTCGATTCCTGCGAACACCCCCACATTGCGGTGAGTGATGACGCTCGTCTTGCCATGCATCAATTCCGGTGCGAGGGCTACGGTGCCTCCAAACACGTGGCCGATCGCTTGATGTCCGAGGCATACCCCGAACACGGGAACCCCGCTTCGCGCAAACGGTTCGATTGCAGCGCAGATGATTCCTGCATCCTCGGGGCGTCCGGGCCCTGGTGACAGGAGCACTCCATCTGGTCGAAGATCCTGGGCCTCTTGGACTGTCAACTCGTCGTTGCGATACACGAGGGGTTCGGCGCCGAGCTCGCCCAGATACTGCACAAGGTTGTAGACGAAACTGTCGTAACTGTCGAGAACGAGCACGCGCGGCACACCCCAAGCCTGCCAGCACCGGTCATCACAATGCATCCCGGTTTCGAAATCGCCGGTGGGAAAAACCTCTGGGATGCGCCCGGCGACGTCCTGAGTCTCTCTACACTTGACGATCGTGGCACCTCCGAAACGACGATCAGGCGGACGAACGACTCCCAAGGGAACCCGTCCTCAAGCCCCCCGCCAGAGAAAGGTCGACGTCGACGAAGACGGTGTTTCGGCTTCGAGCCGCTACACGCCTCCTGTGCCGGATTACGTCAAACAGAGTCCGACATGGGTTCCTGTGCTGATGTTTTCCCTGTTCGTTCTGGGCACGCTCGTGATCCTTCTGTACTACTTGGGAGCCGTCCCTGGTGGCCGGAGCAACATCTACCTGTTGGTTGGTTTGGCTTCGATTCTCGGCGGTTTGTACACAGCCACGAAATATCATTGACGCCGCTCCACGCCACTGGCCCTGTCCTGGACGGCAGATTGTGTCATTTTCACTGTCCACAGATTGTGGACAACGTAGTGGATAATCACACTGCTGTAGTTCATTGAAACGTCGTTTCCCGTCGGATCGCACCTCGACGGCGCGTCAATCCTGGCCAGGAACGAGATCCATGTCTTCCATACAGTGCCGCGGCGGGTCTGGCTCAGACTCGGCTGCCATGGTCATGCGCGCCTCTGCTCCGCACAGGCTGCATCGATAGCGAACGTTGATCTTGCGCAACTCACCCTCTGGCGGAGGAGGCGGCAACGGGGTCGTCATGCTCCGCAACAAACCCGTTCCTACACGCCAGAGGAACAAGAACAACAGGACCCCACCGGCGATCCAGATGATGCCGGCGAGATCCATGTCGAAAGGGTCGAGTTCGAGTCAGCCGAGGCGTTCGATGATGGTGGCGTTCGCCATGCCGCCACCTTCACACATCGTCTGCAGTCCGAATCGGCCGCCGGTGCGCTCGAGTTCGTTCAACAACGTCGTCATGAGTCGGGCGCCGGAACATCCAAGGGGATGACCAATAGCGATCGCGCCACCATTGGGATTCACCTTTTCCATGTCCGGGTGGAATTCCTTCTCCCAAGCAAGCACCACTGAAGCGAAGGCTTCGTTGATCTCGACGAGATCGATGTCCGACAGCGACATCTTGGCTCGCTCGAGAACTCGATGCGTCGCCGGGATCGGAGCAGTCAACATGTATCGGGGATCGTCACCGGCCAAACTGAAATTGACGAAACGGGCGCGCGGGGTGAGACCGAGGGCCTTGGCTTTGGCCTCACTCATGATCAAAATGGCGGCAGCGCCGTCGGTGATCTGCGAGGAGTTACCAGCGGTGACCCGTCCACCTTCTTCTTCGGAACGGAAGGACGGCTTGAGCTTGGCAAGGCTTTCCATCGTCGTCTCGCGCAGACCCTCGTCGGTGGTCATCATGTTGCCCTCGGCGTCTCTCACCGCAAGGATCTCTCGCTCGAAGCGTCCCTCTGCGGTGGCTCGAGCTGCACGCGCCTGCGACTGGACACCGAAGCGGTCCATGTCTTCACGCGAGATGTTCCACTTGTCTGCAATCAGTTCCGCAGAGATGCCTTGAGGCACGAGACCACCCTGAGGCTGATACCGGGCGCCAACTTTTGGTCCGAACGGATAGCCATACTTGCCGTCAGTCATCGACGCACCCATTGGCACGCGTGTCATCACTTCGACACCAGCAGCCACGACCACGTCATAGGCGCCAGCCATAACACCTTGGGCTGCGAAGTGTGCTGCCTGCTGCGACGAACCGCACTGGCGATCGACGGTCGTGCCCGGCACTCCTTCTGGCCAACCAGCAGCAAGCACGGCATTACGCGCCACGTTCGCCGCCTGCTCGCCGACCTGCATCACACACCCCATGACGACGTCGTCGACGATGCCCGGGTCGATACCCGTGCGCTCGACCAGTGCGTTCATGGTCTCAGCAACCAGATCGACGGGATGCCATTCCTTCAACTTGCCGTTTCGACGCCCCTGAGGGGTTCGGATTGCATCGACGATGACTGCGTTGATCATGGTGACTCCTCGAGTTGGTGACGCCCTCACATCGTGACGTCCCGCATTGATGACTTTGGATCGAATGTTCCGTGAACAGTCTGCTGTGTGGACGGGTCTCGCAGCGAATCGACCTGCTGGGTCGGGTCAGTCACGGGTGTTCTTGAACGGGGAAATCTTGGATAACGCCCGTCCCATGGCGCTCACTTCGAACTCGGAGAGATCCCCGGCGAACTCACGCTGCACCGCGCGGCGGTAGACGATATTGGCGTCACGCCACACCAGGCGGCCCATACGGGTCAACCGCACAATCACTGCCCGGTTGTCGTCGGCGGCCAATGGCTCCTCACGCACGACATACCCCCGGTCGACCAAGGAATCGATTCGGCGCGACAGGCTGCTCGCAACGGCGGACAACAGATCGCACAGATCTTTCACCCGGAGTTGATCGTTGTTCTGCGCAAGCGCTGCCAGAAGATCGAACTGTGGGAGCGACAAATGGAATTCATCTGCCATCTCGGCCTCGATCATTCGCGAGACGACTTCGCCGGCGGTTTGGAACTGCCTCCACAAGCCGACACGCTCGGCATCCAGGCGGGGCATCTACGCGCCCTACGGTGTCCCTGTCCCACACGAGGACATCGCACTGACCACTTGGACGAACACGAGCAAAGCCTAATGCGACGTCGACGTGATGTGTAGAAATTGTTGACAGGTGGTCTCAGACGTCGGCAGAGATCGTTGTCATTGCAATGAACGCTCTCTACGTCAGAAGAGTCGCCGCAAACTCCGTGGCTTCTGTGATCGACACTCGAGAAGCGATCAGCGCACGGAATGGCATCAGTTGACGGGGCTTACTGACACCGAGCGCTGCAACCAGAGTTCCGTCGCGCTCGTACAACGCCACGAAGGATCGCTCCTCGGGTGAACCGATGACGACGTGCACAGTTTCGTCACCTTCAGCACGACCCAGGAACTGGATGCGTGCCGTGAACTGATCACTCCAAAAGAATGGGACTGCCGCATAGGGAACGCGATCATGTCCCGCAGCTTCAGCGAGCAGATTCCGCGCAGCCGCAGCTCCTTGTTCCGATGCAGTCGTCCAGTGCTCGACCCGCATCTCTCGCGCGTAGAGATCGTTGGTCCACCGACAGACGTCGCCAGCGGCGTACACGAATGGAGCACCAGCGTTCAAGAAGTGATCGCACACCACTCCGTCTCGGATCTCGAGACCCGAACCCTCCAGCCATGTGGTCATGGGCGCTGCTCCGACACCGATCACGACGACATCGGCATCGATACGGTCCCCGGTCGACAACTCGACACCGCCCACTCGACCAGGTGTCGACTCGTAGAAGCCGGCGACGGAGACGCCCATGCGCATGTCGACGTCGTTGTCGGTGTGCACGAGAGCAGCTGCATGTCCCATGTCGACGCCGAGGCCGCGCATCATGGGGGCTTGGGCGCCTTCGAGCACCGTCACCGCACAGCCGCGACCGCGCGCAGTTGCGGCCACTTCGAGGCCGATGAAGCCGGCGCCGATCACCACGACTCGCGGATTGGGCGTGTCGGCTTTCGGCTCGATATCGGAGCGCAGTGCAAGAGCGTCGTCCATCGTGCGTAAAACATGCATCCCCTGCCAGTTGTGTTGGAAGGGAAGTCGACGAGCGGCAGAGCCCGTTGCGATGATCAGTCCATCGAACGACACGTTCTGGCCGTTGGCGAGAGTCACGATGCGACGATCGAGGTCGACTCCTGTGGCTGGCGATCCCAGAAGCCATTCGACGGCGAGAGAGTCCAAGTCTTCGGGCTTGCGTAAAGCGATGCGGTCCGGTTCCCATTCACCTGCAAGAAGTTTCTTGGACAATGGTGGACGGTCATAGGGACGGTGACCCTCGGCTCCGACAACGATGATGGCGCCGGTGAACCCGTCGGACCGGAGAGTCTCTGCTGCGCGTAATCCCGCCAGGGAGGCACCCACGATGACGACCTGTCGCATGTCCGGCATGAGTTCCACGGTACCGCGCCGATTCCAGATCCTCGGATCCTCCAATTGCCTGAGAACCCCATTCACCCTGAGAACCCCATTCACATGGTGGAGACGATGGGAATCGAACCCACGACCCCCTGCTTGCAAAGCAGGTGCTCTGCCAACTGAGCTACGTCCCC
>JAULYE010000150.1:0-5394 GCA_032118015.1 Ilumatobacteraceae bacterium | reverse complement strand
GAGGATCTCCGCATCGAGTATGCGCTCGAGTTTCCGGGTCAGATCACGACTGATGCCAAGGTCATCCCGGCTCTGATCGACATCCACACTGGTCGGTCCGCTGATCTCGTCGAGGGTTTCCGGCGCAGTGTCGCGTCCTTTGAGGGATCTGTCGCCATTGGAGCGATATCGAGTCACGAACCGGACACCTTGCTCGTGTCCTTGCGCGGCAGCGGGCAGGGTCTGTTCATCGGGGTGGCCGAGGACGCGTTCATCGTTGCTAGTGAGCCCTACGGTGTGGTCGAGGAGACGTCGACGTATCTACGGATGGACGGTGAAGGGACCAATGGGATTCCGGAGGTCTCTTCAGGTCAGATCATTGCGCTCGATGGCTCCAGGGCGGGAGATGTTTCGGGGCTTCGCCGCATCTCCTTCGACGGACAGGAACTCCCGATCTCGAGCGATGAGTTCGTCACTGCAGAGGTCACGACACGAGATATTGATCGCGGCGATTCGCCTCATTTCCTGCTGAAGGAGATTTCCGAGGCCCCTGAGAGTTTTCGCAAAACGATCCGTGGGCGCATTGTGGAGCGAGATGGCTCATTGCATGCGGTCCTCGGCACTCGAGGTCTGAGTGATGACATTGCAGCCGATCTGGCTGCTGGTCGCATTCGAAAGGTGCGAGTGATCGGCCAAGGAACTGCTGCCATTGCAGGTCGCAGTTGTGCGTCGATTTTGGATGAACTGTGCGAGGGTCACCTCGATGTGGACGCTGTGACTGCAACCGAGCTGTCGGGATTCCAGTTGACATCGGATATGAGTGACACCCTCGTCATCGCAGTCAGCCAGAGTGGAACCACGACGGATACGAACAGAACAGTCGATCTCGTGCGCTCACGCGGTGCCAAAGTCATCGCAATCGTCAATCGCCGCGGCAGTGATCTGTGCGAGAAGGCGGATTCGGTGATCTTCACGAGCGATGGGCGCGATGTGGAGATGAGCGTGGCATCCACCAAGGCTTTCTACGCCCAGGTTGCTGCTGGCGTCTTGTTGGCCTGTGCTGTCAGCGAGGCGGCCGGCTTGGGGAGTGCGCAACGGCGACACGAATTGCTGTCGTGTATGCGTGACATTCCTGCCGCGATGCGTGAATTGCTGACGACTCGTGACGCCATCGGTGAAGTTGCGCGCCGATTTGCACCCTCCAAGAGGTATTGGGCCGTCGTCGGAAACGGTCCCAACTCGATCGCAGCCCATGAAATTCGCATCAAGCTCAGCGAGCTGTGTTACAAGAGCATCTCGTGTGACATCACTGAAGACAAAAAGCACATCGATCTCTCCTGTGAGCCACTCATCCTGGTGTGCGCTGCAGGTCTTCGGGGAAGCACTGCCGATGATGTGGCGAAGGAGGTTGCCATCTATCGGGCCCACAAAGCCACGCCAATCGTGATCACCCATGATGGCAGCCAGAAGTACTCCAATGCTGTTGCCGTTCTCGGAGTGCCCGATGTCGACCCATCACTGGCTTTCGTGATGAGCGCCATGGTCGGTCACCTGTTCGGGTACGAAGCTGCTCGCGCGATCGATGATCTGGCCCGACCGCTACGAGAAGCTCGTGAGGTCGTGGACGTGGCTGTCACCCGACACGCCAATTCTGACGGAGTTCTGCGCGAAGTTCGCGAGGGAATCACATCCGCGTGGGACGCATACAACGACACGTTGCGCGCGGGCCAGTTCGACGGACATCTCGAGGCGAGTACAGCTCTGCGGCTGGCCGCAATTCTGCGCATTCTCGCCCTCGAATCATCATCGGCCTCTGCCGTCGAGCGCTTTCAGATGGAAACGGGCAAGATCGGAACTCCAGGTGCAGTCCTCGACGAACTGACCGAATCCTTGACTCGGGCAATCGAAGAGTTGACACGGCCGATCGATGCGATCAAACACCAAGCGAAGACGGTGACGGTCGGCATCAGTCGCAGTGACGAAGGTGTGATGGACCGGACACTGGTGCGCGCAGTTCTCGACATCGGCGTCAGTCGCGACCTGCTCGGCTATCGAACGCTCAAAATTCTCGCTGGCCTCGACCCAGCAGTGGAAGAGATACTCGGGTACACGCGCTATCTCATCGAAGGTGATCCCAAACGTGGGACGAGTACGGTCGCCGTTGTGGATCGCGGAGGCGTTTCTCTCGGACTCAAGAGCCGTTCGGAGAAACCGGGACCGCTGATGGGAACCAAGCGGCATGTGGCGGTCGAGCGCGAGGTACTCGTTGCCAGAGGTCGTGCAGACAGCCGAACGGTCATTCTCGTACCCGAAGTCAAAGGCGGACAGTGCATCGGTATCACGCTTGTTCATGTGCAGTTCCATGATGTGCTCGAACCTGCGATCGCTCGATCCGTATTGCAGGAGTACGACCGCCGATACGAACGACTCGTCGATTGGGTCGTCGAAACTGAGGGAGACATGGACGATTCCTTGTTGGGTCGGATTTCGGTTGCCGATCTACTCATCGTTCCGATCAGCGATGTCGCCAATCGCTGGCGTTCGACGCCGTGAGTGGAGAGTCCGCAGAGTCGATTCTGGGAATCGGCGTCGACGCCGTGGACATCGATCGTTTCAGCTCAATGCTCGAGCGAACTCCGTCTACTTTGCAGCGCATCTTCACCGAGGCTGAGCGCACCTACGTCTCAGGTTTCACGAATCCGGTGCCGAACCTCGCTGTTCGATTCGCCGCACGGGAGGCGACGATGAAAGCGCTGGGCGTGGGTCTGGGGGCATTCGACTTCCACGATGTGTGGATCGCGAACGAATCGTCGGGTCAGCCGATCCTGATGGTCGAAGGGACTGCTCGAGATCTGGCAGATCGCCTTGGGGTTGCGAAGTGGAACGTCTCGTTGACCCACACCGCGACCGTGGCAATCGCCTACGTGATCGCGACTGGTTCCCCCCGAGTCCTTACTCGTGAACCAAGTTCAGGCGGTACGGACCACTGAGTTCGATCACGCGTACGATGGTGTCATGAGGGCAGTGATCAATCCGAGGCAGATGCGTGTCATCGATGCCGAGGCACTGTCCGGTGGGCTCTCCCTCGACGTGCTCGTCCATCGTGCCGGGGAAGCTGTTGCGCGTGTGGCACGTCGGATGATGGGCGGGGTGTACGGACGAACAGTCGTGTTGATCGTGGGCAAGGGCAACAATGGAGCTGATGGGCGGATTGCTGGACGCCTGTTGGCCGATCGCGGTGTTCGTGTCCACGTCATCGAAGCCGACAAGATGCCGCTACGACTACCGGTGTGCGATTTGATCATCGATGCTGCATACGGAACCGGGTTTCGTGGCGAGTGGAGTCCGCCGTCAACGCGTGGCACCCCAGTACTCGCCGTGGATATTCCTTCAGGTCTCGACGGCCTGACCGGGCGTGCCGGCCCTCATGTCTGGAAAGCGGAGCGAACTCTGACGTTCGTTGCACTCAAACCCGGATTGCTCTTCGGTCAAGGCCCAGCACTGAGTGGCGAGGTCGAAGTTGCCGATATAGGTCTCGGTCTCGGACTTGGTTCCATCGACACGCACCAGGTCGAGGAATGCGATGTCGCATCCTGGCTGCCGCGTCGTGCCGTCGCCGCACACAAGTGGAATGCGGCTGTCTTCGTACTCGCTGGAAGTGCGACGATGATGGGCGCTGCTCATCTCGCATCGAAAGCGGCGATGCGGATGGGTGCGGGCATCGTGCACACGGCATCTCCGGGCATCACGAGTGACAGTTCGATGCCCACGGAGATCGTCCGACGCCCTCTTGGCGTGCTCGGATGGGCCAGCGAGGTGATCGAGGACTCGGAAAGATTCCAATCGATGGTTGTCGGTCCTGGCCTTGGACGTGATGAAGGTATTGCTGCTGAGACCCGTCGAGTGATCAGCCAGACGCACATTCCCATGGTCATCGACGGCGATGGCTTGTATTGCGTGAGTTGGGGTGGTGAAGGTGCACGTGATGTCATTCGTTCGCGCCCTGCCGGCACGGTGGTCACTCCCCATGACGGCGAATATGCAATGGTGCTCGGAGACCGACCATCCCCGGACCGACTGGCGAGTGCACGGCGGATGGCGATCGATCTCAACTGTGTCTGTTTGCTGAAAGGTCCCACGACCGTTGTCGCAGAGCCATCGGGGGAAGCGCTCGTGATCAGCAATGCGGACCAACGACTTGCGACAGCAGGAAGTGGAGACGTACTTGCGGGGATGATCGGAGCTCTTCTCGCGCGCGGTGTCCAGCCGTTCCATGCTGCGGCGACAGCAGCCTGGATCCATGGCAAAGCGGCATCGCTCTTCGTGGATGCCGAGGGCCTGATTGCCTCCGATGTCGTGGATCTCATCCCGCGTGCCGTTACGGAAACTGTGCGCGCGTGATCGACTCGACCACATCCGGACATGATCATGGGCATGGGCAGAGATCGGCGCGCGTCGAAGTCGACTTGAGCGCAATTGCCCACAACATCGGAGTTCTTTCGGCCCGAGCGCGGCCAGCACGTCTGATGGCTGTTGTGAAGGCAGATGCGTATGGTCACGGAGCAGTTGCCGTTGCTGAGACTGCAGTGGCTGCGGGTGCTGAGTGTCTGGCTGTGGCACTCGTCCAAGAGGGAGTCGAGTTGAGGCATGCTGGGATCGAGGCACCAATCCTCGTGCTCTCGGAGCAGCCACTTTCCCAGATCAGCGACATCGTGTCCCATGGGCTGATCGCAACGGCGTACTCCGTGGCGTACATAGAGGCCCTCGAGGAACAAGCGCAGCAGCGCAATACGATCGGCCAAGGCGTTCATTTGAAGATTGACACGGGGATGAATCGCGTCGGAGTGCATCCATCCCAGGCCCTCGAGCAGGCAACACGAATCGCCGCTGGAAGTCCATGGCTGTCCTTGGATGGGGTCTACACACATTTCGCGTCGGCTGACGATGTCGATGCGACATTCACTCATGTTCAGCTGGAGAGATTCGATGCAGCACTCGAAGAGATCCGGCGCGCGGGGATCAGCGTCGGCACCGTGCATGCCGCGAATTCGGCGGCGACTCTTTCTCTGCCGGAGAGCCGACGTGACATGGTGCGCACTGGGATCGCCGTCTACGGCATTCCTCCGAGCGATGCTCTCAGCGTTGCGTGTCCCGAACTACGGCCAGCACTCGCCCTCAAGGCAGATGTCTCCTTCGTGAAGCGTGTGGCCGCAGGGGAGGGTGTGTCCTACGGTTCCCGGTATCGCCCGACGGTAGAGACGACGATCGCCACTGTTCCTATCGGATACGCCGATGGAATCGCGCGGCGTGCAGCGAGCGTGGGCATGGAAGTTTTGATCAGGGGACGACGACATCGAATCGCCGGTGTCGTGACGATGGACCAATTGATGGTGGACGTAGGCGATGAAGATGTTG
>JAULYE010000149.1:0-10520 GCA_032118015.1 Ilumatobacteraceae bacterium | reverse complement strand
GCAGCATCGGTGTATGTCGCAAAGCGCGGTGGCACGGTCGTCACGTGCGCGGCTACGAGTGGCTTCATGATGGAGTTCGACAACCGCCATTTCTGGATGCGTTTGAAGAACCTGGTCGGCAGCCACTTCGCCAACTACCAGGAGGCCTGGCAGGCGAACCGGCTCATCGCCAAGGGCATGATTCATCCGGTGATGAGCCAGACATTCGCACTCGACGAGGTCGGCGAAGCCGCATATCAAGTGCACACCAACATGCACGAGGGCAAGCTCGGCGTTCTCTGTCTCGCCCCTGCAGAGGGACTCGGTATCACTGATCCCGAGCTGCGGGCCAAAGTGGGAGAAGCCAACATCTCACGTTTCCGTCGCTGAGCGAGAGGACCGAGGCGGGCGCTGTGACCGATCGGATGCCCCACTGGGACTTTCGACCTCACGACTGACATCGGGACATGGCATCCTTGAGCCATGATTCTCACCGAAATCGATCACGTAGCCATTGCCGTTCGCGACCTCGAAGCGGCAATCGACTATTACAAGCGAGCATTCGGAGCCGAAGTCGATCATCGCGAAATCGTGGAGAGCGACGGTGTGGAAGAGGCCCTGTTGAAAGTTGCCGAAAGTTATGTGCAACTTCTGACTCCGACACGAGACGACAGCCCAGTTGCCAAGGCGATCGAAAAGCGCGGTGAGGGCCTGCATCACATTGGATATCGCGTCGCTGACTGCGGTGAGGCCCTGGCGGCGATGGTGGCTGCGGGCGCAACCCCCATCGACAAGGCACCCCGTCCGGGAAGCCGCGGCACGACTGTGGCATTCATCCATCCCAAGGGAAGCTTCGGCACCCTCATCGAACTCGTTCAGGAATAGTCGACCTGTTCAGTCAGCCTGGAGAAGCAAACCCTTCAGGTACTCGGCCTCTGGAAAGTTGAGGGGCACGGGATGGTCGATGGGCTGACCGAGGCGCTGGAGGATGCGCATCGTGCGTCGCGCATCGACAGCGGCACCAGCAAGAACTTTCTGGAACAGATCAGGGCTCACTGCCCCGGAGCACGAGAACGTCATCAGACGTCCTCCTGGAGCCAGCAGTTTGATACCGAGCAGATTGATGTCTTTGTATTTGCGCGTGGCTCTTTCGACGTGACTCGTACTCGCGGCGTATTTCGGCGGATCGAGAATGATGACATCGAACTGCAGTCGGCGATCGCGCATTCGCCTCAGCACTTCGAATGCGTCACCATGGATCAGTTCGCCTGGATCGACATCATTGAGAGTGGCATTGCGCCGAGCACCTTCGAGGGCTGATTCGGAAGACTCAACGGTCGTGACAGACGCAGCGCCGTTCCTGAGAGCGACAATGCCAAAGGATCCGGTGTACCCAAAGACGTTGAGGACTCGAGCACCTGGAGCAATGTCAGCCATGACACGACGTGCATCGCGCTGGTCGAGATAGTGGCCTGTTTTGTGTCCCTCGCGTACGTCAACCGCATAGACCTCGTCACCCTCATGGGCGACGATCCGATCTGGAAGTTCTCCGAAGGCAAGACCACACCGATCCGCCAGGCCGTCGCGTTGGCGATCCTTGCCTTCACTTCTCTCGTAAACGCAGGTGACTCCCGGGAGCGATGCAAGAGTCTCGACGATCACCCGATGCCAACGTTCTGCGGCAACCGAGGTGATCTGGATGACGACAACGGATCCATAACGATCTGCAATCAGTCCGGGCAGTCCATCGGCTTCTGCAAAGACCAGGCGACAACTGTGCTCGAGGTCTGGGTGACCGGCGCGGCGGGCGACAGCAGAGAGGATCGTTCGGCTGATGAAGGCATCATCGACTCGGACCTTCGGATCGAAGGACAGCACTCGTCCGCGCAGAGCCGAATCGGGACTGAAGGCAACGAGTGCCAACTCCGTGCCGTGTGCATCCACGACGGTGACGACATCTCCAGGAGCAGGTTCACCTGAGACACGATGGACTGCTCCACTCAGAATCCACGGGTGGAAACGCCTCAGACTGCGGTCGCGATCTGGTTTGAGGTGAATCGCAGCCATCGATGGCTCTGCCGCTGATTCGGGCAACGACTGATTCACCATCCCGAGGGTACCTCCAGATGGTGCCACTCTTGCGGGCTCGATTTCTTGAGGACCTTCACATGATCTTCGAATCTCTTTGACCGATACCTCGCTGTCCATCGAACGCATGGATGTCCGTGCACGAGCACGGAGTCTGAACGAAAAGGAAGAGCACATGATTGATGCACACGAATGGAGAGGATCGACGATCGCAGGACCCGCTGTGTCACCTGGTCGATCGACTCGTATATCGAGCCAACAGGAAGCGATGAACGACAACGCAGACAGAGGATTCACATTGGTCGAATTACTCGTCGTTGTGGTGATCATGGGAGTGCTGGCCACCGTGTCGGTTCTCGGTGTGCGCGGACTCACTGATCGAGGGCAGGAGAGCGCATGTGAATCCGATCAGCGTGTCGTCGAAGTAGCTGTGGAGACCTGGTTCGCAGACGAGAGCCTGGCGACTTCGGGAACCCTGACGGAGGCCGCTCTTGTCGATGCACAGCTACTGCGCGACGAATCGTCATTGTTCAACGTTCAGGCTGATGGAACCGTGGTCCCAGTAGCAGACGGAGTCTGCGACCCGGCGTGAAAGAGGTAGTGGTGGGGTTCGGTCCCGACTGTTCATCGGTCGGGACCGAACTCGCGTCCGAGTGTTGGCGAAAGTGGGTCATCACCGACAGGAGGAGCCGATGATCATTCGTGTCGTCTTGGCAACCGTCTTGGGCGCGATGTGCGGCTCGTTCGCCGCTGCCGTGGCAGACCGAGTGCCGCGCGGGGAGTCTGTCGTTTCCGGTCGCTCTCGATGTCGCGGGTGTGCACGCACGATTGCGGCTCGTGATCTCGTACCCATCGTGTCGTGGTTTGCGCTACGCGGGCGATGTCGACGATGTGGTGCTTCGATCGGCTCGACATCGTTCATCATCGAGGTGCTGTCCACTCTCGTTTTCATTGGCTGTGCGTTACGGATCGAGAGCCCAATGGTGCTCCTTGCGCATTGGATTCTCGTCACAGGTCTGATGTCTCTGTCGGTGATCGACATGTTCACCCTCCGACTCCCACGGCGCATCGTGCACACGACGGGAATGCTCGGGGCACCAGTTCTCATCGCAGCATCTGTGATGTCGAGTCAGCAGGAACGTCTCGTGACAGCTCTTGTGGGATCTGCTCTTGCATTCGTGACGATGCTCATCGTCTACTTCGTGAGTCGCGGTCGACTCGGAGACGGCGATGTCCGGCTCAGTCCACTTCTTGGGCTCTATCTCGGCTGGAAGGACCTCACTGCTGTCCACTCCGGCTTCTTCCTTGCATTCCTGCTCGGATCGATTGTTGGTCTGGTGCTCATGTGCGCCTCGAGGTCGACGCGTTCGCGAACGATTCCTTTCGGGCCGTTCCTGGCTGTGGGGACGATGCTCGCTCTCTTGTTCGACATCGACTTTCTCAGCTGATGTCGCGAACTCCGTCGAGCACCCCGTACATGGCCGATATCAGCGCCACCGCAACGAAGCCGACGACCAGACCGACGAAGACGATCAGTATCGGCTCGAACAGTGCGACGAAACGTCGCATGCGCACGTCCAGTTCAGCGTCGAAGAACTCACTTGCTGCAGTGACTTGTTCATCGAGAGCGCCGGTTTCTTCGCCGACACGAAACATCTGACGTGCCGCTCCGGGGAACAGCCCTGTTCGTGCAAGCGCCGTGGAAAATCCGACACCCATGGACATCTCCTGGGTGGCTCGTGCGAGAAGGTCTCGGTGTACTGAATTGGAGATCGTCTGATTGCTCAGACGCATGCCGGAAGTGACGGGAAGGCCTGAGCGGACACAGGCAGCAAGGATTCGACAGAAACGTTCGAGCATCACGTAGCGAATGATCGTGCCGACGAAAGGCAGGCGGAGCATCGCTTTGTCGAGTGCCCGGCGTCCGCGCTCTGATCGCAGTGCCAGAACGAACAGAATCATCGAAGTGAGGCAGATTCCAGTGACAGCCAAGGCATTGTCGGTCAGCACGGAGGTGGTGTCGAGGAGAATGCGCGTCGGGAGAGGCAAGGTCGACCCGAGTTCTTCGAACAGAGGCTCGAAACGTGGAATCACGAAGCCGGCCAAGATTCCCACGGTGACGAGTGCCAAGGACATGACGATTCCTGGATAGGCGAGGGCTGACGTGATTCGACTCCGAGTCTCGATGACACGGGTCTGATAGGTCTCGAGACTCTCGAGGGTTTCGATGAATGCACCGGTGGCCTCTGCACTGCGCACGAGACCGATGAAATACGCCGGGAAGACCTTCGGGTGCCGCTCGAGACCTTTCGACAGCATGTCCCCGCGATCGAGGTCGCCAAGGATCGACTCGAGAGTGGACTCGAGGGTGGAATCAGTTGTCTCCTCGGCGATGATGCGCAACGCCTGCGCCAGTGGAACACCACCCTTGACGAAGACGCGTAGTTGGCGTGTGAAGTGCACAAGTGTCTGGCGGGAAGAGGAGCGCCGGCGTTGGAGTCGCATCACGATGCAACTCGTACCTTGACGTGCGTGAAGCCCGCTCCCAAGGCTCGGACGACTTCGTCGATGGTGGTGACCCCTGTGCGGACGAGATGCATAGCAGCGTCTCGGAGGGGCTGCATTCCATCGATGACCGCTTGATAGTGGATGTCTTGAGCGTCTGCCCCTCGAGCCAGCAGCCGACGAATCTCTGGGGTGATGTGTAGAACCTCGTACACGCCGACACGGTCGAGAAATCCGGTGTGGCTGCACGTGTCGCAGCCGGTTCCCCGGCGGAACGTCGTTGGTCCGTGCAATCGATGCTGTTCGAAAAGGTCGATTTCATCGGGAAGGGGCTGATAGGGATGGGCACATTTCGAGCACACACGTCGTAACAGACGCTGTCCGACGACACCGATCAGCGATGACGTGATGAGGTACGGCTCGACACCCATGTCGATCAATCGCTGCAGCGCTCCCGCTGCATCCGTTGCGTGTATCGATGAGAGAACGAAGTGCCCCGTCAGCGCTGCCTGCACTCCAAGGCGAGCTGTTTCTGAATCCCGGAGTTCTCCGATCAAGATGATGTCTGGGTCCTGACGCAATAGGGAGCGCAGACCTGTAGCGAATGTGAGGCCTGCCTGATCGTTGGTGCGCACCTGATTGATACCGGGGATGACGTATTCGACAGGATCTTCGATCGTGGTCACATTGCGATCGGAGGTGGGCATGTGCGTCAACGATGCATACAGAGTGGTCGTCTTGCCCGAGCCAGTGGGTCCGGCACAGAGAACGAGACCAAAGGGTGATCGCAACAGCTGGCGGTATCTCGCAGCAAGTGATTCGTCCATACCGAGTTCGTTCAGACCCCGCGTGGTGCGCCGCTGATCGAGGAGGCGTAACACCATCTTTTCGCCATGGATCGTCGAGAGTGTGGCCAGCCGCACATCGAAGTTGCGTCCTTTGCATGTCGTGGAGAACTGACCATCTTGGGGTCGACGCCGTTCGACGATGTTCATGCCAGCCATGATCTTCAACCTGCTGATCAGCGCACCGTGATACGTGATCGGCAACTGATCGATCTCGATCAGGGATCCATCGATGCGAAACCTGATGCTCAGTGCATCGCTGTGCGGTTCGATGTGAATGTCAGAGGAGCGAGAGTCCGAGCCGGCCTCGAGAATGCGATCGACCAGCGAGACGATGGAAGTGGAACTTGGTGTACCACCGGTGGGGGAAGCGTCATGGGCGACGGCAGAGCCCGCCGATGGTTTAGTAGTTCCTCCAGCCACGGGTGACTATCGGGAAAACGCCGGTTCGTCTTCACCCAGTGGCTCGAACGTGAGGAACTCTTGAGACTCACAGACGCGAGTGTGCGCAAGATACATATCCGGTTCGTGATGCGGCGCTGGGCCACATCACGAACCGGATATCCGCGGTGAGGTTCGGCCCGTCAGGAAGCGGCCAGATGCAACAGAAGGCTCGGTGATCCCTCACCGGCGTTCTGCACCACACCGGGTGTGGCCGTCGACATGATCCGGTCGCGTACTTGAGTCGCTGACATCCCAGGGTTCGCACTGAGAATCAGTGCTGCAACTCCAGATGTCAGGGCTGCCGATGAAGAGGTGCCTGCCGATGTGCGGATTGCACTCGGTGCATCTTTGGAAGCCGACTCGATGTACATGCCCGGCGCGAACAGATCGACGCACGGCCCATAGTTGGAGAATGAGGCTCGATGATCCGACGTATTGGTCGAGCCGATCGCAAGCACCGCTGATGCGCGGGCTGGCGAGAAACTGCACGCATTGGCCTCGTCGTTACCTGCTGCTACCACGACGATCACACCGGAATCCGCGAGTCGTGTCGCCACGTTGTCGAGAGTTTGGCTGGCCGGACCGCTGAGGCTGACATTGACGACGGCTGGCTTGGATCGGTCGCGACTTGCAGCGATCCAGTCGAGACCCGCGACGACATCGGACATGTTGCCGAAACCGCCGCAATCGAGGACTCGGACTGGGACGACGGTCGCCAGCTTGGCGACGCCGTGAAGCGTGCCGGCAATGGTGCCAGCCACGTGAGTGCCGTGACCGTTGCAGTCATCCGTTCCGGAGCCGTCCTGGATCCAGCTGTATCCGGGGGAGACTCGGCCACTGAGGTCGAGGTGCTGCAGATTGCGGATCGTGCTGCCGATGTTGAGGCCGGTGTCCACCAGGTAGACCACGACACCCGAACCGGCACTCGTGGGATAGGTGAAGTTGGCATCGGGCATGGTCGATGTCTGGTCGATACGGCTGAGGGACCAGTTGGCGCCGCTTTGGGTCTCGCTGGCCCGCACCATCACATCAGGTTCCACGAGGGCAACGTTGGGGTCGGCAGCCAGAGCGCCTGCCTGGTCGGCCGTGAGGTCGACGGCGACGCCTGAGAACAGGGTCTGATAGATCCGGGCGACATAGATCCCGAGGTCTGTCATGGCCGCTCCCTGGGCACTTGCGTCCACGCCGTCGTGGAATGTGACGACGTATCGGGAAGACTTCTGGTGGGTGTTGGCCGAGGCTTGGGTGGAGACGGCGCTCCCGAAAAGAATTCCGAGCGCGATGATGATGGAAAGACGGCGACGAATCATGAAAGCGAGGTTACGGTCTGTTGACGAAATGCGACAGTTTCATGACAATTTTTTGGTGATCCCCCACTTTTCCTAGGAAATATGGTATTTCGAGATGTTGTTCTGAGGGCAACTTCGCTCGAAATGTTACGGTTCGCCTCCGCTCGGGCGGACGTGCGGACCGCGAGACACGCCTCGAACCGGCTCGGCTACCGGTCCGACT
This sequence comes from Ilumatobacteraceae bacterium, assembly GCA_032118015.1. GTDB lineage: Bacteria > Actinomycetota > Acidimicrobiia > Acidimicrobiales > Ilumatobacteraceae > Casp-actino8. Next base: position 3,147 of record JAULYE010000149.1, on the reverse strand, counting down.
GCTGCCCGCGACCCGGGTCTGTCCGGCTCCGTGGACAAGGATGACGGCATGTTGGTCCACCTCATCGACGGTACCTATGAGCTTTTTCGTCAGCACTTCGGTCAAGCCGTACGGTCCTCGGATCCAGCCCCGAATGCGGCCACGATCGGTGTGCTCAATTCGACATTGCAGCTCCTGAGCGAGGGGGCCACGCACATCGGGGTTGCCTCGGATCACGTCATCGAGAGCTTCCGTAACGACATGTGGGACGGCTACAAGACGTCGGACGGGATGGATCCCGAGATCAAGAATCAGATTCCCATCGTCGAGCGGGCTCTTGTGGCCATGGGTGTGACCGTGTGGCCGATGACCGAATACGAAGCCGATGATGCCCTCGCCTCGGCGGCGGCTGTCGCCGACGCCTCCCCCGAGGTCGAGCAGGTTTTGATCCTGACTGCGGACAAGGATCTCGGTCAGTGCGTCAAGGGGCGGCGTGTGGTGCAGGTCGACCGACGCAAACAAAGACCGGGAGCAGGACCCGCCAAGTACGAAGACGGGTTGATCGACGAACAAGGAGTGATCGACAAGTTCGGCGTCCCGCCATCGGCGATCGCGGACTATTTGGGTCTCGTGGGGGATTCATCCGATGGGTTTCCAGGAGTCACCGGCTGGGGAGCCAAGTCCGCTGCGGCAGTCCTGGCCCGCTATGGATCGATCGACAACATTCCCGTATCAGTCGCCGACTGGGATGTCCCGGGACTTCGTGGCGCGACGCGATTGTCGGAGAACCTCAACGCTCAGCGGGATCTGGCACTGTTGTTTCGTCGGCTGGCAACGGTCGTGACGACGGTTCCCGTGGGGCACATCGCAGATTGGCGATGGACCGGGCCGACTGAAGAGTTCGCATCGGTGTGTGACGAACTCGGTGTTCCCAAACTCCTCGCTCGGGCTGCAGCATTGGCACGAAGTCGCTCGTGACCGTCCCCGCTAGTCTGAGCGTGCTTCGTTCGGCTCCTGTCGGATGTGGTGACGGTCGGGTCCTGTGCAACGGGTGCCCGTGAATCAGGTCAGGACCGGAAGGTAGCAGCCTTCAGCGGATTTACTCGTGTGCCGCAGATCGCCTGGCCGTCACCACAACCGACAGGGTCGTTCGGATCCAGGAAGGGTGCGAGAGCGGCCGAATCGGCACGCTTGGAAAGCGTGTGAGGTGCAAGCCTCCGTGGGTTCGAATCCCACCCCTTCCGCCATGACCACCTCTTCCGACAAGGATGGTTCAGGCGCATCAGGATCGAGAACGTCACGTTCTGGATTCATGTCGCCGCAAGACGCCATGCGCGCTGCGCTCTCACAAGCTCGGGCTGCACTCGAACACGGTGACGTTCCGGTCGGTGCAGTGGTGGTTCGAGACGGTGAGATCATTGCTGCTCGCCACAACGAGCGCGAACTCCGTGCGGATCCGACCGCACACGCTGAAGTTCTCGCCCTGCGGGATGCATCTGTCGCCCTCGGGCGCTGGCGTCTCGACGACTGCACTCTCGTCGTCACCTTGGAACCGTGTGTGATGTGTGCAGGAGCGTTGTTGAATGCGCGCATCGGGTCACTCGTCTACGGGGCGGCAGATCTCAAAGCTGGAGCCACCGCAAGCCTGTACAACGTCTGCTCCGACCCTCGCCTCAATCACAATCCGCCGGTCGAGCACGGTGTTCTGGCCAAGGAGTCAGCTGAGCTCTTGGAGCAGTTCTTCGCTGAGCGCCGATAACGTCGGTCGACGGAAGGGTGCCCGAGCGGCCTAAGGGACACGCCTCGAAAGCGTGCGAGGTGCAAGCCTCCGTGGGTTCAAATCCCACCTCTTCCGCAAGTCGAAAAGATCTCGCGTGCTCAGCATTGTTTGTCGGGCTCGGGAACTTTCAGCTTCACCAGGTAGTCGCTGATCGTCTTGACCGCACACCAGTTGGCTCCATAGCCCGTGTGCTGGTCGGCGGTGACCACGAGCAACTGCGCATTGCCGAGTACGTCGACCATGGCTCGAGCGCCCACGATTGGTGTCGCAGCATCACCTGTGGTTCCAACGACCAGAATCGAGTTCGGTGTTGTCGCTGCAATTTCGATACGCGGATCGATTGCATCTGGCCAGAACGTGCAGCTGTAGTCGCCGCTCGATCCTGGTGAGAATCGAGGAGCGATGCCTTCTCGGGCTTTTGCCTTGGCGTCTGCTTCCTCAGGAGTCATCCGCTCGGCATTGTCAGCACATGTGATGTTCAGGAAGGCTTCGATCTCATTGGAGTACGTGCCGTCTGCTTCGCGTCGGAAGTAGGCATCGAAGATCTCCAACATCGATGCACCGTCACCTCTTTGTGCCTGTGCGAGTGCACCGGCAAGGGCATCCCATGTCTGATCGCTGTACATCGCCTGAGCGACAGCAGTCAGAGCCATGCCACGGGTGAGGTTGGGCCGACCTTCGACAGTCGGAATCGGGGTCTCGTCCAGCGAGAGCATCAAGGCATCGAATGCATCTTCGGCATCGCCTCCGCTGTGGAATTTGCACGACGAATCGGAAGAGCATTGCTTCAAGAACACGGTGATCGCCGATTCGAAGCCGACGTGCTGTTTGGCGATCTGTTCTTCGTTCGACACGTTCGGGTCGGCTGCTCCGTCGAAAACAGCAGCACGAACGGTGTTGGGGTACATGGTCGCCCAGACCGCTCCGAGCTCGGACCCGTAGGAGAAGCCGAAGTAGCTGATCACGTCCTCTTCGAGGGCACGCCGGATCATCTCCATGTCGCGTGCAGAGTTGTTCGTTCCCGAATACGGCAAGATCGACCCGCTGCGCTCGAAGCAGCGATCGGTGAAGTCCTTTTGCGAATCGAGATTCTCTTGGCGTTCGACTTCTCCATCGGGGGTGATGTCGTCACCAGTGAAGAACTCGTCGTAGTCGTCGATGCAGTCGATGGCTGGGATCGAACGTCCCGTGCCACGAGGGTCCCATCCGATGATGTCGAAGGAGCCGACGATGTCTTCGTCGTACACAGTCGACGCTCGTTCGGCCAGATAGGAGCCGCCGAATCCTGGACCACCCGGATTGACCAGAAGGACACCGATGCGCTTGTCGGGATCGAGTGCGCGATGTCGCACGATGTACAGCGACGTCGTTGCTGAATCGCGGTCCGA
>JAULYE010000148.1:0-15736 GCA_032118015.1 Ilumatobacteraceae bacterium | reverse complement strand
ATGCAATAGCGAACGCTTCATCGACGTCTCGACCGGCCACGGAGCGATCGAGCAGGTCAACAGACTGTTCACGGGTTTCGTCGCAGCGGGAGTCATCGCAGCTGTTCTCGCAGCGCGACGTCGTCTGCCGTATCGACGCGATCTTGTTCTGCTGTCGTGGGGACTGGTCATTGGAGTTCTTGCACAGGTCGTGCTTGGAGGCATCGTCGTGATGACGGGACTGCATCCGTTGGCGAACATGGGCCATTTCGCGTTGTCGATGGTGCTGGTTGCCAACGCAATTGTCCTCGTGAGGCGATCCTCTCAGCCCGATGACGGTGTTCCGGTGTCAACTGTCGACAAGGTCCAGTTGAGGCTGATTCGCGCAATAGGCGTTCTCGGCACCGCAGCCGTCGCCACAGGAACTGTGGTCACGGGAACGGGTCCGCACGCAGGGGACGAGGAGGCGCCCCGGTTGGGATTCGACATCTCCCACGTTGCCCGCATCCACGGCATCACTGTGATTGCCACTCTGATCGCATGTCTCGTTCTTGCAGCAGCGCTTCGTCGACGACTGCTGAACAAATCTCCCATGATGGCACTCGAGGTGGTGATCGCCGTCGGATTCATCCAAGCTGCAATCGGATACGTGCAGTACTTCAATGGCGTGCCGGCACTACTCGTTGGATTTCACATTCTTGGTGCGACGCTGTTCTTCTTGGCTGTCGTCAATCTCTGGATGAGCACATCTCAGATCGTCGACAGCCGAGACAGCGTCGAGCGGAATTCGGTCATGGTCTGAACGATGATGTCGCGGACGGTCTCGATGGATTCGATGCGACCCATGACTTGCCCGGTGAGAGCAATCGCTGCTTCCATGTCACCGCCGAAGTAGAGGTCCATCGCCCGTGACATCTCCGTGAGGGGCACATGTTCGTCGCGTTCGAGTCGAGTCGTTCGCTCGGTGCGAAGCGCGCGCAATCCAGGTCGTGACAGTCGGTTCAGGAATACCGTGTCCGTTTCCGCCCCGGCAACGATCATGTTCTTCCAGTTCTCGTGGACCGGTGATTCGGCGGCTGACACCATCCGTGTGCCCATCTGGACACCCTCGGCTCCGAGAGCGAACGCCGCAGCCATCGACACCCCATCGCAAATACCCCCGGCGGCGATGATCGGCACGTCGACTTTGGATGCAACGAGGGGGAGCAGGACCATCGTTGCCACGTCTCGAGGATTCTTGAAACCGCCACCTTCTCCACCTTCGACGACGAGTCCATCGACTCCGGCATCGACAGCTTTCAGCGCAGCCGACAGTGTCGGGACCACATGGAAGACGGTCAATCCGGCGGACTTCAACTGAGATGTGTACTGACGCGGGTCACCAGCAGAAGTCGTGACGAATCGGACACCTTGTTCGACGACGAAGTCGACGATCGAAGGGTCGCGCACGAACAACTGGGCGATGTTGACGCCGAAAGGCTTGTCGGTGAGTTCGCGCATACGGATGATCTCGGTTCGAATCACGTCGAGCTCACCAGAGGACGTCTCGATGATGCCGAGTGCTCCAGCGTTGCTCACCGCTGAGGCCAGCGGGGAGCGGGCGATCCAGCCCATCGGTGCCTGGATGATCGGGAATTCGACCCCGAGGAGAGTTGTGAGACGGTTGGAGACGGGCGCAGTACTCATGTGCTGACCGTAGCGGTGTCGCGAGGTCGACTGCGAAGGCCCACGATGACAAGACCCACGAGCACGACAACGATGCCAGTCCACGAGGTTCCACTCAAAGTCTCATCGAGGACGATGATCGCAAGAATGGCAGCGACGACGGGTTCGAACATGGTCAGCATCACGACGGTGGTCGGGGGCAGCCGCTTGAGACCCCAGCCGAACCACACATAGGCCAGTGACAACGTCACGAGCGATAGATACAGGATCACTCCGAGACCAGATGCTGTCGCGAACCAGGACACGTCACGCACGAGAAGCAACGGTGAGGTGAGCACGCCTGCTGCGAGGAACATCGCCGCCATAGCCGATGTCGGATGCCACCCGCGGATCATCATTTCGGATCCAACTTCGGTGTACGCGGCATAAGACGCTCCCGCAAGGACCGCAGCGAGCACACCCAAAATGTCGAACTCGACAGCGTTCGTCGAACTCGCCGAGCCGAGCACCAACAAAACGAGTCCGATGATCAATCCGATGGCAGACACGATCCACCAGAAATCGGGTGTCGGTCGCCCGCGTATGTAACCGATCACACGGGAGACGAGAGGACTTGTCCCGATCGTGACGACGGTCGCGAGAGCCACGCCTGTCGTTTCAGTCGCCCAGAAGAAACCGAGTTGATACGCAGCCACAGCCAGACCACCGAGGAGGATCGTCACGCTTCGGCGATCGCGCGTCGCCCGGAGATCATTCGTGAGTGCGCGCCAGCCGAACAAGCACAGTCCGGCGCCGCCAATGAGGAGTCGCAGGGAGCCTGCAGACAGCGCTTCGATACCAGTGGGCCCTTTTGCAAGTGCCGTGCCCGTCGTGCCGAACAGTGCAGCAGCTCCGAGGACCGCAAGAGTCGGACCAAACGGGGATTGCATGAAGGAAGACGCAGGTCGGGACCGAGTTTCATCGACTCGGGTTCCTCGCTCGTGGTTCACCGAACTATCATGACCCGAACCCGGTCAGGGGCAAATTCGGCGGGTCGCATCGGATGCGTCCGTGTCGAATGTGGGGAGAATAGACGGACACGTGGATTCAACGTTGAGGACAACGAGAGCGAAATGGCTCGCCGGAGCGGGCATCGCCATGATGGGTGCGATCCTCTTCGGATCGAATCCGGTGCGGGCCGATGTTGTCGACCTCGATGATGCAGTTCTCGTCATCCGTGCCCAGGTCCGTGAACAGTCTCGTGGTGAGGGTGGACGCACGGAGAATCTTCCTCTCGAGGGTGTGTCGATCACTCTGTTGGATGGAGCCGATAATGAATTGGCGACCATCGAGACCGATGAGAACGGAATTGCCGAATTCCCGGTCGACGAAAAGGCGGACTACACACTGGTTTTGGACGAGGACTCTTTGCCTGATGGACAGTCACTGAGTAGCCGCAGTCCTGCAACCCAGACGATCAAGATGGAAAGTCTCCTCACGTCCACAAAGGTGGTTGGTTTCTTCACGGGCGAATCCCAGAGCATCGGGAAGTCCTTCGGTGATCGCCTCGCCCAGAGACTTGCTGATGGCGCTCGACTCGGTCTGATCCTGGCGATGTGCTCGGTCGGTCTGTCATTGATCTTCGGCACGACGGGCCTGACCAACTTCGCCCATGGCGAAATGGTCACGTTCGGAGCGCTTGCAGCGTTCATTTTCAACATCACGGGCCTGAGTTTCCTCGGATTCTTGAGTTTCTTGCCTGGGGTGACGGATCGGGGGACATTCCACATCTTTTGGGCCGCTCCGATTGGCATCGTGCTCGGCGGGGCCTTCGGTTGGGCTTTGAATGCTGGCATCTTCGGTCGTTTGAGAAAGCGCGGTATCGGCCTCATCACCCAGATGGTGCTGACGGTCGGACTGTCGATTTTGTTGCGGAACTTCTTCTTGTCACGTTTCGAGGGTCGTAGCCGCCCGTACCGAGAGTTCGGCCTACAGAAGTCGCTTTCGATCGGTCCGGTGTCGATCACGCCGCGTGACTTGACCCTTTCGATCATGTCGTTGATCATCCTCGTCGGCGTCGCACTCGGCTTGAAGTACACCCGTCTGGGGAAGGCGACCCGCGCGGTGTCGGATAACCCGGATCTCGCATCGGCGACCGGTATCGACTCCGAGCGAGTGATCCGTCTCGTGTGGATCCTCGGGGGAGCTCTTGCGGCAACAGGAGGCATCTTCCGAGGTCTCGATGAGCAGGTCAGCTTCGAAATGGGAAGCCGACTCCTGTTCTTGCTGTTCGCCAGCATCACCCTCGGAGGGCTCGGCTCGGCATTCGGTGCTCTGATCGGCGGCTTCGTGGTCGGAATTCTGGTGGAGGTCGCCAGCCTTGTCGTGCCGACCGAGTTGAAGAACACGCCCGCCTTGGTAATCCTGATTCTTGTCTTGCTCGTCAGGCCCCAGGGCATCCTCGGACGAGCGCAGAGGGTGGGTTGACGATGAATTGGGTTCAAATTCTCGAGAACAGTCTTAAAGGATTCGTGGGTATCAACGCGGTGTATTTCGCGATCGCAGCGATCGGCCTCAACGTCCAGTTCGGCTATACGGGATTGTTGAACTTCGGACAAGCGGCGTTCATGGCCTGTGGTGCGTATGGGCTCGGCATGACAGCCCACTATTTCGGGTGGTCGTTCTGGCTGGGCATTCCGCTTGCAATGGTGTTCGCTTTGGTCTTGGGGACCTTGCTGGGCATCCCTACGCTGCGCCTGCGTGCCGACTATCTGGCAATCGTGACGATTGCTGCTGCGGAAATTGTTCGCCTGATCGTTCGATCGGTTCGGTTCAAGACATTCTTCGGTGGCAGTGATGGCATTAACAATTTCTCCAAGCCGTTTCGTGACGTCGGTGAGTCTCTCGGCATCGACCAAACCCAGAAATACGGTCTGCGGCCACTCGAATTCACAGGACGTGAATTGTGGACGATTCTGGTTGGCTGGATCATCGTTGCTCTGCTCGCGTTCATCGTGTATCAGTTGATGAGGAGTCCATGGGGAAGAGTCCTGAAGGCCATTCGTGAAGACGAAGACGCCGTGCGCAGTCTCGGCAAGAGTGTGTTTTCCTACAAAATGCAGTCCCTCTTGCTCGGTGGTGTCATCGGGTCGATCTCAGGAATGGTGTTCGCTCTCGACAGAGGCAGTGTTCAGCCGGACAACTACAGCCGTGACGTCACGTTCTACATTTTGACGGCGCTCGTATTGGGCGGTGTGGCTCGGGTCTCTGGATCGATCGTCGGACCGATGCTGTTTTGGGGTCTGTTCACCTTCATGGACAACTTCCTGCGTGAGGTGGCCAAGGATCCGGTGAACATCGGCAACTTCACGATTCTCAAGTCCACGCAGGTTGGTCAATTGAACTTCATGCTCGTCGGACTCACGTTGATTCTGCTGATGGTCTATCGACCACAGGGTTTGTTCGGAAATCGTCAGGAGATGGCGTTCGATGGCCGCTGAGAAAACGACCAAGAGGGCGCAATCTGAGGCTGCCAAAGCAGCTCAGGAAGCTCTGGCGTCCTGTGAGCGGACACCGGGTGCCCGCAAGCCAGATCCGATCCTCGTGGCTTCAGGGATCCGTCGGGCATTCGGCGGCATCGTTGCCGTCGACGTGAGCCATTTCGAGGTCCAGCGGGGTTCGATCACGGCTTTGATCGGGCCCAATGGTGCGGGTAAGACGACCTTGTTCAATTTGTTGACTGGATTCGACACTCCGAACTCCGGCACATGGTCTTTCGACGGTCGGTCGATGGAGAAGGTGCAACCGCATCGCACGGCCAGCCTCGGCATGGTGCGCACATTCCAGTTGACGAAGAGCCTCACCAAGTTGTCGGTGATCGAGAACATGCGCCTTGGAGCCATGAACCAAATCGGTGAGAAATGGTGGAATGGCCTTGTCCCGAGGCGCTGGAAGGCTCAAGAGCAGGAGATCACCGAGCGAGCCGACGAACTCTTGGCACGCTTCAAATTGGATCAGATGCGGGACGAATTCGCCGGGTCGCTGTCGGGTGGCCAGCGAAAGCTGCTCGAGATGGCTCGGGCTTTGATGACCAACCCGAAACTCGTGATGCTGGATGAGCCAATGGCAGGGGTGAACCCCGCCCTCAAGCAGAGTCTCAACGATCACATTCGTGGGTTGCGGGACGAGGGCATGACAGTTCTGTTCGTCGAACACGACATGGACATGGTGCACGATGTGTCTGACTGGGTCGTGGTCATGGCTGAGGGTCGCGTCATCGCAGAGGGCACCCCAGATGACATCTCGCGAAATTCTGCGGTGATCGATGCGTATCTCGGGGCCCATCAGGGACAATCGTTGATGGCAGATGAAAGCTGAGATGTGACGATGTCTGACGCAATTCTCGTAACCGACGATCTCGTTGCCGGGTACATCCCTGAGGTCAACATTCTCAACGGATGCAATGTGGTGGTCGGATCAGGTGAGTTCGTGGGCATCATCGGACCCAATGGTGCCGGTAAATCCACGCTGCTCAAGGCCATCCTTGGTCAGTGCAAGATCAGATCCGGATCCGTCACCCTCGATGGGCAGGACATCACCGGCAAAAAGGCCCATCAGCTCGTCCCGATGGGACTTGGCTACGTTCCCCAGAATCGCAATGTGTTCCCGAGTCTCACAGTTGCTGAGAATCTCGAAATGGGGTGTTTCTTGAAACCCAAAGTTTTCAAGGAGCGGTTCGAGTACGTGGCAGATCTCTTTCCAAAGTTGAGGGACCGGGCACATCAGCGCGCATCGGCTCTGTCCGGTGGTGAAAGACAGATGGTGGCTATGGGTCGGGCACTGATGCTCGAGCCGAAAATCCTGCTTCTGGACGAGCCGTCGGCCGGTTTGTCACCTGCGCTTCAAGACGAGGTGTTCGTCCAATGCCGTGCGATCAATGCCACAGGTGTGTCGATCCTGATGGTGGAACAGAATGCTCGGCGGTGCCTGCAGGTCGTGAATCGGGGCTACGTCCTCGACCAGGGTCGTAACGCCTACACGGGAACCGGTCGGGAACTGCTTGCAGATCCGAATGTGATCGAGCTGTACCTGGGCACCTTGGCGCGAGCCACTGGCGGCTGACGGAGGTTTTTCGCCATCACTCTGCTCCAGAGTTGAAATCGTGTCAGTCCTTGATCTGAGAACGTCTCAGGCGTGCGCCGTATTCATTCTCAGGCGTACGCCGCATTAATGGGGATGTCCCTGAACGCAAAAGGGCCCCCCGGTTTCCCGGGAGGCCCTTTCGACGAGTCAACGACTCGCTGCCCTATCAGGCAGCGTCGAAGTTTTCGCCCAGTGCGTTGGAGATGTTGCCATCCACACCGTAGGTCTTCTTGACCAACGGTCCGATGCCAGCCTCGACGAGGCCACGCAAGATGCGGCTGCCCTCTTCGAAGGTGATCAGCACGATGGCATCCGGGTCGGCAGCAACGATCTCAGCGATTTCCGCATCGAACGTGGTTGCCGTCGGGTCGTATGCCTTCTGGCCCAGGACCTCGACGGTACCCGCACCGAGAACTGCTGCAACAGCATTGGCCAAGCCATTGCCGTATGCATCGTCCAAGTTGAGGATGTACACCGAAGCATTGCCGTCAGCGGTGATCAGGTCAGCAAGAACAGCACCCTGGAGCAGGTCCGACGGAGCGTTACGGAAGTACAGATTGTTGTCTGCGTAATCGCTCAGTGCGGGGCTGGTGTTGGCCGGGCTGAACATGGTGATGCCAGCTGCGGTGATCTTGTCGATAACGGTCAGCGTGACTCCCGAGGAAGCGGCGCCAATGATGGCGTCGACGTTCTCGCTGATCAGACGATCAGATGTCGTGCTGGCGATGTCGGTCGAGGTGTCACCCGAGTCGCCCTGGCTGTACTCGATCGGAGCGCCGAGGATTCCGCCAGCAGCGTTGATCTCTTCGATGGCGTACTCGACACCAGCGAATTCAGGTGGTCCGAGGAACGAAAGCGAACCAGTCTCAGGCAGGAGCGATCCGATCTTCAGAACGCCGTCACCCTCGCGGGTAGCAGTGGTGGTTCCGAGTTCGACGACGAGAGCCTCAGGAGCTTCGATGGCCACGAGAGTCTCGAGGGACGTATCGAGGCGGTTGTCGGCTCCGAAGGTCTGAACGGCGTAGCTGCCCTTGAGCGGCTCACCGTTGCCGTTGAAGTCCAGAGGACCGGAAATACCGTCGTAATCCGGGTCGCCGCCATCAGTGATGATCTGCAAGCACTCGGCGAAGGTGGTGCACTTGGTGCCTTCCTTCGTGATGCCAACGATCTCATTGGCGTGGGCAGCACCATCGGTGCCGGCCTTCGCGACCGCAAGAGCGATCACGACGACTGCGTCATAGGCCTCAGCTGCGTAGCTGAAGTCTTCGAGTGCAGCATTGCCCTTGCCCTGCCAGAATTCTGACAGTGCAGCGGTCCACTCTTCGCTGACGTCCGCACCCTTGGGTGTGGTTCCCTGCATACCTTCGAGTTCGCCACCGGAAGCCGGAGCTTCTGATGATGAAACGTCGGAGCCTGCTGGGGCGTCTGTTGATGTTGTCCCGTCGTCATCGCCACCGCAGGCTGCGCCTACGAGTGCGAGACCGACGAGAAGAGCACCGACGCGTGTTGCGCGGGTCTTCTTCATATGGTCTCCCCCTATGGAGATCAGGGGCGGATGCCCCGTTGGTTTGGAGCCGTCATACTACCCCTGATCTGGGTTACGGTGACGCGATGAGCGAAGTTCTCTATGAGGTTCGCGAGCACATCGCGACTGTCACACTGAACGCTCCCGAGCGGATGAACACCATCTCCGGGGCAATGTTGAATGAATTGTCGGATCTCCTTTTGCAGGCCGATCGGGATCGCAACGTGCGATGCATCGTGCTGACTGGAGCTGGGCGAGCTTTCTGTGCCGGATTGGATCTGGCTGCTCAGATGGGTCAAAAAGAGGCTCTTGGTGTGCTCGATACCGGCGGGGACATGGGCGCCGAGTTCGATCTGCGAACAGCCCCGCCTGTCGTTCTGCACAATCTCGATACGCCGACGATCTGTGCACTCAACGGAGGAGCCGCCGGATACGGGCTGGACTTGGCATTCGGATGCGATATCCGCATCGCTGCCGACACGGCAAAACTTGCCCCCGGATTCGCGAAGCGCGGCATCCTGCCCGAAAGTGGCGGCACCTGGCTGTTGCCGCGCATCGTCGGCTACGCCAAAGCAGCCGAGATCTGCTTCACCGGCCGGACATTGACAGCTGCGGAAGGTCTCGAACTCGGCATTGTCAATCATGTCGTCCCGGTGGATGATCTGCAGTCGAGGGTGCACGAAATGGCGGCAGAGATCACAGCAAATGCGCCCCTTGCTGTTCGGGCGATCAAGCGCATGATGCGCGCTGCGGAGACTGAAACATTCGAACAGAACATCCATCACGTCTTTTTGCAGCTGTTGCCGCTGTTTCGCACCAAGGACTTTCAAGAAGGAGTCGCAGCATTCATGGAAAAGCGCCCAGCGAACTTCACGGGTCGCTGAAGGCCCTTCTCGACGATGTCGACCGAACCTGAAATCGAGACCGGGCTGTTGGCGGGTTTGGCAACGACGCGCGCCATTCGCAGATACACCAACGATGACATCCCGTTGGAGGATATGAGCTCGATCCTTTGGCATGCATCGCGTGCGCCAAGCGGTTCGAATCGCCAAGGGTTTCGATTTCTCGTGTTGCGTGACGGAGAACGAGCACGGCGGGCGAAACATGTCCTTGGTGAAGCGTTTCGCACGGGATGGAACTCGAAGTCGTCCACGGACGGGTACACGACGGGCTCTGGCCGCGATGAGAATTCGCCCAAGAGCCGTCAGGCGCGTGCCATGCAGCACTACGTCGATCATTTCGAAGATGTTCCTGTCGTCGTTCTGGTGTGTCTCATTCGCCACAGGTCTCCCGATCCGTACGAGGGAGCGTCCGTATACCCGGCATGTCAGAACCTGCTCCTCGCCGCTCGCGCCCATGGCTACGGCGGAGTTCTCACGATGTGGCATCACGCTGTCGAGAACGAACTTCGCGAGATCCTCGAAATTCCAACCGAGGTGGCTCTCTCGGCATGTATCACTCTCGGTCGTCCCGTCGGTTCGCATGGGCCTGTGCGTCGGCGACCGATCGGTGAACTGGTGTACGAGGATGCTTGGGGGGAGTCGCCGTTGTGGGTGCATGATCCCCCGGGGGCAGAGTTCACCGCCGCGGGTCCGCGCCGACCCTGATGGCTACGAACATGCTGTCGGAACGGGAGAGCTGTGTGATCCTCGGGGTGACCGAGGAGGCGACCGCAGAAGAGATCATTGCTGCCCGCCGTCGCCTGGCACGTGTGGCTCACCCCGATAGTGGAGGGAGTCATGGTGAAATGGTCGCGATCAATGAAGCGTGTCGAGTTCTCCTGGCCGCCCGTGCCAAGGAAGGCTCGGGCAGTGGTTCGTCTGCGAGTCACCCGACAGATCCGCACACATCCGTCGCCGGAGACGTTCGTCATGACGGACGAGATAAAGACGTACGAGACAACGACGTACGAGACAACGAACGGAGGAGGTACGGATTCCGAGACGCTCCATCTTTTGTGATCAGCGCCTTGCCTGTGGAGGCATTCGAGACTCTTCTCATTGCGGCAGCACATCTTGGCGAGATCGTCGATGAGGACCCGCCGTATCTACTCGAAGTACTCGTGCGCGATCCTGGACCGCTGTGGTGTCGATTCGAATTGTTTCCTGACGCGGGTTCGACGACGGTCATCTTGTCGTGCGACGTGGAGGTGGGATACCGCGTCTATTCGGTCGAGGAGATTCGCGATTTGTGGATCTCGACGATCAATGCTTCATCGATACCGGAGTAGTGAGCGAACTGCGTCAGCGGCCCGCAGCGGCCTTGAGGATGCGGTCGCGAATCGCCTGACCGATTCCGATATCGGGAGGAAGGACCACGAACACATCGTGGACACCATGAGTGTCGCAATCTCGCAAGTCCGAATACATCGTCGAGGCGAACGACTCGGGATCGACTGAAGCATCGAGAACGCGGATTTTGGTGGCGTCGACTCCTCTCGACGTCAGGTGTTCGACGGAAGCGGTTGCCTCATCGAGTGAGGCAACAGGATGAACTGTGCATGACGGCGCATAATGACTCTGCATCATTCCGGGAGCTCGTGACGGACCGTTGGCAGGCGCAACAGCGCCGAGCACGTCGGCGATCTGCTGCTCGGTGATCGCCCCGGGTCTCAGGACCTGAGGTGGATCGACGGTGCAGTCGACGATTGTCGACTCGAGGCCGACGGTGCATGGCCCTCCATCGAGAACGTAATCGACATCGCCTCCCAAATCATCGACGACGTGTTGAGCGGTAGTTGGACTGACTTTGCCGAAACGATTGGCTGAGGGTGCTGCAATTCCTCGGTCCAACTTTGAGAGCAGTCGAAGCATCAGCGGATGCGACGGACAGCGCACCGCAACAGTGGGGTGTCCGCCGGTGATTGCATCGAAGACATGTCCGGCACGGGCAACGACAATTGTCAAAGGTCCGGGCCAAAAGGCGGCTGCCAGTGTCTCGGCTTCGGGGGTCCAATCGGACGACCAGGTGCGAGCGGTCGCGATGTCGGCGACATGCACGATCAGCGGATGATCCACTGGGCGTCCCTTGATGCGAAAAACTCGCTGCACGGCATCGAGGTTCGTTGCATCAGCGCCCAACCCGTAGACGGTCTCGGTGGGAATTCCGATCACACCGCCATCACGCAAAATGGTGACCGCCAAATCGACATCGGCGCCGATGTGCGTTTGGGTCACAGTGCAGCACCGAGAAATTCGAGCGCTGCATCGAAGAAGCCGAAACTCTCCGGAGTGGCGAAATGATCGACGCGTGGCAACGTGACCAAGCGGGAATTGGGGAGAAGTTCCTGAAGTGGTTCTGCGGGACCGGCGAAATCGTTCGCTCCAATGACAATGAGAGTCGGGCACGTCACGTGTGCGAGATCGTCTGCAGTGAAAGGGGGTCGTTCGCGCTCCAGGATCGCTGTGAGAGCCTGACGATCGTTGCCAGGTTCTGAGGCGTATTGGACGAACATGCGAGCGATGTTGTCTACTGGCCCAAAATCGCCATCGTCGATCAGACCTGCTGAGAAATCAGTGGAGCGAAGGGCTTGAACCAGGGCTCGGTGAGACGGAGTATTACTGCTCTCGAGAACGTTCCGACCGACCCCTGCGAGCACGAGGCTGTTGACGCGCTCGGGATGCTCGATGGCCAGACGCAAGACCGTCATTGCGCCGAGAGAGAAGCCGACGTAATCACTCGGTGAGCTCGGTGCTGCTTCGAGGACTCGTTGGGTCAGGTCGTCATATGCACTCGAATCGTGGGGCTTCGGGGCGGTTCCATGACCGAGAAGGTCGACGCCGATCACCGTTCGCCCTGCATCCTCGAGCAAATCGGTGAAACCGCTGCGTTTCCACGTGGCCTCGAATGATCCACCCCAACCGTGGACGAGAACGACAGGATGCTCCATATCGGTCAAGATAGTCCGTAGTCTGAATCGTCCCTTCGTCCGACCTGTAGGAGAGCGACGTGAGATTTCTCAGCGAGGTTCCACCACCGTTCGACCTCACCTACAACGACGTGTTCATGGTGCCGAGTTTGTCGGCTGTGAACTCTCGACTCGACGTCGATCTGGCCACAACCGACGGCATCGGTACCACTATTCCCATCGTCGTGGCGAACATGACCGCTGTTGCGGGAAGGCGTATGGCCGAGACTGTGTCGCGTCGAGGTGGACTGGTGGTTCTTCCCCAGGACATTCCCCTCGACGTGATCGGCAATGTCGTCTCTTTCGTGAAGAAGTGCCATCCCGTCTACGAGACTCCGATCACCTTGGGTCCAACGGACACGGTCGGCCAGGCTCTCAGCCTGATTCACAAGAGAGCTCATGGAGTCGTCATCGTCACCGATGATGGACAGAGACCTCTCGGTGTGTTCACAGAGGCCGATGCTGCTGGTTACGACCGTTTCACACAATTGCACAATGTGATGTCGACCGAACTGCTCACCATTCGAGAAGATGCATCACTCGAAGAGATCTTCCACACACTTTCCGAACAGCGCCATACCGCGGCACCTGTCATCGACGGTGAGGGGCGGCTCGTGGGCTGTGTGACACGGAGCGGTGCGCTCCGTTCGACTCTCTATCGTCCGGCGCTGAATGCGCGTGGTGAGTTCTTGACTTCGGTGGCGATCGGAGTCAACAACGATCCGGCGGCAAAGGCCAGACTCCTGCACGAAATCGGTGTCGACGTTCTCGTCGTCGACACTGCCCACGGTCATCAGGTGCGGATGGTCCACGCGGTCGAGGCAGTTCGAGCAGCTGCACCCAACGCTGTAGTCGTGGCAGGAAACGTCGTGACTACGGCAGGAACTCGAGACCTCGTCAATGCCGGGGCGAACATCATCAAGGTCGGCGTCGGTCCGGGTGCGATGTGCACGACTCGGATGATGACAGGAGTTGGTCGACCTCAGTTCTCCGCCGTTCTCGAGTGCTCTGAAGAAGCCCGATCTCATGGAGCATCGGTGTGGGCAGATGGAGGAGTCCGCCACCCGCGTGATGTGGCGCTCGCTCTTGCTGCAGGAGCCGGAAATGTCATGTTCGGCTCCTGGCTTGCGGGGACTTACGAATCGGCGGCAGACACCTTGCGGGATCCAGACGGGCGTCTGTACAAGGAGAATTTCGGCATGGCATCGAATCGTGCCGTGCGGAATCGCACCCGACGCGAAGGCGTCTTTGAGCGAGCTCGTAAAGAATTGTTCGAAGAGGGAATCTCAACCTCGCGTATGTACCTCGACCCGGAGCGTCCCGGAGTCGAGGACATCATCGACCACATTGTCTCAGGTGTCAGGAGTTCGTTCACCTATGCGGGAGCGGAAACGATGACGGAGTTCCGTGAAAGAGCAGTGGTCGGTATCCAGAGCTCGGCCGGTTATGAGGAAGGCCGTCCGATCGGGACCAGCTGGTAGGGCGTATCTTCTGTGACTGCATCGAAGAAACTCACCGTCATAGCCATCGACGGGCCAGCAGGAGCAGGCAAGTCGACGATTGCTCGCAGGCTCGCCATCGCTCTGGGTCTGCAATACCTCGACACAGGAGCGATGTACCGCGCGGTGACGGCGATAGCTCTGCGTCGAGGACTTGATCCACGAAATGAGGAGATGGTCGGGTCGCTGGCGCGTGAGATCGATATCGACGTCGGGCTGGACGTCGTCACTGCTGCTGGAGAGGACGTGACGGCATTCATTCGTGGCGCTGAAGTCACGGCCACAGTGAGCACTGTTGCTGCTCATTCTTCAGTTCGCGCACACATGCGTCGACAACAACGCGCCTGGGGAGAAATGCGTGGGGGAGGCGTGATCGAAGGACGAGACATCGGAACCGTCGTCTTCCCGGACGCTCTCCTCAAAGTCTTCTTGACAGCATCGCCAGAGGTTCGTGCCGAGCGTCGCGTGGCACAAGATGGAGGTGATGTGGAGGCGATCGCGCATCAGATTCAAGAACGCGATCTCAAGGACTCATCGCGCAGTGACAGCCCTTTGGCCGAGTCAGCCGATTCGGTGATCATCGATACGGGCCATCGGTCGATCGATGAGGTCGTCGCGGAGATCATCGATCTCATGGAAGAGAAAGTGCAAAAGAAAGAGCAAGCCAGTGAGTGAAGTCGATTCCTATTTGGCTGGAAACGGATTTTCCAGCAAAGCCTTCTATCAATGTGTGCGGTTACTGGTCGTGTCGATCCTGCGCACGTACTGCAGGATGACCGTCGAAGGAAGCGAGAACATTCCCAAGACCGGTCCTTTTGTCCTTGCTCCCATTCATCGCAGCTTGATCGACACACCGATTGCTTCAGGCTGCTCACGTCGTCGGATGCGCTTCATGGGTAAGGACACCATGTGGAAGAAGAAACCATTTGGATGGACGTTGTCAGCTCTCGGCGCATTCCCAGTGACGCGCGGGACTGCCGATCGTGAAGCTGTCCTGAGAGCTATCGCTGTGCTTCAATCGGGCGAGCCACTGGTTCTGTTTCCGGAAGGTGAGCGCAAATCCGGTCCGATCGTTCAACCCCTGCGCGATGGAGCGGCGTACGTGGCATGCAAAGCCGGTGTGCCCATCGTGCCCGTCGGAATCGGCGGAAGCGAGAGGGTTCTTGGCAAAGGGAAGAGGTTCATGCACCCAGGCAAACTCGTGGTGTTGATTGGAGAGCCGATTCGACCTGCAGTTGCTGTCAACGGTCGGATGCCACGCGTCGAAGTGAAGGAGATCTCAGTTCAGTTGCGTTCGCGCCTGCAGAGCCTCTTCGATGAGGCCGAGCGGCGAGCCGGTCACGACGTTGCCAACAAGTAGGCAGACAGAACTTCCATCATCGAGATCGGATCCTGTGCTCCACACATCTCGCGCGCGGAGTGCATCGACAACTGAGCAACACCGATATCCACGGTCGGAACACCGAGGCGGGTTGCCGTGATTGGGCCGATAGTTGACCCGCAGGGCTGGTTGTTCCGTGAAACGAACACTTGGTGGGCAACCCCGGCGCGTCGACACGCATCGATGAACGGAATTGCCGATTCTGGCGTGGACGCGTAGCGCTGGTTGGCGTTGACTTTGAGAACGGGTCCGGCATTCGGAAGAGGTCGGTGCCCAGGTTCGTGGCGCTCGGGATAATTGGGGTGAATCGCATGGGCATTGTCCACGGAAAGACAATGGGATCGCGCCAATGCATCCGCGAAGCCGTTTCGGTCGCAGTCACTGAGAGCCTCCAGGAGCCACTCGAGGCGAGGACCTCCAGCGCCGTGGGTACTATCCGAGCCGACTTCTTCATGGTCGAACAGGGCAATAACCGATGTCGAGCGATGAGCATCCGTTGGTGCGGAGGCAGCTCGAATCAGGGATTCACTTGCCGCCCAACACGAGACCTGGTTGTCGAGACGACCACTAGCCAACATGGAGCGATCGACTCCGATCAGCGCAGAGCGAGTGACGTCGTAGAGCCCCAGGTCCCACCCGGCGATCGATGTCGGATCGAT
>JAULYE010000147.1:0-1557 GCA_032118015.1 Ilumatobacteraceae bacterium | reverse complement strand
GTCACTTCACCCGCATCGTGCGCCTCGATGTGAAAGGCACAGGTGTGAAGGTGACGAATCTCGAAGTCGGCCCAGTGCCGACCGATCTGTTGGCCAATCTCACATACGAGCCAGCGGTCAAGTCATTTGCGCTGTTCCGTCGTCTTCAACTGATGCCCAACGTCGAACCCGAGACGGTTGCGACGAAAGCTGCAGATGCAGTCGAGTCCGGCAAACGCGCCGTGTGGTTGCCGCGACGTGCGGCACTGTTCGGCGCCCTCCCGGCTGCTCCTCAGTGGATCGCGGAGCAGTTCTTGCGCTTCGTGCGGTGAGATCATCTCCCAGTCGACTCGTGGCTATGGTTCGGTCATGAGATTGATTCGTCTTGTCGCTTTTGCATCCGCGCTGGTTCTTGGTGTCGCATGTGGCGGTGACAGTGGTTCATCAGGGACTGATGCCGAGTTCTGCGACTATTTGCGCACTCTCGAGGACTTGGACTCGCAAGCTGCTCCAGAAGAGGCGCTGGCTGCGATCGATGAGATCATCGGACTCGCACCCAACTCTGAACTTCGGGGAGCCCTCCAGGATCTTCGTCCGATCCTCGAGTTGATGACGACTCTCGATCCGAATGATGAAGATGCGTTCTCGGACATGATGACAATCATGTTCGATCCCAAAGTCATCGCTGCAGGAGAGGTGCTCGAAAAGTACGGCACCGATGTATGTGGTTTCGAGGAAGCGAGTTCGGACATGACGCTCGACAGCGACTTTTCGTTCACGACCGAACCAGATATGTCGAACCCTGCAACCCCTCTCGAAGAACTTGAGTCGAGTGATATCTCCGATGCCGCCGAACGTGCTCTCGCAGACCTCGCTCCCGAGGCCTATGTGGCCTCATCGGGCTGGTCCTCGTTCGGACCCACCTTCTCTGTCGATGTCGACATCACAGGCACCGATGCTGTCGACGGCGTGCCGGTTTGTGAAGCAGTGGTCGAACTTCTCCGACGTGTCGATCCGGTAGCCGAGTTCTCGATTTCGATCACCCTTGATGGGACGCCGATTGCATCGTCGAATATGGACTCGTGCCTCGGTCTCATACGGTGAAGGCACGCACTGCTGGCGGTTTCAGCACATCCATTGCGCTCGTAGTGATGGTGGGTTGTGGAATCGACTCCGAACCCACGGCGATCTCCCTCGACGGTGTCCCGATCACGGTGAACGACACAGCCTCGACGACGGTGCAGACATCGACCACAGCACAGACATCGACAACCGTGCTGGTGACGACAACATCGTCTGTTGTGACCACGACACAGGTCGTCACCCAACCGCCAGCGTCGTCCGGGCAGCCCGACTCGTGGCTTCTGACTCTGGATGTGTTGGCCTCGATTCCTGTCATGCGTGAACGTGGAGACGGCTACAACCGTGACTTGTTCGAGCACTGGATCACCATTGGTGGCTGTTCGACACGCGAGAACGTTCTCATTCGCGACAGTCTGTTCCCTGCCCAGGTCGACCCCTTTGGATGTCGGGTGGTGGCGGGGGACTGGCTCAGCCCGTATGACGGTGCGATGTGGG
>JAULYE010000146.1:0-1927 GCA_032118015.1 Ilumatobacteraceae bacterium | reverse complement strand
AACGCTTCGTCTGCCGTCGACGGAAATGCGTCGAGTTCTTCTCGATTGCCGAGCGACCGTTGGCGAAGTCGGCAACTCCGAACACGAACTCATCAAGATCGGTAAGGCAGGCCGTAACCGCTGGAAAGGCGTTCGCCCCCAGACACGAGGCGTTGCCATGAACCCAGTCGACCACCCTCTCGGTGGTGGTGAAGGCAAGACCTCCGGTGGTCGTCCTGCCGTGTCGCCATGGGGCAAGCCCGAGGGTCGTACTCGTAACAAGAACAAGCCGTCTCAGCAGTTGATCGTCCGTCGTCGTCGTTCCGGCAAGGGTCGCCGGTAAAGGTCTGGAGTAGCACATGTCGCGCAGTCTCAAAAAAGGTCCCTTCGTGGACGATCACTTGGTGAAGAAGGTCGACGCGTTGAACGCGGCGAACGAGAAGAAGGTCATCAAGACTTGGAGCCGTCGTTCGACGATCATCCCCGACATGGTCGGTCACACGATCGCCGTGCACGATGGTCGCAAGCACGTGCCGGTGTACATCACCGAGTCGATGGTCGGTCACAAGTTGGGTGAGTTCTCTCCCACTCGGACCTTCAAGTACCACGCAGGTCAGGAAAAGAATGTGAAGGGTCGCAAGTAATGACTGGTCCCAAACTCAACGAACGCAATTTCGTCGCGGGTGAGCGCAGCGGCACCAAGGCCAGCGTGCGCGGTTCGCGCATGTCGGCCTCCAAGGCTCGCGTCGTCCTGAACCTCGTTCGGGGCCTCGATGTCGTGTCGGCCGATCAGGTGTTGCAGTTCACCGAGCGTGAAGCAGCTCGAGTGGTTCGCAAGGTGCTCGCCTCGGCGGTTGCCAACGCTGTCAACAACGATGGCCTCGATGCCGAGACGCTGTACGTCAAGGCTTGCTTTGCAGACGAAGGTCCGACGTTGCGCAGGTTCAAGCCACGAGCTCGTGGTCGTGCATCGCGCATCAACAAGCGCACATGCCACATCACGATCGTTCTCGACGTACTCGACAACGACAAGTTGCAGATCGTTCAGGCTCGTCGTGAGCGCGCAGCCAACGGACGTCGTGCTGGAGGCGGCGTTGCGAGTCGCCGTGCGCGAGTCGAGGCGAGCCGTTCGAAGCGGACCGGTCAGGGAACCCAGTCGACCGATGATGCGACGACAGACGTGACATCGAACGAAGAGTCACAGGTCAGCGAAGTGTCCACCGATGAAGGGTCGACAGACGACGTGTCGGCGGAGACCCCGGCAAAGAAGGCTCCGGCCAAGAAAGCGGCTCCGGCCAAGAAAGCGGCAGCGGAGAAGAAGCCGGCAGCGGAGAAGAAGCCTGCAGCCAAAAAAGCCCCTGCCAAGACGAAGAAGACGGCCGAGTCCGAGGAGACCAACTGATGGGCCAAAAGATCAATCCGTACGGCTTCCGACTGGGAGTCACCACTGACTGGAAGAGCCGCTGGTTCAGTGAGCGCAGTTACAAGGAATACCTGACCGAGGATTGGAAGATCCGCGATCTGATCATGAACTCGCTGCCCGATGCTGCGATCTCACGGATCGAGGTCGAGCGCAAGCGAGGTGAAACCCTCAAGGTCGACATCCACACCGCTCGTCCCGGGATCGTCATCGGACGCAAGGGAGCGAAGGCCGATGAACTTCGTCAGGGTCTGACCAAACTCACGGGCAACAACAAGGTGCAGTTGAACATCGTCGAGATCAAGTCTCCTGAGCTCGATGCTGCCCTCATCGCCCAGGGCGTTGCAGATCAGCTCGTCGGACGAATCGCTTTCCGTCGTGCAATGAAGCGCGCCGTTCAGAACGCTCAGAAGGCCGGTGCTCTCGGAATTCGCGTCCAATGCTCGGGCCGACTCGGAGGTGCGGAAATGAGCCGTACCGAGTGGTACCGCGAAGGTCGAGTTCCGTTGCACACGCTTCGTGCCGACA
>JAULYE010000145.1:0-2618 GCA_032118015.1 Ilumatobacteraceae bacterium | reverse complement strand
TCCATCCCAACGCAGACCATTCAGTCATTCAAGTGAGAGTTGAGAATCCGCTCTGTGATGCCGCCGTGCGACGGCAGCCAGCAGGCGATCAGGGGATGGGATTGGCTGGAATGGCAGAGCGTGTGCGCGCCTGTGGTGGTTGGATCGAGATAGGGCCAACCGAATCGTCGACGTGGTTGATCGATGTCCAACTTCCTTTGGACCATGCGATGGAACTGCGATGAAGGACGCGGATCCGTTGACCAGCACTACTGGTGACGTAAGGGTTGTCGTCGTCGACGATCAGCCTCTTGTGCGTTCCGGTATCTCGTTCATTCTTTCGACCGAACCGGGACTACACGTGGTGTCAGAGGCTCCGAACGGAGAACTCGGTCTCGTGGCGGTGAGAAATCACCACCCTGACATCGTTCTGATGGACATTCGGATGCCTGTCCTGGATGGCATCAGCGCGACGCGCTCTCTACACGAGTCGGGCGGCCCGCCGGTTCTCGTATTGACAACATTCGACGATGACGATGTCCTGTGGGGTGCGTTACAGGCAGGGGCCGCCGGGTTCCTGTTGAAGGACACGCCCGCAGATGACCTGATCGCAGCGATTCGTATGGTTGCCAAAGGCGGGTCGTGGCTCGACCCGCGCGTGACTCCTCGAGTTCTCGAGGCGGTGCGAGACAACAGACGCGTCGGTGGTGATGAAGTACGAGGCTTCGAGAATCTTTCGCAGCGGGAAGTAGAGGTTTTGGCATTGATTGCATCTGGCGCATCGAACCTCGAGATTGCCGAATCGCTGCACTTGAGCGAACGCACAGTCAAAGGCCATGTGAGCAGCATTTTCACCAAGCTCGGCGCGCGCGATCGTGCGGCCGCGATCATTCTCGCGTTCGAGGCAGGTTTGGTGGCTCCAGGGTCATCTTCTCGATGAGGCTCTGAGATTTACGTAGTGGTCGTTTCTTGCAACGATCTGAGCTTCACGAGTGGTACTGAGAGTGCCAGACCGAAGGACAAGTTGAAGAGAGCATGAGTGGGGTGGCCGAGAACCAGCGACATCCCTGTGTCGAGGGCGAACCACAGAGCGAGCGAACGTGCCATGAGCGGGATCACCCACGGTGCTCCTCCTCGGAGCGGGCCGCGCACGAGTTGCAGGAGTGTCAGCGTCCATCCGGCCAAGACGGCTCCGAGGACCATGTAGGGAAGTTTCAGGTACTCCTGAACGTCGTCGGTGTCGATTGCCTCCGATGGGCCGAAACCGAATGCGGAGAACAACCACCCGGCTACTGAGCCCGCGAAGACGAGAAGTCCGGCGTAGATGAGAACAAGAGCGAGAACGGCTTCGAGCCAACGGATCCAGAAGATGCGAGACGTCATGACGCGACGATACGCCAGCGGTGCAGCGGTCTCATCACAGCGCGCTCTGTGAACGCCACCAGGCGACTGTTGCGGCTGCGCCGTCCTCGATCGATGTTGCGCGAACTCCGAACTCGTTCTCCGTGCGAGTTGAATCAGTGATGAAGGGTTCAGCGAACTGATACCAGGTTTCTTTCACTTCTCGAATCATCGGAACAGCGATGCCACCGACCGTGATCGCTATCCGGGGAAGAGCCGACACCTTGACCTTCGTACCAGCTGCTCGTGCGAAGGCTTCGACCATCTCCTTTTGTGTCACAGCGGGCGCGTTCGGGACGAGCCACGTTTGGCCTGCGGCCTTTGGTTGTGTGATGACCGCGACGAAGGTGGAAGCGATATCGGGCATGTAGCTGACGCTGTGTGGAACATCGAGCGAACCGAGCATCCCCACTTTCTTGCCGGCGATCACGTTGGGAACGACGCGGTCGCCGAAGGCCGAGTTGCGGACTCCTGGCCCGTAGAAGTCCGAGGCACGAACGAGCGCGGCGCGCAGGCGCCCGGCGGCGTGCGCCTCCATCAGCGAGGCGGCCATTTCGGCGCGCACTGCACCCTTGTGACCGGTCGGGTGCATCGGGCTGTCCTCACTCATCGGCATGGGTGCGCCGGCACCAAATGCGTAGAGGTTGTCCATCACCACGAGTAGGGATCCGCTGCGTTCGGCAGCAGTGGACATCGCTTGGTGCAAGGGAGGCCAGTCCTGGGGCCAGCGGTGGTACTCGGGGTTGGCGGCGTTCAGCAATGCGCCGGATCCGTCGAGATGCCGGGTGAGTGTGTCGACGTCATTGGCATCACCAGAGACGAGATCGATGCCCGGGTGCGTTGGGCCGTTGCCTGAGCGAGAGAGAACAGTCACCCGGTGACCGAGGTCGGCTAGGCGAATTGCGGTCGACGATCCGACGGGGCCTGCCCCGACAATGAGATGGTGGATGGTGGTCAAGACTCCTCCTTCAACGATGCCCAAAGTGAGAGCAGTGCTCTCATTGTGCAGGAGTCGACCGGCAAAAGCAAGAGCAGTGCTCTCGAAATAGGAACTCCGCAAGTACGATGGTTCCATGGTCGGAGTTCGAGAACGGGCCCGCACTGAACTCACCGCTCAGATCAAGCGAACCGCCCGCAAACATTTGGCAAGGGAAGGTGCTGCCGGTCTGTCACTGCGGGCGGTGGCACGGGAGCTCGGCTTGGTCAGCTCGGCTGTCTATCGATACTTCCCGAGCCGA
>JAULYE010000144.1:0-3798 GCA_032118015.1 Ilumatobacteraceae bacterium | reverse complement strand
TTGGTGAGCAGGCCTGCGAAGACTGCAGTGATCGGTCCAGGTGCAGTGGGATAACTGTCCGGTAGCCAGAAGAACAATGGGAACAACCCGGCCTTGATTCCAAAGACAACGAGCAGAGCAATCGCAAACGCTGCTTTGACGCCCGGGTCCACACTCTCGAATCGACCTGCGAGATCTGCCATGTTGACGGTGCCCGTGGCCATGTACAAGAGGGCGAGAACCGTGATGAACAATGTCGATGCAATCAGACTGATCACGACATACGTCATTCCCGATCTGATCTGTTCGGCTCGTCCACCGAGAGTGATCAGCACATAGCTCGCAGCGAGCATCATTTCGAAAGCGACGAACAGATTGAACAAATCAGCAGTGAGGAAACTCGCTGACACACCTGCAGCGAGGACGAGATACAGAGGATGAAATGATGGTTGGCGCTCTTCTTCATCGGCTTGTCCGATCGCGAAAACCATGACCAGGAGCAGAACGATGCTCGAGACAACGAGCATGATTGCTGACAGTCTGTCGATCACGAATGCAATGCCGAGTGGTGCAGTCCAACCGCCGGCCACCTGTGCCACGATTCCCTTGTCATCGACGTCGATCATCAATATGACGTTGACGACCACACCGATGACGAGAGCGATGAGACTGACCGTCCTTTGCAGTGGTCGCCACCGTGAACCGATGATGCTGAGCGCTGCTCCAGCAAGGGGAACCAGAACGGGAAGCGGAACGAGGAACTGAATGAAGTCCGAGCTCTCACGCATCATGAGCGCCCCCCGAGTTCACGGTCATTCATCACCGATGGACCATCGCGATCGAGGCCGTCCTCATCCGGTACGACGGGAACAGCGTCTTCCAGATCGGCATCGGATTCTGGGCCATCCTGATGCAGACGGCGTAGAACACGCCGGTCCTCGACATCGTCTTCCACGACATCATCCTTGGTGATCTGCCAACTCCGATAGCCGAGAGCCAACAGCAAGGCAGTGACCCCGAAGGTGATCACAATGGCGGTCAAAGCCAAAGCCTGAGGTAACGGATCGGAATAGCCAGTCATATCGTCGCTCGAGATGATCGGAGCCTTCCCGCTCGGCCCTCCCGACGACACGAGAAGAAGATTCGCCCCGTGACCGAGAAGCCCAATACCGATGACGATGCGCGTCAGCCGGCGTTGCATGAGCAACCACGTTCCGGTTGCGAAGAGCACCGCTGTTGCAATCGCGATCGATACGGTCATCGCAATTCCCCAATCGAGGAGTCTTCGACGTCGTGAACCTCGTCATCTTCGGGTTCCCCTCCGAAGGCCTCGATCGCCATCAACACGAGGCCAATGACGACAAAGAAGACACCGATGTCGAATGGCAGAGCAGACGTCGTCTTGATTGTTCCCAAGATCGGCAGGTCCCATGTGAGAGTTGCGTGTTCGAGAACTGCTCCCCCGAGGGCGAGCGGGATGAATGTGGTCAACAGAGCGACGCCCAAACCCCCGCCGAGTACGACGTTGGCAGGTAGGCGAATCGATCGCCGAACAGCCTCAGCCCCTCCTGCGACATACCGCAAACTGATCGCGGCCCCAACGGTCAGTCCTCCGACGAATCCACCACCTGGCTGATTGTGACCTGCAAACAAGAAGTACGTCGCGAGGACGGCGATGCTCGCAAAGAGCAGCCGGGTGATCGCGTCGACGACCTGAGAGCGCACAATCGCAGTCGTGGATCCCCTCACCTGGTTGCGTCGTCCTCCGACACTTCGGGCGAGCGCCACGGTTCCGAGCGCAGCAACAGCAAGCACAGTGATCTCGCCCAGGGTGTCCATCCCGCGAAAGTCGACCAAGATGACGTTGACCACATTTGCCCCGTAGGCATCGGGGACGGATCGTTCGAGCATTTCTTCGGAGATCGATGACTGGGGCACGGATTCTCGTGTCTGTGCAGCGACAAGGGCGAAGACGAACACACCGACACCAACGGCAACCGACACCAACAGCCGGATCGGACCGCGCACTCCCCCATGGTGCCTTTCGAAATCACGGGGAAGAACCCGAAGCACCAAGACGAAGAGAACAGTTGCCAATGTCTCGATAGCGAACTGGGTGAGAGCGAGATCCGGTGCGCCGTTGATGACGTACAAACCAGCCATTCCGTAGCCAGCTGCTCCGAGCAACAATGCCGCCGAAATCCTCCTGGTTGTCCACGCTGCCCCCATCGCGGCAACGATGATGAACGACAGTGGGGCGAGTTGTGCCGGGGAATCGATCCAATCGGGAACACCGTTGAAGGCACTGACAGCTGGAACCGCGATGGCAACAGTCGCAACGCCGAGGATCACCATGACGTACACGGGCAGCGAACCGCTCTGCACAACTCGTGTCGAACGCTTCGCGAAACGCAAGGTGGCAGCGAGCAACCACCAAAAGACGGAATCGGCCGAGGGAAGCGGTTCGATCACCTCATGAAAACGACGTTGCACACGGGCAACACGTTCGCGAGCAATGACCAACATGAGTCCGATGGTGATGACGATGGCCGAAAGCAACAATGCCGAGTTGAATCCGGCCCACAACACGACCCCTTTGGGTGTCGATGTGGGATGAACCACTCTCGTTGCAGCCACCACCCATGAACTGACGAGTCGCGGAAACACACCAGTGATGAGCGCGACGAATCCGAGAAGGACTGCCGGTGCCGCGAGCCCCAAGCGTGGGGGTCGGACTGGTACCTCGATCTGACCCTCGACATCGGGTGATGTGCAGTATCCGAAGATTCCCAAAACGAAACGAGCCGAGTAGGCAAACGTCAGAACTGAACCGACGACGATGACGATGACAAGCGCCATTGCCGCCGGGAATGACCCGTCAATGGCGGCAACCAAGATTTTCTCCTTGGCAATGAAACCGAGAAGTGGAGGTACGCCTGCCATCGACGCTGCTGCCAGAAGGGCCGTCACTTCGACGTGTCGCCAACCGGGCCCAAGTCGACGGAGCCGGCGAATATCACGGGTGCCAGCTTGGTGATCGATGATTCCAACGATCATGAACAGGGCTGCTTTGAACACTCCGTGCGCGAGCAGAAGAACGATTCCAGCCTGCGCCATCGAATAGTGGCCGGCGCCGAGGACAACCATCATCAGTCCCAACTGGCTGACTGTGCCATGAGCGAGTAGGAGTTTCAGGTCCACTTGGCGCAACGCCCGCCAGCCACTGAAAATCATCGTCGCCGAACCGAGGACGAAGATCATCGGTCGCCAGATCGAGACATCTGCAAGCGAAGGTGCAAGTCGGGCAACGAGATACACCCCGGCTTTGACCATGGTCGCTGCGTGGAGATACGTACTGATCGGCGTGGGAGCGACCATTGCTCCTGGGAGCCAACTCGAGAATGGGAACTGAGCGGATTTCGTGAAGGCGCCGATAAGAATCAACAGAACCGCGACCCAACTCACACTGCCCGCAGGAATGCTGATCGCGAGTTCGCTCAGTCGATAGGTCCCCACCTGCTGTCCGAGGACAACGATCCCCGCGAGCAGAACCAAACCTCCCGTGCCCGTGATGAGCATCGCGGACAATGCGGCATCGCGCGCCCGCGGATTCTTGTCATCGTTGCCGATCAGAAGGTATGACGTCACCGACGTCAGTTCCCAGAACAAGAACAGAGCGAGCAGATGATCCGATATGACGAGACCGGTCATCGCTCCAGCGAAGGCTGTCAGCAAGCCTGACAGCCGACCCAGAGCCGGCTTCGATGCCGAGAAGTAGCGATACGAGTACAGGCACACCAGCAGACCGACACCCGCAAC
>JAULYE010000143.1:0-3125 GCA_032118015.1 Ilumatobacteraceae bacterium | reverse complement strand
GGCGCAAGACGGCCTCATCGATGGTTTCTCCAGTTTCCAAAAGGAGAACGAGTTCCTCGAACAGCCTCACGACCGTCGCGGCCGAGGGTCCAGAAATCGTGACTTCGTTTCCGCGCACGACGATGGCCGCATCAGGAAAGGTCTGCTCGATCAATCGCAGATAGTTGTCGCGAGACCCGAGGAGACCGACCATCAGGTGGGTCCCGGGGACGAGCACGGTCGAAGCGGTCGAAGATGTCATTCAGCGATCACCCATACCGTAGCGGGCAGACTAGCGGCATCCAGGCCGATGGAGTCACTCGGAGTCACACACTGAGTTGCCCGATCGTTTCGGTGACATGAGTTGTCGAGAGGTTCAATCTGTCGTCGGCGAGACCACATAGCGACCGGTGACACCACCTTGGAGAATCGACGTCAGGACTCCGTCCAAAGCGTGCAGGCCAATTGACTGCCCGATCGTATCGAGATTGCTCGGTTTGAGGTCCGAGGCAATTCTGCGCCAGGTCTCGACCCTGACGCTCATCGGCGTCTGCACAGAGTCGATTCCGAGCAGGGCGATTCCCCGGAGAATGAAGGGCATCACCGTGGTCGAGAGTGCAGCACCCCCGGTGAGACCGCTGGCGGCGACTGCGCTCCCATAGCGGAGACGCTTGAGCAGATTGGCCAATGTGGTTCCCCCCACGCAGTCGACAGCACCGTTGAACTCCATCGACTGCAGTGGCCGACCATCGTCTTCGGACAATGAAGAGCGGTCGATGATCGCGCTCGCCCCCAATGACCTCAAATAGTCCGCTGCCTCAGGCTTTCCGGAACTCGCTGTCACCTGATACCCCTGGCCAGCCAACATTGACACCGCCATGCTCCCCACCCCGCCGGTCGCCCCGGTGACGAGGACGGGACCGTCTTCGGGCCGAAGTCCCCAGCGTTGCAGAGCGATCACGGACAGCGCAGCGGTGAAACCACCCGTACCCACCACCATGGCTTCGCGCGTGGTCAAACCCGAGGGAAGAGGCACGATCCATTCGGCAGGAACGCGGGCGTAACGGGCGTATCCCCCGTGACGTGACGTACCGATGTCGTATCCGTGTCCGATGACAAGATCACCAGCAGTGAAACCCTGCCCGTCCTCCACGACGCGTCCAGCGAGATCCACACCAGGGATGAGCGGAGACAGTCGGGCGACCTTTCCCTTGATCGTCGACGCGAGACCATCTTTGTAGTTGACGCTCGACCACTCGACTTCGATCAACACCCCATCCGGAGCAACGGCGGACAGGTCGACCTCTTGCACTCCTCGGACCGGACGATCGGGGTCGTTGGAAAAAACGAAGGCAGGGAACACGGCAGGAAGAGCTGACATCGTTCAACCTTAGGCAGAAATGCCATCTGGTCGGGAAGCCATGGATCGCTGCCCCTAAGATCCCATTGATCTCGCAATGATGAACTCTCGATCCGTGCTGAACCTGACCTCGCTCTCGAAATCCACGCGCCCCCAGGCATTGCGTCGTACTGCCGGTCGAACGTGGACGAATTGGGCGGGAAACCAAACGTGCCGTCCGGTGGGTATCCACCAACCGACATCTGAAGACCAGGTCTGTGAGATCGTGGCGAGTGCCGCCACCCGCTCGGAAACAGTCAAGGCAGTCGGGTCCGGTCACAGCTTCACACCTACAGCTCTGACAGACGGTCACCTGATCGACCTCAGCGGGCTGTCTCGACTCGTCGATGTGAACCGCACGACGAACCAGGTCACTGTCCAAGCCGGCATCTCGATCGACGAACTGAACCATGTCCTGCACGGGCTTGGCTATGCCCTCCCGAACTTGGGAGACATCGCATACCAGAGCATCTCAGGGGCAGTCTCCACGGCCACTCATGGAACGGGGCGCGCACTCGGCGGAATTGCCACACGAATCGCTGGCATGCGACTCGTAGCAGGTGACGGCAGCGTGCTCGACATGAACCCGGATCACCATGCGGTCCTTCTCGATGCCGCTCGGGTGGGTGTGGGGGCGCTCGGAGTCATGACCCAAGTGACCCTCGATGTGGTGCCTGCGTTTCGTCTGCAAGCTCACGAGGGAGCACAGCGGCTCGACGCGATACTCGACAACCTCGATGAACATGTCGACACCAACGATCACTTCGAGTTCTTCTGGATTCCCCACACCAAGTGGGCACTGACGAAACGCAACAATCGAACGGATGAACCAGTTTCCCGGTCTCATCCGGTGCGCCACTGGTACGAAAAGATGTTTCTCGAGAACTATGCATTCGGGGCCGTGTGTCGACTCGGCCGACTACGACCCGAGTGGATTCCGAGATTGGCAACCGCCTTGCCGTCGACAGGTGAAACGTCCTATGTGGACGACAGCTTCCGCATCTTCGCCAGCAAACGCATCGTCAAATTCGTCGAGATGGAATACGCCATCCCGCGAGAGAACTGCGCAGAAGCTTTGCGGCGGATCGCAGCCATGATCGATGCCAAAGGCCACCTGGTGAGTTTTCCCGTCGAGGTGCGTTTCACTGCTGCAGACGACATTCCGCTGTCGACAGCATCAGGACGCGACACCGCGTACATCGCTGTGCACATGTACAAAGGGATGGACCACACGGCTTACTTTCGCGATGTTGCAGCGATCATGGCCGATTACCAGGGACGTCCGCACTGGGGCAAGATGCACGACCTGACAGCACTTGAACTATCTGAGCTCTATCCCAAGTGGGACGACTTCATGAAGGCACGGTCACGGCTCGATCCAACACGCACCTTCGCCAATGCCTATACGCGCCGGGTCTTCGGCGACTGAGACTCCTCTTCAGTTGAACCAACGTCAGGGCAGGTAGAGGGTGTTCAGAGCCTGGTCGATGACCTCCAGATCTGCTGCATCGTTGACTTGAGCCAGGACGATCACCATCGCCTCGTAGATGGCGTCGTAGAACGCGCCAACGACGTAAAACATTTCATCGACGTCGCCGCAGTCCACATAGACATCGAACTCGCCGATCAAGTCCTGACCTTCGAAGGTGTCACTCGTCAGGTAGGTGCAGTCGACCGGAGCGAAGAAGTCCAAAGTTGATTGGAAATCTCCCATGTCGAGGTCCGGGGCAGCCACGACCTGAATGCC
>JAULYE010000142.1:0-4196 GCA_032118015.1 Ilumatobacteraceae bacterium | reverse complement strand
AAGACGAAGAGCACGATCTGCCCGAGCAGAAGAAAGGCAAAGACGGTGCTCACCCCCGACGCATTCCACGCGGCATGCAAGGCGATCGCCGGCAGAAGTCCACGCAGTGTGGCCATCCGTCGAGAGCGTCCATTGCGGACCGCTCTGCCGATAGCGAGCCCCACCCAGACCGTGAAGAATGGGTGTGCGAAAGGCGAGAACAGCCCACGCAACACGAACACCAATCCGAGTTCGTCATCGGTGATTGCCTGCGAGAAGTAGATGACGTTCTCAATCATTGCGAAACCGAGGCCCACGTACCCGGCGTAGACCGCACCATCAAGCGGGGTGTCGACGTGATGGCGTCTTGCTGCACCCAAGATTCCGAGTGCCTTCATGGTCTCTTCCACAACTGGGGCACTGACGACAAGCGCCGCGGAGATCCCGACCGTTGCAGCGGTGACCTCATTGGCAATGCCCGCCACGAGCACGGAAATCCCGCCGCCCCACAAGAACGCGTTCCACCTCATGACACGGGGCTCAGGCTCGAGCCGGTCGAGCCACACAAAGGCGGGGATCGTGTACGTCAGCGGCACCAAGGCGATCAGGAACGCAGAAGGCGTGTTCCATGCGTCGGCCCCAACCGCTAGCACAGCCACGAAGAATGCCAGCATCAGCCAGCGACGAATCTTGGGTTTCGAAGCCTCGGGCACCGACACAACTTAACAGTGCTTTTCTGCGAGACGAGGAAGGCACGCCGGCGCAAACTGCATTGGTGTCGAAGGGGGGACTTGAACCCCCACGATCTTACGATCACTAGCCCCTCAAGCTAGCGCGTCTGCCTGTTCCGCCACTTCGACGTGGTGTGTGTGAGTGGCCGGCTCAACCGATCGCGGGCTTTGTCCCTTCTTCTGACGACGCTTTCGACAATCTTCAACTCACTGTGCTTGAAGTCCACTCATGCGCGCTTCTCCGCGGACCTGACTTCGACCTCAGCACTGTGCAGAACCTGGGACTTTGACGCGATGAGGATCCCGGACGTCCTGGGCTACGTCCACGGAAGAATCGAGGGAATGCTCCTCACCCCGAGCCGGACGCGAGGGCCGGCAGTTGTTCGTAGCCCTTCGTACCCTCGAGAGCTACATGGTCGGTGTCTCAGTTTTCGACTTCGGTGATGCGCCCCGCCATTTGACGTCGCGCGCCGTGCGCCAAATGGAAACTGACAGTGACGTCTTCGCATCGGTTGTCAGCGAGGAAGCCGTTGCGAAGTTCAACGAGGACGCGTACATGACCGGCTTCGAAGTGCTGTTGGATGGCTTTGGCATTCACGACGAATAACGGGCGAGTTCTCGAGATCCAGCCAAAGCTGATCTCCATCCAAGATCAAGCTCCTGCGACAGTCAAAGCCACAAGAGAGTCACGCAGGTCGGACGAACGAGATCTGGCACCCAGGACGTCGATCAGAGCGTGTCGGGGAGTTATGACACAACCGGAAGTGCGAACTCGAAGCGCAGCGGACTTCTTTGGGGTGTCTGACAGGGATCCCCAGCGATGAATCGCACGATGACGATTCCCGAGCCGCCATTACCGCCCTCGCTGAAAAAATCGCCACCTTCGATCAGCCCGCCGCCACCGCCGCCCCCTCCGGAACCACTCACTCCAGCAGCTCCCGCAGCTTGCGACGTCGTCACACTGGAGCCGCCAGCGCCACCTCGACCCCCGCCACCGAGCCCGCTCTGGCCGCCTTCCATGGGCGACGATGCAAAGAAGCCTGGAGTCGCGCCTCCGCCTCCGCCACCGGCGAAGTACACATTGCTGCTACTGACCAGTGATGCGTCGAGTCCAAGACCTGTAGCTATGGCTGCATTGAAAGTGCCAGGGAGCCATGGCGCTCCAGCTCCACCGTCACCACCGGTCGGGAGACCTTGTGAGCCATCACTTCCTGCTCCACCGCCGCCCCCGCCCCAATACTCGTCGCCTTCATAGTCGCCAGGTCTCCCAGACGCTCCGTCGTTGCCCTGCCCGTCAGTGCCCGCCCCGAAAAAGTCGTAACCTCCGCCACCCGATCCACCTGACGGCGGCGGGGTGCTAAGGCTGTAATCGCCACCCGTGGATCCTGGCCCGCCACCAAGTGCGGTTTCGGTCGTCGCAATGGGGTTGCTCACGAACGTCAGAACGGAGTCTTCGCCACTCTCACCACCCCAACTTCCTTCGACCCCGTCGACATTTCCAAGGCCTCCGTCACCCACCGTCACCGTCAAGGTCGAGCACGCTTCGACAACAGCGTTCCCGGTGAGCATGCCGCCGGCACCGCCACCGCCCGCGTGCCTCCGTCCACCGCCACCGCCACCGCCGACGACGAGGTAGTCGAACGAGGTCGCCGCGATGTCGTAGATGCACGAGCCGCTGGGATCTTTGAATGCCACATACGTGTATCCGCCATCGATCGTGGAGACGAAATCGGTTCCTTCGACACAAGCAGTTGGTCCTGGCCCCGCCTGCACCGGCGAGGAGGTCATCGTCATTGCGCCGACGAGCGCAACGCACGCGGGAAGCGCAAGTCGCGTAGCGTTCCAAGACGCAAAAGGAGAACGGTTCGTATTCGGTTGCCCAACCATGTGCGGAAGAGTACATGCTTGAGCACCAAGTACAGAAATCGACGCCAATCCGACCTTCAGTCACGACGACCAAAGGCCGTGCATGTCCTCTTGACGCTGAACCGACGATTCCGCATCCTCGAGAATGGGGATTCCCCTTGCATTGGTGTCGAAGGGGGGACTTGAACCCCCACGATCTTACGATCACTAGCCCCTCAAGCTAGCGCGTCTGCCTATTCCGCCACTTCGACGTGGTGTGTATGTGAGCGGATGGATGATCCCTCCGCGGGCTTCGACTCTACCGTCGTCGACGGTCCCGAGCCACAGGTCAGCGAACCATCAAAAAGCCGAGTGCGAGAATCGAAATCACCCAGACCAGGGCGAAGACCAGCGTGATGCGATTCAGGTTTCGCTCAGCAGCAGCTGAACCGAGACCGGCTCCGCCGCCTCCTCCGAACATGTCGGAAAGCCCTCCGCCCTTACCGCTGTGCATCAGGATCCCCGCGACCATGGCAAGCATGGACACGACGTTCACGACCACCATGATGTACATCAGAATGTCTCGCACGGTTCGACATGCTACTGCCCCGACCAGATCTCCGGACAATCAGCTCCCGCAACACGCTTGCGGAACCTGGTCGATCCGCCCCGACGGGCGTACTTGCCGCCCTGTTCGATCAACTCAGCGCTCGAATTGGGCGATCCGGGCGAACTCGTCCGGATCGATACTGGCACCACCGACAAGCGCCCCATCGATATCGGGCTGGGCCATGAGCTCGGCGACATTGCCAGCCTTGACCGATCCCCCGTATTGAATCCGAACCGATTGGGCTGCTTCGACACCCCAATCAGCACGAATGACATTGCGGATCGCTGCACATACTTCTTGGGCATCGGCAGCCGTCGCGGTGAGACCGGTTCCGATCGCCCAGATCGGCTCGTAGGCAACCACCAGTCCTGCAATGTCATCTTTCGATCGACCCTTGAGAGAACCTCGAACTTGGGCTGAGACACGATCCAATGTCACGCCGGCCTCACGCTCAGCCTGCGTCTCGCCCACGCACACGATTGGCGTCATCCCGGCCTTGATGACAGAGGCAGCCTTTGCCGCGACGAACTCGTCGGTCTCACCGAACAACTGACGCCGCTCGCTGTGGCCACAGATCACGAGCCGAACTCCGAGCTTGGCCAGGAACGTGGCTGACACTTCACCTGTGAAGGCACCCTTTTCGTCCGAGTGACAATTTTGAGCGCCAAGGAGCAACCCCAGACCGTCTCCCTCGATCACCGTCTGCACACTGCGAATGTCGGTGAAAGGTGGATGCACGCTGACATCCACATGTTCGAGCGTTTCCTTCGGAAGCAGATACGAGAGCTTCTGCAACAGGTGAATCGCCTCGTAGTGATTGAGATTCATCTTCCAGTTGCCGCTGATCAGCGGACGGCGGATATCACTGGGCATTGGGTGCCTCCCTCAAAGCTTTCAAACCAGGCAAGTCACCGAGCTCGAGAAGTTCGAGTGCGGCTCCCCCACCCGTTGACACATGATCGACGTCGTCGTCGAAACCGAACTTGGCGATTGCTGCAGCGGAGTCCCCACCGCCGACAACAGTAAAGGCC
>JAULYE010000141.1:0-9513 GCA_032118015.1 Ilumatobacteraceae bacterium | reverse complement strand
GCAATCCCGCATACTCGGAGAACTCGGGAGAGATCGCCACCCGTGTAGCGCGCCGCGATCAATGGCCCAAGCCCCGATCCGACACCCCGGGCACCGATCAAGAGTCCACGGGAGGCATCTCCGCCGCCGAAGACGTCCGAAGCGAGAACCGCCAATTGGCTGACCACTCCCGCGCCGATGGCGAAGGTTGTCTTGGAGAACAAAAGCGCGAGAAGGATCGGATCCCGACGAGCTTGCCCGAGGGCTTCAGCCATATCGGCAATGGGTCGCATGCGAGTCGAGGTGTGCTGGCGTTCGTTCTGCATCGGTGTACGCACGAGTGCAAAGACGACACCGGATGCGGCAAAGGACAAGGCATTGGCAAGAAATGCTGCATCTCGGCCGAAAGCCGAGGAGAACACTCCGCCGATCGCAGCGCCAACTGCCAACATCACACCCCAGGTGGAACCAAGGAGAGAATTGGCTTTGGCGACCTCGTCCCGGTTTCGGGCGATATTGGGGATAGCGGCCTCAGTCGCCGGTTTGACGACTGCGGCGAGTGCAGAGATCGAGCTCTGACAGACAAAGACCAGCCAAACGGTTCCGCTGTCGACGAGCAGCAATCCGAGAGCCGAAAAGGCTTGGATGAACGACACGACGATGAGGATGCGCCGTCTGTCGAACCGATCGACCATGGGTCCGGCAATCGGGGAAGCAAGGAATGACGGCAGTGAGAAGGACACCATGACGAGAGAAACCAAAAAACTCGAACCGGTCAGATCGTCGACGAGTCCGATGAGAGCAACGAAGCTGAACCAATCTCCCAAGTACGAGATCACCTGGGCGATGAAGACACGACGCAGATCGTGGTTCGACCTGAGCATGCTCCAGGTGGATCGTGACGACATCGAAGACGATCGCGATTTTCGGGCGTGAAGAGTAGAACGTTGCCGAATCAGCGCCGGACCCGCGCAATGGCATCCATTGCGATCTCGGCTTCGGCGAGGATCTGGCGAACGAGGTCCCCTGCAGGAATCAAACTGTGGATGGCGCCAACACCCTGTCCCGCTGGCATGAACTCGCGAGTCACATCGATCGCTGTTTCGGGTGGGTCACCCATGTGATTCGCTCCAGCCTGAATCGAGACGAGGACTTGCTCAGGGAATTTCTTCAAGGTGTCGGGATGCTCTTCGAACTGTTGTGTCCACTGCGTTCGTACGACTCGGCATGTCTTTCCGGTGTAGGCACGGGAGACAACTGTTCCATCTTCGGCGGTCTCGATCAACATGCCCTTGTAGGCGTTGGGTGCATGGGCTTCCGGAGTAGCGATGAAGCGAGTTCCCATCCAAACGCCATCGGCCCCGAGGGCGATCGAGGCCGCAAGTCCACGCCCATCGAACAAGCCGCCGGCTGCGACGACTGGAACCTTGTCTCCGACTGCATCGACCACCTGGGGTATCAGAGCCATCGTTGCCACAGTTCCCGTGTGACCGCCGCCCTCGGTGCCCTGGGCGACGACGAAATCGCATCCACTCGCAACCGCGTCCACCGCGTGGCGTACCTTGCCGCACATCGACCCAACGAGGATGTTGTTGTCGTGCAAAACATCGATGATCTCACGTGGCACTCCGAGACCGGCGACGAAAATGCGTGCACCACCATCGATGACGCTCTGGACATCTCGTTGGAGTTGTGAAGGGACTGCTGTCAGTAGATCGACACCGAAGGGTTTGGAGGTCAGAGTCTTGACTCGCGCGATTTCTGCATCCAGTTGACCGGGACGCATCGGCGCAGCGCCGAACGTGCCGATGCCTCCTGCTTCGCTGACGGCAGCGACGAGGTCGGAGTAGGAGATGCCGCCCATTCCGGCAAGCATGATCGGATGCTCGATGTCGAGCAGGTCGGTCAGACGGGTTCGCATGACTCGAACGTAGCCGAAGAGGTTCGATGCGCCCGTGTCCCGTCGTAGCTGTGCCTCAGCGAGAGAAGGCTCCCGGGGAGCGCAGCAGCTGTCGATGCCACCGCCTCGGAGTCACGACTATGGCTCGGGGCTCGCCTTCGAACATCCACCGGGCGAAATGAGTACGACCCCTTCGTCCGGAACGAGCGATGACAAAGATCGCTCCACGTGCCCCTCGACGATGGGCGAGAACGCGTGACAGGGCGCGGGACATGCGATGGTCTGCAACCAGATGATGGCGGACGGTACGACGGTAGGTGTCCTGCACTCGCTGCACCTGCAAGGGGTGGGCGAGTATTGCCTCTGCGGCGAGCCTCCCTGTTTGAAGGGCCTGACCAATTCCTTCACCGGTGAGGGTGTCACAGGCCATGACCGCATCGCCAACGAACAGAATGCGACCCGTTCCGGTCGTGGCTGTGTCGATCCGCGCTGGAATTGGCCAGGCCGTGTGTCGGCCCTCGAGGACGGCCGCATCGCCGAGCCCGGCGCGAATGTGCGGTCGGTCGATGAGATCACGCCAGATATTCGCCATGTCTTGAATGCGTCGTGAGCCGTCCCGCAGAACCGCGAAACCGAGATTGACGCGCCCTCCTGGGAGAGGGAAGCTCCATGCGTACCCAGGAAGAAGATCATCTTCGAACCAGACGATGAGGCGATCGCGAGCGGACCCGGTCACATTCGATGCGTACTGTCGAAACGCATGCCATTCTCCGAGATATCCAGGAGGCGTGAGATGCAGACTCTTGCGAACAGGACTCCACATGCCGTCAGCGGCGATGAGCCAGTCGGCATCGAGGGCCAGATCCTGACCTTGGCACTGAGCGTTGACGCGAATCACGTTGGCATCATGGGTCACTCCAGTGAATGTCGTGTCCTCGAGAATGCGTACTCCTGCATCACGTGCGAGGTCGACGAGAGCGGCATCAAGGTCACGACGCGGTGCAACTGCTGCGAACCGACCAGTGGACGGCATCGGCAAATGGACCTCGCGGCCTGATGGTGATCGCAACCATGCGTCGTCGATGTCGTACCAGTTGGCGACCGACGAAGGATCGAGTCCGAGATGTTCGATCTCACGCAGGGCCAGAGTCGTCAGACCGTCTCCGCAGCATTTGTCTCGGGGGAACGTAGCCCTGTCGATCAATGTCGTTGCGACACCATTGCGCACGAGAGTCATGGCGGCAGCGGTTCCCGCGGGGCCAGCTCCCACGACGACGGCATTTGGAGGTACTCGATGCTCGCGCTTGGCCACGCCGACAGGCTAGATAGGAGATGCTGCTCTCCGGATGTGATATCGGGCCGTGAGTATCAGATGGATTCGAGGGTGGCTCCTGTGAGGGAGTTCCCTATGATCATGCGGTCGTTCATGTGCACACGTGATGGGATGAGGAGAAGCTGCGATGAGCCGTTTGTGTGAAGGAAGAATTGCGATCGTGACCGGAGCTGGTCGAGGAATCGGACGTGAGCACGCGCTGAGCCTCGCCGCTCACGGAGCCAAGGTGGTCGTCAACGACCTGGGCGGCAATGTCGACGGGAGCGGGGGAGACCTGACTCCGGCCGATCAGGTGGTTGCTGAGATTCGAGCCATGGGTGGCGAGGCTGTTTCCAATGGTGACAGCGTCAGCGATTGGGCTGGAGCAGAACGGCTCATCAACACTGCTGTGGAGGCATTCGGAGACCTCCACGTCGTCGTCAACAATGCCGGCATCTTGCGTGACCGAATGATGTTTTCGATGTCGGAGGCCGAATGGGACGCCGTGATCGACGTTCACATGAAGGGAACCTTCGCTCCCAGCCGTTTCGCCGCCGTGTACTGGCGCGAACAGTCCAAGGCGGGCAAGCCTGTCTCTGGACGCATCATCAACACGACGTCGGTCTCGGGTATCTACGGAAATCCGGGTCAGACCAACTACGGAGCAGCCAAGGCGGGGATTGCATCGTTCACCAATATCGCAGCACTCGAATTGTCGCGTTATGGCGTGACGGTCAACGCAGTGGCACCAGTGGCACTCACGCGCATGACCGAGGGTCTCGGCCCGGCACCCGAAACTGATCAAGAGCGCGAACGCCGCTCCCCTCGTTGGATCGCCCCGATTGTCACCTGGCTCGCGTCCGAGGAGGCCGCCGGTGTCACAGGCAGAGTCTTCGAAGCCAGCGGTGATGTCCTCGCAGTGGCGGAGGGTTGGGTGCGCGGTCCGCGACATACTCCCGTGGACGATCCGACCCAGTTGGGACCGATCGTTGCCGAATTGCTGGCCACTGCACGGAAGAATTCCGGAATGGATGGAACACCAGGAGGCTGGCCGCAACCGCGGTGAGGCTTCGAACTGACAACGAATCGACCATGGGAACTACGATCCTGACCCAGTAGTTCGCACGGGTATCTCGTACGAACCCGCATTGCACGTGCGTGCGGGACGATCAAGGAGTGAGCACATGCCGTTGAATCCAGGTGCTGTTGGAGCGGTCGGAGATGTCCGCACGATGTCGTGGACCTCGAAGGAAGCGTTGCTGTATGCCGTCGGTATCGGGGCGGGCCAGAACGATCTGGCCTTTTCCACGGAGAACACCAATGATGTCGAGCAGCGCGTGTACCCGACGTTTGCTGTGGTTGCCGGCTCGGGGACGATGTCTCCGGGCAAGAGCGCGATGTCGGAGATCGGATCGTTCAACTTCGCCATGCTGGTGCACGGCTCACAGGCGATCACGCTGCATCGCCCGATTCCAGTCGAAGGGCAAGCCACTGTTCAGGACAAAGTCGTTGCGATGTACGACAAGACCAAGGCTGCCGTCGTCGTCACCGAGGCAGAGACGAAGTTGGTGAGCGGTGAGCCATTGTGGACGACACGTTCGTCGGTCTTCATTCGCGGTGAGGGCGGATGGGGCGGCGATCGCGGCCCGTCCGGTCCGCAGAACGAACCACCGACGCGCACGCCCGATCATGAAGTGACGTTACAGACGACCACGGATCAGGCCTTCGTCTATCGCCTCTCGGGTGATCGCAATCCGCTGCACACCGATCCATCCTTCGCTGCCATTGGAGGCTTTGATCGTCCGATCCTGCACGGTCTGTGTACCTACGGCTTCACTGGTCGAGCTCTTTTGTCGGCTCTGTGCAACAACGATGTGGCTCGGTTCCAGCACATCGAAGGTCGTTTCTCATCACCGGTGATGCCGGGAGAAGCTCTGACTGTGCGTATGTGGACGATCGAGGCGGGTCGAACTGTCTTCACCACGTCTGTGGGTGATCGGGTCGTGATCGATCAGGGTCTCGTACACCACTCCTGATGGGTGATGCGGTACGCCGTCAAAAGAGTCTGAGTTCCTCGGGTCGTCGTCCTCGCAGATCGTCGTAATCGACTTCGGTCCAGCCGATACCGCGCTGTTCGGCAACAACTTTGGCTTGGGGCTTGATCGACTGGGCGACAAGGATGCCGCGCAGGCCTATGAGTTGTGAATCGTTCTTGAGTACATCGAGATACCTGGTCAACTGTTCGACTCCATCGATCTCCCCCCGCCGCTTGACTTCGATGGCGACGTAGTTGCCGGAAGCATCAATACACATCAAGTCCACGGGACCGATTGCCGTGGGCCATTCCCGACGAACGAGCGTGAGACCGGACTCGATCGTGTCCGGGACAGCAGCGAGGAGTTCTTGAAGGTGGGCCTCCACTCCATCTTTGAGCAGTCCGGGATCCTCTCCGAATGCGTGGCTCGAATCCGCGTGAATCTCCAACAGCGATATGTGCAGAACCTCGCCCTTGGGATTGGAGACGATCCATTCTTCGCCGGTTTCCACGATGGTGTTCGGAGCGTTCATCCAGTTGAGAGGCTTGTATGCGCCGCCATCACTGTGGATCGCGACGCACCCATCGGCTTTGACCATGATCAGACGGACCGCTTCGGGCAGTGTCGCCTCGAGGCGACCCACGTATCGAACACTGCATCGAGCCACGATCAAACGCATATCGGTTCGTACCGTAGTGGAGTGGGTTCAGCGACCGACGTGTTCCCGCATCCGCTTTTGGATCAAATCACGGCGGGCCTGCAGATCCTTGTACGTGATGCTGTCCACTTCTGCATCGAGTCCAAGGGTTGCTTTGACGCCGGACATGTCGAACTCGACAGCACTTGGGTCGACTCCGAGTTCCTTGCCGAGTTGTTCACCATGCTTGTTCGCAAAGAGCAATGAGATCGATGCAACTTCGCCAAGAATGTCGAGGTCGGGAGCGAGACGAGCAATGGCGCCGTCGAGAAACACCATGTTCTTCACGTACAGCATCAATTCCTTGGGTAGTCGCGCTCCGTAGCCGAGGAGGGCTTTGATCAACCGCTGTACTTCGGCGACCATCTGCTCGCCATTGAGCGTGGTCGGATCAATCGTGGGCTGATCCAAACGAAGATCGCTGATCACAGCGTGCAGATCGGTGTCGTGGGGGAGTGCGCCGAGATCACGTAGGGCAGCCATTTGTCCGACGATGTCATTCGTTGTGGCGCTCAGCATCAGGCGGAGGAATGCCAGTCGACGCTCGTCGGACAAGCGGGCAACGATGCCGAAGTCGAGAAGGGCTGTTCGACCGTCCTCGAGTACGAAGAGATTTCCCCCATGGAGATCCCCGTGGAAGATGCCATGGATCATGGCGCCTTCCATGAAGGCGATCATTCCCGTTCGGATCACACCTTCGGTGTCGATGCCGGCATCCTTCATTCCGGCGACATCGTCGAAATTGAACCCGCGCAGACGCTCCATCACCAGAACTCGCTTCGTCACGAGGTGCGGATGAGGTCGAGGGACGATGTATCCCTCTTGGCCGAGATCGTGCAACATCGACGCGACATCGACCATGTTCGATGCCTCGAGGCGAAAGTCGAGTTCTTCGACGATTGTCTCAGCGAACAATTCCACCAGCGCAGGGGGATTGGCCAAAGCTGCAATGGGAATACGGCCAACGAGATGGGGAGCGATCCATGCCATTGCTTGCAGGTCTCGTCGAACCAGAGATGCAACGTTGGGGCGCTGAACTTTGACGACGACTTCCTCGCCCGTCTTCAGCACAGCTGCATGGACCTGAGCGATGGATGCGGCCGCGAGGGGCGCCTCGTCGAACGAAACAAAGACGTCTTCGATACGGGCACCAAGATCGCTCTCGACCGTGGTGCGGACCGTGGAGAAGGGTTCGGCTGGAACCTGATCTCGGCACAGTTTGAACTGCTCGACCAATTCGGCGGGAAATAGGCCCTCGCCTGAAGAGATGATCTGGCCGAGCTTGATGTACGTCGGACCAAGTTCTTCGACTGCACGACGTAGTCGCAGTGACACGTCGGCTCGACTGGCTTCAGGTGATGCGAAACGATGGCGCTTGTTGGCGATGAACCACGGAGCGAGCGCACCTCCGATGTGCCACATCACCGTCCCGACTCGGCGTCCAGGGGGCAACCGTCGAGCTTTGGTCAGAACGGGAACTGTCTTTTTTGCTCGGGAACGCAAATCTTCGGCCAACTCGAGCCAGGACGTCTGCGCGCGGTCGAGATTCCAGGGTCCGCTCGGACCGAAGGCACCCCAGGTTGTATCGAGGGTCGAATCGAGTGGTTCGACGTTTCGTTCATCGCCTCGATCAGGCAGGAGTGGTTCAGGGGGAGTCACGATTGTGATTCTGCCGTACTGCTCCGTCGTTCACGGCGCGATTCGATTGGTATTCTCGGCACACGTCACATGTTCCAATGGGTTCCGTTGGTCTTGGGTCGTATTGGCGGTGACCGTGATAAGGCGGGAAATGGACGATGGGGGGCATCAATGTCTGATGGTCGAGGTTTGCCGGATCGATGGATGACTGACTGGTTGCCCAGTCAACGTTTCCCGGTCTACACCCGAGCCAATGCCGGCGAAGTGCTCCCTCACCCATGCAGTCCCTTGTGCTGGACGGCTGTCTGGGAGCCGGGAATTCTGATGGGTTGGCGTGACAGCCAAGTGCATGCAGGAACGGTGGACGAGCATGAAATCGATGCTCAGCGCCCAGAGGTCGTGGGTCTCTTCGGCGGATACATGTACATCAACGCATCGATGGCACGACTGTTCGGTCATCGAGGTCCGAATCTCTCCGCGGAGATGATCGACGCGACGTATTTCGGGACGCATCCTGACGTGCCACCCCACGTCGTCGAACCGTGGCACGAAAGTCCCGGCAACACGGCGAAGTTGGGAGAGTGGATGGGCAAGGTGATGGTGGCGGACTCGTTGCCGCACCTGCTCGAGGATCAGCGAGAGGCCAATGCGATTCGCGCAGCGCGACCCGACCTTGCAACGCTCGATGAGGCAGCGCTCGTACAGCGGATCACCTCTTTCACTGCTGTGCTGAGAAGGATGTTCGAGCACCATCTCGACACAACAGCGGGAACCTCGATCGGCCCCGCGGTCCTTTCGATGGTGGCCGCCGCGATGGAGGATCCGTCTTTGGCTTTGACGCTGATCACAAGTATCGGTGATGTCGATTCGGCTGCTCCGAGTCGAGCCATGTGGGAGCTGTCGCGACTCGATGCGGCATCACCGGAATTCGCCTCGCGTTTCGAGGAGTTCCTCATGGAGTTCGGGAGCCGGGGGCCAAATGAGTGGGACATTCGCTCTGAGACGTGGGAGACCAAGCCTGCACTTGCACGTGTATTGGTCGATTCCATGCGGGCTGCTCCAGAATCAGAGAGCCCAATGATCCGTAACCAGCGCAATACTGAAGTGCGCATAGAGGCCACTGAACGTGTTCGAGCGGCCTTGTCCGGCGATCCGGACACTCTTGCACTGTTCGACTCGGCATTGCGCTCGTCCCATGTGTACCTCGCAGG
This sequence comes from Ilumatobacteraceae bacterium, assembly GCA_032118015.1. GTDB lineage: Bacteria > Actinomycetota > Acidimicrobiia > Acidimicrobiales > Ilumatobacteraceae > Casp-actino8. The sequence goes on along the minus strand of JAULYE010000141.1, from coordinate 740 downwards.
TCGCGAACGGGCCAAGACCAACATCATCAAGGTCGTACACGAAATCCGGATGGCAACTCACGCACTTGCAGAGCGAACAGGCTTCGCGAGATCCCATGTGTGCATGCTTTTGGCAGATGAACTCTCAGTCTTTGCCGAAGAGCCAGAGGAGTTCAGAGAACGTCTTGCGCAACGAGAACTGCAGTACTTGGAGTTGTTCAATCTCGAACCGCCGTTCATCTGCAACGGTGCGGCCCCGCCGCTTTCCGAGTGGACTCTCAAGGGGGTGAGCGGTGTAGCCCCAGCCGTGCCGGGCGATGTTCTGAGTGGAATGCCTGGCGCCCCTGGTACCTATACGGGAACTGCTCGGTTGGTGCTCAATCCGGCGGATCCATCCGCTTTCGAACCAGGAGATGTTCTGATCGCTCCCTATACCGATCCAGCGTGGACGCCGCTGTTCGTACCTGCTGGGGCGGTCGTTGTCGACGTCGGGGCAGTGGTCAGCCATGCGATCATCGTTAGCCGCGAACTCGGTATCCCCTGTGTCGTCAGCGTCACCGATGCGACAGTGCGCATTCCTGATGGAGCAACGGTGATGGTCGATGGGTCCCAGGGAACAGTCACAGTCATCGATACGCCGAACTGATCAATCTCGCGTCATCGGTGTGCACGATTCAGGCGTGAGCATGAAGCGTGTTGCAGAGGTGTTCCTCACCCGGCTTCACTTGGCCTGCGCCGACGCCCTCGAGGGCAGCGAAGGG
>JAULYE010000140.1:0-4634 GCA_032118015.1 Ilumatobacteraceae bacterium | reverse complement strand
ATTCCGCGTCAGAACGCTTGCCTCCTGGTGCAGCGAATTCCACAACTCCACAGAAAAATGAACCAGTGGAATCTCGAGAACTGCGAGCAGAGCGAGAACTGCGCTTCGCCGAGCACGCTGGTGGTGTGTGCCTCCGAGCCCGCGCACTGCGAGATACCCGACATAGGTGACGAACAGGAATGCAGTCGTCGTGAGCCGAGCGTCCCACGTCCAGAACGTTCCCCAGGTCAAGCGGCCCCAGAGGCTTCCTGTGATCAGAGAGATCGCCATGAAGAGAACTCCGACTTCTGCAGATGCACCAGCAATGCGATCCCATGTCAGAGACCGTGTTCGCTTCCAGAGATATGCAGCAGAAGAAATGGCTGTGACAACGAAAGCCAAATAGGCCAACCATGCACCCGGCACGTGCGCATACATGATGCGTACGGATTCACCCTGGTTCACATCGGCGGGAGACAGGACGAGACCCAGGAGCAGCAACAACGCAATCCCCACAAGGATGAACCACCCGAGCCAAAAAGTGAACCGGGTCCCAGTCACCCGAACGTCGCGCACTGAGACCTGAGATGTCGTCCCCTGTGACGTCGTCATCGCCGGTTCCCTCTCGTCTCACTCATCGATCAGCGGACCGAAGGCGATTGCCCCGGCCACAGTGAACAGGACTGCGAAAACTGCGAGCAGTCCACACCACGGCCAGCCCTCACTCGTCGCAATTCCGTTCGTGCCGAAAGCAGCCTCCGTCGAGCGGGTGGCTCCAATCAGCACCGGCGCCACCACCGGCAACAAGAGCAGCGGGAGCAACGTCTCGCGGCCTTTGTTTCCTGCGGCTAAGCCTCCGTACAGGGTACCTACGGCAGCCAAACCACAGGTAGCGGTGACAGCAGTGGTGACCAACAGCACGCTGGCATTCCATGAGATCTCGGCCCGATAAAGCACCACTGAAGCCCCGACCAGAAGAACCACGAGAACGATCAACTGCACGAACAGAGCGAGCATTTTTCCGAGGAACACGCCCATCAGAGGAATTCCGCTCGAGCGCAACTGGTCGAGAGCACCATCGGCTGTCTCGACGGCGAAGGATCGCGAAACCATGAACAGCATGCTGAACACAGTCGCCAACCACACCAGACCTGGCGCTACTCGCTGGAGAACCGCGTCGCTGTCGAGAGCAAACGCAAACATGACCAACACGATGAGTGCGAACGGCAGCACCTGATTGGTGAGCACCCGACTGCGCACTTCGATCTGCAGATCCTTGCGTGCCGTGATGAGCGCGACTCGCACCGACGTCACACCACTGGAGAGGGGTTCGTTCTTCTTCATTTCTTCGCTACCCAAGGTCGAACCTGACCGGCCACGACTTCGATCTGCCGACTGGCCAGAGCACCTGCGCGTTCGAGTTCATGACTCGCCACCATGATCGTCGCCCCAGAGCGCGCCGCCGTCCGTAGAACATCATCGAGCTCATCGCGGCTGCTCACATCGAGGCCGGCATGGGGCTCGTCGAGAAGCCACAGCTCGGAGCGACGTGCCACCAAACAGGCCAATGCCACTCGGCGCTTTTGTCCGGCCGACAGTAGGGATGTCCTCAGCCCTGCAAGACGGCCGGCGAGACCCAAGCCGACGAGCGCCCGATCGATGTCCACATCATCGGCCCCCGACATCGAGCCCCAGAACCGAACGTTTTCCGTGACCGTCAAGTCTGCGTACAGACCGTTGTGATGCGCGAGATATCCAACACTGCTCTTGATCGACTCGCGCTCGAGCGTCACATCGTGTCCGAGCACCGAACCAGTTCCACGTTCGATGGGAAGCAGACCAGCGCACACCTTGAGCAGACTCGTCTTTCCGGCCCCGTTGGGTCCGCGCAACAAGACGATCTCTCCGCGTTCGACGCGCAACGAGGCACCAGCCAAAGCAGGAAAGGATCCGAGAACTGCAACGACCTCGTCGAGAACAACGACTGGATCCGTTTGTGAAGATCCTGTCTCGGAGGATCCTGGACGAGGTGGAGATCCCTGCGACATGTCCTAGGTGACGATATCTGGACCACTCACCCCCAGATAGCGTCCAAGTTCATGGGGCCGAGCCATGACGATCGCGATCCTCAGACTTGGGCTGAACCGATCGTACGAAGGTCCTACACACCACCAGCCGTCGCCGAGCGTTCCGGTACCGAACCTCCACGTTCATCAGTGACTGGCGGCAAAAGGTCGGGTTCGTCTCGGACAGCAAAGACCTCCTACTGGGACCGACCCAAGCCACCACGCGACGGGCATTGGTTACTCGGGCGTCTCGGCTCGATCCTGATCGTCGCCGGTCTCCTCGTCTTCATGTTCGTCGGATACCAACTCTGGGGAACAGGGATCGAAGCTGCACAGTCACAGCAGCGACTGGAGAACGAATTCGCCGATCTCGCCTCGTTCACGGGTGAGATCGAGAGCGAACCGACTCAACCACCCGAGCCAGTCGCCATTGCCAACGGAGACCCCATGGCACTCATCGAGATTCCAGCGATCGGGGTGACCAAGTACGTCGTCGCCGGGGTGGAAACATCCGATCTCAAAATGGGACCCGGGCACTATCCGGACACTCCGTTTCCCGGTGAACTGGGCAATGCAGCAATCGCCGGACATCGCACGACATATGGAGAGCCGTTCCGACAACTCGACGAACTTGCAGTCGGCGATCCGATCATCGTCACTGATCTGCTCGGTCGACGTTTCACGTACCTCGTCACCGGTCAGCAGATCGTCACTCCTCAGGACTCCTGGGTCGTGGACACTGTCGACCCGACCGTTTCTTCGCTGACTCTGACGACGTGCCACCCGGAGTTCTCTGCAAAGCAACGGCTCATCGTCTTCGCTGAACTCGATCCCTCCAACAGCAACCCAACGGCCTACCCCGCAGCCGCGTACCAGAACCCTTCGACTGCGCCGGAGCAAACAACGATCGATGCGCCCGTCGATGATTCCAGCGCCGTCGACGAGAACGACTCGGGCCAGACGATCGAACAGTCCTCGGAATCACTCGCAGTCCCGGCCGACACGCGTGCCGACGATGTCTTCGACAAGGGTTGGTTCAGCGACCCCAGCGCAATCCCCCATGTCATCTTTTGGATTCTGCTCGATGTCCTGATCGTTGTCATTGCCTGGCAGATCGCCAAGCGAGTGCGCAACAGAGCTGTCGGTATCGCAGTCGGCATAGTGCCGTTCTTCATCGTTCTGTACTTCGCCTTTCAGAACGTCAACCGCTTGCTTCCACCGAACCTGTGAGGTCGTGCGTCGGCTCGTCAGCGACGCGCGAGAAGATCCGAGCAGAACGCGATCGTTCCCGACACGAGGGCATGCGGCGCCTCCCACGGAACGAAATGGCCGCAGTCGCGTAACAGAAACGGCCCGACAAGACGCTCGAACACTTGCGCTGCCATCAGGTCGAAGGCTGGATAGATGACATGATCGCTCGTCCCGAAGAGAACGAGTGTTGGCGTGGAGTCGTTGTGGCCCATGAGTGGATCTTCGGACCGTTTTGCCGGATCGAAAACGCTCTCGTACCCACCGAACGATGCTCGTAACACGTCGGCATCAGCGAAGGGTTCTGTGTGGAAATCGACTTCCGCCGAGGAGAATCGGCCCGGATGAGACCAGAAGCGACTCGTGTAGAACGTCGCGATGTACCGCCGCCTCTCGTCCTGTGTGCGCAATTCGGCTGCGAGTGCGTCAGCGTCAGTCCCTTGACGCAAGAAGTAATCCGCTGCCTCACGTGGCGGGCGAGTACCTGGGATGTCAGCCATTCGCTCGCGGTCGAAGGGCAGTGGCGAGTTGAACAGAACCATGCGATCGACGAAATCTGGATAGCGCAGTGCCAACTCCTGGATGACCGGACCCCCGAGGTCGCCCCCGAGGAGAACAGCCGTGTCGTATCCGAGTACGTCGTGAACGAGTGCGTACAGGTCTCGGGCGTGAGTCGCAGTGTCGTACGTGCCATCGGATGCCCTGCCACTGTCTCCGAAACCTCGTAGATCAGGAACGATCACGTCGAATCCGGCTTCGGCGAGGGGTTCGATGACCTTCCAGAAGATGCGCTTGCTCTCGGGCCAACCGTGGACACATACGAGAGCGACTCGATGCTCTCGCTGGGCGCGCGCCCGTTCCAAGACGTAGGCCTGTCGAAAACCTCGGGATGAGGCGTGCAGGATTTCGAATCGACTGGGGTCGATATTCGGATCAACACTGAATTCCATTGGCTGGTTCATGATCCACTACTCCTAACACACGACATGGACCTACCGTGGAGACCATGGATGCCAACCAATTCCGTGCACACGCTCACGATCTTGTCGACCTCATCGCCAACTACCTCGAGAACATCGAGAGCTTGCCGATTTCTGCCGATGTCCAACCTGGCGATGTCCGGCGTCACCTTCCCGAACATCCGCCGCAGTCTCCCGAACCGTTCGCAGACGTGGTTCGTGACATCCACAACATCATCATTCCTGGTCTGACCCATTGGCAACACCCGAACTTCTTCGCGTACTTCCCTGGGAACACCACATACTCAGGGATCCTTGCGGACCTGCTCACGGCTGGTCTCGGTGTCCAGGGGATGAGCTGGGTCACCTCGCCCGCTTGCAC
>JAULYE010000139.1:0-10657 GCA_032118015.1 Ilumatobacteraceae bacterium | reverse complement strand
TCAGTGCCCTCACCGCGCGCTGTCAAGACGTGTGCAAGAGCAACGATCGCTGCTTCGTTTCCGGGCTCGATATCGAGAACCGCCCGCAGACTGATTTCATCACCTTTGACCAACAAGGCAGCGATCTCTTCGTCACGAGCGCTCGGCAAGATCTCTTGAATGAACTGCTGGACGACGTGCTCGGGCTGGGCCCCTTGAAACGCGGTGACGGGAGCTCCATCGCGAATCACGATGACCATCGGTATCGACTGCACGCGAAATGCCTGCGCAATACCAGGATTTTCGTCGATGTTGACCTTGGCAAGAATGACTCGACCGTTGGTCGCCGCCACGGCCTTTTCCAGAACCGGCGTCAACGTCTTACACGGTCCGCACCACGGTGCCCACAGATCGACCACCACCGGTGTGGTCATCGAGGCCTCGATGACTGCTGACTCGAAGGTGGCATCTGTGACGTCGACGATCGAGGAACCGCTCATGTCTTCGACGATACCGCTCGATCGAGCCCGCTCCAGAGGAGGGTTCGCAGCGTCCCAAGCGCCAAGGAACCCCGCTACCGTACGGGACGTGAGTACCCAGTCAGATGGACAACAAGTCCCGGGTATCGATCTCCCTACTGTCGAAACGTGGATGGAGTCGAATGTCCTGGGTGCTGTAGGACCCTTCTCATTCGAGGTGATCGCTGGAGGTCACTCCAACCTCACCTTTCGTGTGACGGGGGCCGATGGACGCAGATTCGTCCTGCGACGTCCTCCGCTCGGACATGTTCTGGCCAGCGCCCACGACATGGGCCGCGAGTACCGCATCATCCATGCCTTGCGTGACACGCCCGTCCCCGTCGCTCCAGCACTCGGATACTGCGACGATGTGGCGGTCAACGATGCTCCGTTCTACGTGATGGACTACGTCGACGGACTCGTGATCCGCGACCGCGAATCAGCTGAACGCGAGTTGACGCCGCAAGCACGACGACGAGCGAGTGAGTCGATCGTGGACACGATGGCCGCCATCCACGCCGTGCAACCAGATGCCGTCGGGCTCGGTGAATTGGGTCGTCATGAGGGGTACATCGCTCGTCAATTGAAGCGCTGGTACAGCCAGTGGAATCAGCAAAAGACCCGCGATCTTCCGAGCGTGGATCGGGTCCACGACGCCCTGCTGGCACGCATTCCCGAACAAGGCCCCGCAACACTCGTCCATGGGGACTACCGCCTCGACAATTGCATGGTGGATGCCAGCGGCAATGTCATCGCGGTGCTCGACTGGGAGATCTGCACCCTCGGCGATCCCATGGCAGACCTCGGTCTGCTGATGGTCTACTGGACAGGCCCAGATGACGACATGTCTGCCTGGACCGGCCAAGCCTGTACTGCCCCCGGCTTTTTGAATCGCGCTGAACTCACCGAGCGTTACGCCCAGGTCAGCGGCCGAGATATCTCACAGCTCGACTTCTACACGACGTTCGCCTACTGGAAACTCGTTTGCATCCTCGAAGGCGTGTACGCCCGCTATTTGGGTGGGGCGCTCGGTCAGCGCGATCCGGCTGAGCTCGAACCCTTCAATGTCCAAGTTCTCGGTGCTGCAGCTCGTGCCGAAGAGATGCTCAGCAGGCTTCCATGAACGAGCCCATTCGCGACGTCGAACTCCACGGTGAGCTCCCTACCTTGAATGCACCTGTTCTCATCGTGATGTTGCAGGGTTGGATCGATGCTGCCGGAGCAGCCAACGACGCGATGTCGGCAATCGAACACCAAATGGATCCACTACCGATCGCGACATTCGATTCCGATGTTTTCATCGACTATCGCGCACGTCGGCCGACGATGGAGATCCGCGAAGGTCGCAATACCGGTGTCGACTGGCCCACGATCGATCTCCATGCGGGCCATGACTCTCGCGGCAGGGACATTCTCATTCTCCACGGTCACGAACCCGACTCTGCATGGCAGCGATTCGCAGCGGCCGTACGGGCATTGGCGACACGACTCGACGTCTCGATGATGATCGGTCTCGGCGCCTATCCCTTCCCCACACCTCACACTCGTCCGAGCAATCTGTCGTGCACCACTCCGTCGGTGGATCTCCTCACCAAGTACTCGTTCTTACGCAGCACCGTCGACGTTCCTGCCGGCATGGCAGCAGTTCTCGAAGAGAGTTTGCATGATGCCGGCATCCCCTCGATCGGCTTGTGGGCCCAAGTCCCGCAATATCTCCCAGGTATGACCTATCCAGCGGCATCCCTCGCGTTGATGCGCGCCCTGACAACGATTTCTGACTTGCATTTCGACACCGCATCGCTGGAACAGGAGTCGGTCATCCAAACCGAGCGGCTGAATCGGATGGTGGCGCGCAATTCTGAGCACGCCGAAATGGTCACCAAACTCGAGGGCGCCTACGACGCTCTGATGAGCCCGCAACTCCCCCTGCCAGCCATCGAAGAGCGACCGATGATGTCCGAGAGTGATATTCCGACTCCGGACGAACTAGCTGCTGAACTCGAAGCATTCCTGCGCGACGCCAATCCTGATCTACCCTGAGATGTCTCGAGCGGGATCGCTCCCGTTCATCGACAAGGTGACTGCCGTGCTCTGCAGCAGTCCACGACCTGGGAGGCGACATGAAAGTCGACGGAGGCATCAGCCCGAATCTGCACGAGACAGTGGCATCTGTGAAAGAAGCAGAAGCTGCCGGCTACACCGGTGCCTGGACGGCTGAGACCAACCACGATCCATTTCTCCCTCTGCTTTTGGCCGCCGAACACTCTCAGCGCCTCGAACTCGGCACGTCGATCGCTGTCGCTTTCGCCCGTAGCCCGATGACGTTGGCCAACACCGCATGGGATCTTCAGGCCTATTCTCAAGGTCGATTCATTCTCGGACTCGGAAGTCAGATCAAACCGCACATCACCAAGCGGTTCAGCATGCCCTGGAGCAAGCCAGCTGCGCGCATGCGCGAGATGGTGTTGGCCATTCGCGCCATTTGGGATTCGTGGTCGACCGGATCGAAACTCGATTTTCGCGGAGAGTTCTACACGCACACGTTGATGACACCGTTCTTCACTCCGCCGGCGTCGGACCTTGCAGGGTTCGGACCCCCGCGCATCTTTCTTGCAGGAGTCGGCGAGCTGATGACGGAGGTTGCTGGCGAAGTCTGCGATGGCTTCATCTGCCACGGTTTCACGACAGAGAAGTACCTGCGGGAAGTGACTCTTCCCGCTCTCGAGCGCGGACGTGCTCGTGCTGGCAAGACTCTCGACGGATTCGAGATCGTCGGACCGAGTTTCGTGGTCACCGGTAACAACGAAAGCGAGCTCACGGCTGCAGCTTCTGGTACTCGTCAGCAGATCGCGTTCTACGGCTCGACTCCTGCGTATCGCCCAGTTCTCGATCTGCACGGATGGGGTGATCTGCAGGACCAGCTCAACTCGTTGTCCAAGACGGGCCAATGGGCCGAAATGGGATCGCTGATCACCGACGAAGTTCTGCAGACGTTCGCCGTTGTCGGTGAACCCGAGGCGATCGCCCCGGAATTGCACAAGCGTTATGGAGACGTGATTCAGCGCATTTCCTTCTACGCGCCGTACAAGAGTGATCCCGAACGCTGGAGCAAAGTGATGACAGCTCTGCAAACTGCTTGAGGCAGCGGTTCAGACTTCGTCAAGATGAGTCGATCGTGGTCGCCAACGCTCGAGATTGCCGTTAGATCTGCAAGCAATTCGAGACGGCGGGGGTAGCTGTCTCCGTGGATGGACCTGGCGGAGGTTCCCTGTGCTCACCACCAAGCACCTGCGAAACATCGGCATTGCCGTGACTGTGTCTTCATCGCTGTGGACGTTGACAATGACTCGCGATGTCCTTCATCGCTCATCCGCCAGCAATGATCACTGGAGCAGATCGAGCTCCCCGGCCAGATACGACTCACGACATTTCGAACGCTGAAGTTTGCCGCTGCTGGTCTTGGGCAACGTCCCGGGGCGCACAAGCATGACATCGCGTGGAGGAAGTCCAGACACCTCGAGCGTCCTCGAGTGGATCGCATGGCTGACAGCATCCAAGTCGTCAGCCTTGACCTCAGCTACGACGATGACGGTTTCTTTACCCTTGTACCCATCGACACCGAAGGCGATGACATTTCCAGCTCGCACACCTTCGATCTGACCGACTGCACGTTCGATGTCTTCAGGAAACACATTGCGACCACCGACAATGATCACATCCTTGATCCGTCCGCAGATGACGAGTTCACCGTTCAACATGTAGGCGAGGTCCCCCGTGCACAACCAACCGTCATGGAACATCGCCGTGGTGGCTTCCGGACGTTTGAAATAACCAGGTGTCACACTCGTGCCACGTAGGAACAACTCCCCGACGTGGCGTTCAGGGAGCACTTCACGTGTCTCAGGGTCGACGACCTTCATCTCGAGACCCGGGACCGCTCGGCCGAGGAGCGGGAGACGTCGAAGAGCAACTTCATCGTCACGTGCAATGCCATGAACAGAAGTGTCTCCTGGGCCTGCATCGAGATCGATGGGCTTGGCAATGCGTTCACGCTCGAGCACGATCCGGTCGACCGTGTCACATACGAGACCACGATGACGTGGAGGAAATGCGCCGCCGATCGCGACTTCTGCCATCCCGAAGGCTGGGTAGATACTCCCCGACCGAAATCCGAACGGCTCAGCGGCCACGACGAAGGCTTCGACTGCAGCAGGATCGACGGGCTCTGCTCCCGACAGGGCCAGAGTCAACGATGACAGGTCGATGCCACTCATGCGCTTGAGGGCACGGGTGGCAAGCACCCAGGCGAAATTGGGCCCAGCCGTTGCGGTGCCCTTCCAATCGCTGACCCATTGCATCCAGTGACCAGGATGAGCCATGAAGTCCTGGGGTGCCGCCTGGACGAGATGAACCCCGTTCAGCATCGGCACCGACAAAAATCCCACGAGTCCCATGTCGTGGTAGAGCGGGAGCCACGAGACCATCACTTCATCGGGTCCGAGTTCGGCTGCCTGACAACTCGCGTCGACATTTGCGCACAGAACCCGATCGGGGATCATCACACCCTTGGGTTCCGATGTCGATCCGCTCGTGTACTGCAGGATCACCAGTCGTTCCGGATCGTTCCCAGGGAGCTCCAATCGCTCCCCGGAGACAGTGTCGGGTCCCTTCACCACATCGGACAGCGACACGATCGGCGGATCCCCCGGAGCTGCGGCATAGAAATCGGCCAACTGCGGGTCGATGAGAACGAGTTTGGCTTCACCATGACGGATACGTGCTCTGGTGCTCTCGACGAATGCCTCGAGAGACGCCATGCGCATCGGCAGTGGGAGGACCATGCTCGCTGCGCCGGCGAGCCAACAACCACGAACTGCTGTCATCAACGAGCGACTCGTTGGCCCAAGTAACGCCACATGGTCCCCGGGCTCGATCCCGCGAGCTTGCAAAGTGGCAGCAACAGCACGTGCGTCGTCGTGAATCTCTCGCCAAGACACGAAGTTCGCGCCGTTGGGGTCCAGCACACTCTGCCCGACGAAACGCACACCCGTCGGGGCGTCAGCCGCTTCTTCCAGACGCTCGATCACCGATCCAGTCGGGAGTCGACGGGGTTCAGGCAGCGAGGCGTTGGAACGCCCAGAGACGTCGTGCCCAGAGTTGTCGTGCCCAGAGTCAAAATAGCCAGAGTTCCGTTGGTTCGAAGTCATAGTGCTCGACCGAAGTTACTCCGATGTGCGGGGTCGATCGAACCCCGACTCGAGCCCAGACGCCATTACCCTTGTCAGGGTTATGTCCCAGCCCTCCCCTGAATCTGCTTCTTCCGATCGAATTCCTCCTTTTCGTTACACGGCGGCCTTGGCCGAGGGGCTGGAAAAGCGTTGGCAGGATGAATGGGAGAGTGCCAAAACCTTCCAGGCCCCGAATCCGGCCGGCCCCCTCGCCGAGCCCGACAGAGTTGCAGGTCGTCAAAAGTTGTTCATCATGGACATGTTTCCGTACCCGAGTGGCACGGGACTCCACGTTGGACACCCACTTGGATACATCGCCACCGATGTCTACGCGCGGTACAAGCGCATGACGGGTTTCAACGTTTTGCACACGCTCGGTTATGACAGCTTCGGTCTTCCAGCTGAACAACATGCGATTGCAACAGGCGTACACCCGCGACAGAACACCGAATCGAATGTGGCCAACATGCGCCGGCAGTTGCGCCGCCTCGGACTCGGCCATGATATGCGTCGAAGCGTCAGCACAACTGATGAGGATTTCTATCGCTGGACGCAATGGATCTTCCTGCAGATCTTCAATAGTTGGTACGACTCATCTGATCGACGCGCTCGGCCCATTTCCGAACTCGAATCGAAATTGGCAAGTGGTGATGTGGCAACACCCGATGGACGATCGTGGAATGCTCTGAACCCTGCTGAGAAGTCCGACGTCGTGAATGGATTTCGTCTTGCGTACCTGTCGGATGCACCCGTCAACTGGTGCCCTGGTCTGGGAACCATTCTTGCCAACGAAGAAGTCACAGCTGATGGACGAAGTGACATCGGCAACTATCCGGTGTTCAAAAAGAACATGCGACAGTGGACGATGCGCATCACTGCGTATGCCGATCGACTGCTCGACGACTTGGAGCGCCTCGACTGGCCAGAGCCGATCAAGTTGATGCAACGCAACTGGATCGGCCGCAGTGAGGGTGCCCACGTTGTCTTTGCAACCGATGCCGGCGACCTCACTGTGTTCACGACTCGGCCCGACACCTTGTTCGGTGCATCGTTCATGGTTTTGTCTCCAGAGCATCCCTTTATCGATGCTCTGACAACTCCCGAGCAGTCAGCAGTCGTCGCCGACTATAGGAAACGATCTGCAGCCAAGAGCGCTATTGATCGCTCCGATGACACCAAAGCCAAGACTGGCGTCTTCACCGGTTCGACCGCTGTCAATCCCGTCAATGGCGAACATATTCCGATCTGGATCGCCGATTACGTTCTCATGGGATACGGAACGGGTGCGATCATGGCCGTACCGTGCGGCGATCAGCGCGACTTCGACTTCGCCCGCACGTATGACCTACCCATTCCTGCCATCCAACGGCCATCCGATGAGTGGCTGATAAGTCGCGGTCTCGAACCTGCAACAGCTGCGATGGATACTTCTTCTTGGCCTCAAGCCTTTGTCGGCGATGGCGTCTACATCAACTCGAGCAACGGCGACCTCAGTATCGAGGGGCTCGAGTCGGTGGAGGATGGCAAACGTGTCGTCACTGCGTGGCTCGAAGCTCGCAGCGCCGGCACGGCAACGGTCAATTTCAAATTGCGTGACTGGCTCTTCAGCCGCCAGCGCTACTGGGGTGAACCGTTCCCGATCGTTTACGACGAAAACGATCAACCGATCGCTCTCCCCGACTCAGCATTGCCGGTGCTCCTTCCCGATCTGGACGACTTCAAACCACAGGCACTCGACCCCAACGATGATGAGACCGATCCGATTCCGCCTCTGGCCCGACGCGAGGAATGGCGCAACGTCACCCTCGACCTCGGAGACGGTCCTCGGTCGTATCGGCGAGAAATCAACGTCATGCCGCAGTGGGCTGGTTCGTGTTGGTACGAATTGCGCTACCTCGATCCCACGAACACGTCGATGTTCGTCGATTCAACCGTCGAAAAGTATTGGATGGGTCCTGCAGATGGTGGCGATGGTCGTACTGGGCATCCTGGCGGGGTCGACCTGTACGTCGGCGGTGTCGAGCATGCAGTTCTGCATCTCCTCTACTCGCGCTTTTGGCACAAGGTCTTGTTCGACCTCGGTCACGTGTCGAGTTCTGAGCCCTTCCATCGTCTGTTCAATCAGGGATACATCCAGGCATATGCCTATCGGGATTCCCGTGGTCAGCCGGTACCTGCAAGCGAGGTCGAAGAGCGCGACGGTACGTACTGGTTCGAGGGAGAGCAGGTCGCTCGCGAATACGGCAAGATGGGCAAGAGCCTGAAGAACATCGTCACACCTGATGAGATGTACGACGACTACGGCGCGGACACCTTCCGTCTCTACGAGATGGGGATGGGCCCCCTCGAAGCCAGCCGCCCGTGGAACACCCGTGACGTCATCGGAATGCAGCGGTTCCTTCAACGTCTGTGGCGCAACGTGGTCGATGAAGAATCCGGCGAGTCACGTGTCAGCGATGTCCAGCCGTCAGAGGACTTACGTCGACTCCTGCACCGCACCATCGATGGTGTGAGAGCCGATATGGAGGCTTTGCGGTTCAACACGGCGATCGCCAAACTCATCGAACTGAACAATGCAGTCACACAAGAAACTGCTGCTGTCGGTTCGACGTCTCGCGACATTGCCCAGCCGCTCGTACAGATGTTGGCGCCGTTGTGTCCACATCTGGGAGAAGAACTGTGGTCACGCCTGGGTCATAGTGAATCTCTCACGTTCGAGCCGTTCCCAGCAGCCGATCCAGCACTTCTGTTGAATGACACCATTGAATACCCGGTACAGATCAACGGCAAAGTGCGAGCACGTCTCGTCGTTCCATCCGATGCCGACGCATCGAGCGTGGAAAAACTCGCTCTCGCCGACGACAAAGTGATTGCTGCCTTGGCTGGAGACACTCCGAAAAAGATCATCGTTGTTCCTGGTCGCATGGTCAACCTGGTCGTCTGAACTCCTCAGGACGCTGACAGACGGTCTGCCAAACCCGATGAGCGCGTCTGGCGCGTGTCGATGGCATGCGCCAGATCCTCAGTAGTTCCAATGATCACTGCATGGGGTTTGGCGCGCGTCATTGCCGTGTAGAGAAGTTCGCGAGTCGCCAGCGCAGACCCTCGCGGTGGTGCCACGACCACCACATGTGCGTACTCGGATCCTTGTGCTTTGTGAACCGTTGTCGCGAACGCCAATTGCACAGCATCGTCGACAGAAACAGGGACAGTGACAACGCTGTCCGCGTGCCGAAACGCAAAAACGAGGTCACCGTCGATCCGCACGACAACTCCTGTGTCCCCATTCGCCAGTCCTTGACCGAGATCATTACGTGTCTTGACCACGATGTCTCCCGGCCTCCATCGATCCCGGGATTCAGCAACTGCTTCGGACAACTTCGCATTCCATGTCTCCACCCCATACGGACCTTCACGGTGGGGACACAGAACCCGGGCATCATTCACCCCCGCAAGCGCACCTGTGACGTCTCCTCGAGAAGCAAGGTTGGAGATGCTCCGCCATAAGTCGATGATCGCTCCGAGGGAATCGATCGCTGACAATGGTTCTGCAGTTTCGATGATGCGCAATGTCTCGTCGACATCGGTTTCCTGGAGAAGAGCAAGGGCGCGAGCGCTGTCTCCGACTCGCACGGCATCAGCAAAGGAGCTGCTCCGCGTTCCCATGTTGCGCCGACTCGACTCGAGAACGGTCGTCGGCATCGAGGGTCCGAGATCGAGGCCTGTGAGGTCGCGCAGGATTGATCCGTTCTCGACGCTGTCCAATTGACCAGGGTCCCCTACCAGGACGAGAGCTGTTGCGTCATCAACCGCCTCCAACAGACGTGCCATCAAAGGAAGAGACACCATCGACATCTCATCGACCACAAGCAGTCCCAACGGCAGAGGCAGACCGGCCCCATGGCGAAAACGGGTCGAGGATCCAGAACGACGACCGAGAAGCCTGTGAATCGTCATCGGCTCGAGTCGCTCGAGAAGGCGTCTCCCGTGATCGTCGAGTCC
Organism: Ilumatobacteraceae bacterium; assembly: GCA_032118015.1. Classification (GTDB taxonomy): domain Bacteria; phylum Actinomycetota; class Acidimicrobiia; order Acidimicrobiales; family Ilumatobacteraceae; genus Casp-actino8. Next base: position 930 of record JAULYE010000139.1, on the reverse strand, counting down.
GGGTATGTCATTGGCCAAAGCAGCCGACAGGCTCTCACGCATCTGCACCGCGGCTTTGGCGGTCGGCGCTGCAAGGGCAATCGAGTCCACTCCACTGCGCACCGCAGCTACGAGGATCCGGGCGATGGTGTAGGTCTTACCCGTTCCAGGACCCCCGGTCACGATCGACGTCCGAGCTTCGAGACTACGAACGACTGCCTGGTACTGAGGTTCCCCCCGATCGACTGGAGCGAACAACGAGTCGACGATGCTGGTATCCATTGGTTGGGTCAGCACACCTCGGCGCCTCGCCAAACTGTGCGCGACCACACCTTCGTCGATCCATTGCCGCGCAAGATAGATCCGTGATCCGTACATCACCAGAGGCCTCGCCGGATCGGGGAGATCTCCCCACGTCGCAGCTCGGTGTACGAGAAGGGAGCCCTCGAGATATGCGAACCACGAGTCGACATCTGGGCGGCGAGCCACCGCTAGATCATCGAGCAATGAGGCATCTCCGAGATCGAAGCAAACATGACCTTGCTGCGTCGCCCAGACGGCAGCCGCAATAGTGAGGGCATCGAAGTGGCCAATCGTGGTCGAACATGCCGATGCAATTCTCTCGACCGCATGCACCTCGAGGGAACCAAAGGTTCCCGTCTCGAGATACGGCGCGAGGAGGCCGCGCACCATGGCTGTTCGAGCTCCGATCAATGCGACAACTCCTCATCGATGGCGAGGATCAATGACAACGGCGGATTCCACGTGAAGAGACCGTATGGCTCCCCTGAATCACCGATAGGTGTGTCTGGTCCGACCAAACCGCGCACGAAGAGATACGCGATCCCTCCGAGATGTCGTTCAGGTAGGTAGTCGCGAACCCTCCAACGCAAATAGCGGTGCAGTGCAACTTGATAGAGAAGTGCCTGAAGGACGTAATGATCCGCAGCC
>JAULYE010000138.1:0-1737 GCA_032118015.1 Ilumatobacteraceae bacterium | reverse complement strand
GCCCTTGCGCGGCCCATGGCTCCGGTGCACGTGGTCTTCCAGCGGTTCGCACGTTCGACGGTTCCAGCAGCTGACGCCGAAGCGAACGGAGCCTTCACGAAATGGTTGGACGAGCGATGGATCGAAATCGACAGCGAAGTCGATCGCACGCTGAAAGATCGGGAATCGACGACGAGGAGTTCTCATGGGTGAAGTGATGATGTGGTCAGCGGTTGCGATCGCTGCGTTGATGGTGACGACATGGTTCATCAGCGTCGTGATCGGAAATGCGTCGATCGTCGACATCGTGTGGGGTGCAGGTTTCGTGCTGACGGCATGGGTAGCCCGAATCATCGGAGACGGCGACCCCGCACGTCAGTGGCTGCTCACGATCCTGACGACGGTCTGGGGACTTCGACTCGCGTTCTATCTCCTGTGGCGCAACACGGGACACGGCGAGGACTATCGCTATCGCGCCATGCGTAAGCGGTGGGGTGATCGGTTCGCATGGGTGAGCCTGATCACGGTGTTCGGCCTTCAAGGTGTGCTGATGTGGATCGTGTCGCTGCCGGTTCAACTCGGGCAGTCCGATGCCACGCCGTCGCTCGGAGTTCTGGCATGGGTCGGCGTCGGGGTCTACGCAGTCGGACTCTTCTTCGAGGCGGTCGGTGATGCCCAGTTGGCACGATTCAAGGCAGACGAATCCAATGCCGGCACGGTGATGAGCTCAGGACTCTGGAAGTACACACGTCACCCGAACTATTTCGGTGACGCATGTGTGTGGTGGGGGTTGGCTCTCATTGCTGCAGAAACAGGTACGGGTGCATGGGGCGTCATCGGTGCCGTCGTGATGACCGTCCTGTTGAGGCGTGTGAGTGGAGTGACATTGCTCGAACGGTCGCTGAAGAAGCGCCGTGAGGGGTACGAGGAGTACATCCGTCGCACCAGTCCGTTTGTTCCTCGGCCGCCGAAGAAGGTCTAGGAGCAGGCTGCGTACCGTCAGGCATTGCCCTCGATAGTTCTGTCATTCGTGATGTCACTGTTCGCAATGTCACTGATTGTGGGGCGACCGATCTGACGTCACGATGGAGGAGGACGTAGTGTGATCGAGTGTCCTCGACCGTCGATGCCTCTACGACGCGTCGGTCGTTCGTGTTCCGATTGGCGGCACTTCTCGTCGCCATCGTGACCGTGGGTGTCGGAATCTCGACCATGGTGTCGGCTGGACTCGGCGTTGCGCCAGCTGACGTTCTCGCAACCGGTGGAGCCAAACAACTCGGCATCGGCGTTGGAACCATGGGATGGATCAACGGCGCCGTCTTCACGATGATCGCCATCGCGTTTCGCCGTTTTCCTTCATGGGGAACTCTCATCGGCGGAGTGCTTGTCGGTCAGACAGTGAACATGGTGTTGCCGTGGATGCCGGAGCCGCGCGCGTTGATTTTGCGCGTACCGATGATGCTGATCGGAATGAGTCTGTTGTACGTGGCCATCTCTGTAGGCGTTGCCACGACCCTTGGAACCGGACCGATCGAACTCGTGATGCTCGGCATGAACGACAAGGGCGTGAGCATGCAGGTGGCCCGATGGGGAATCGAGGCAGTCATCGTTGCAGTGGGAATTGCTCTCGGAGGCCAGATCGGCGTCGGCACGATTCTCTTCGTTCTCCTGACCGGACCGGTGCTGGCACGCACATTGCCGCCGATGGTGCGTTTCATGGGTACGCAGGTTTTGACGCAGCCGACAGGTCTCGACGCC
>JAULYE010000137.1:0-6807 GCA_032118015.1 Ilumatobacteraceae bacterium | reverse complement strand
ACCGACGATGACCACGTGCATCGCCTCAGAATATGGCGAGGTTCGGGAGCTCCCGCAGTCCGGACAGGGATTTCCCGACAGGCCAGAAGCGCTGGTTGTCGCTTTAGCACTCCCACCTCTAGAGTGCTAGCACTCGTTCGCCCAGAGTGCGAACGAGTCCAGTTTCAGATTTTCACCCCACAACGTCCATGAAGGAGACAGAACCATGGCGAAGATGATTGCGTTCGATGAGCAGGCCCGACGAGGTCTCGAAGCCGGAATGAACAAACTTGCTGACGCTGTTCGCGTGACACTTGGACCCAAGGGTCGCAACGTGGTGTTGGAGAAGAAGTGGGGCGCTCCCACGATCACCAACGACGGTGTGTCGATTGCCAAGGAGATCGAACTCGAAGATCCATTCGAGCGCATTGGCGCCGAACTGGTGAAGGAAGTCGCCAAGAAGACCGACGACGTCGCCGGTGACGGCACGACCACAGCCACGGTTCTCGCATGGGCCATGGTGCGTGAAGGTCTGCGCAATGTCGCTGCTGGAGCCAACCCGATGAGCCTGAAGAAGGGCATCGAGGCAGCTGTCGAGGCAGCTGTGGCATCGATCAAGTCGCTTGCGAAGGAAGTCGACAACAAAGAGCAGATCGCCCAGGTCGCATCGATCTCGGCGGCCGACAATGAAATCGGCTCGATGATCTCCGATGCCATCGACAAGGTCGGCAAGGACGGCGTCATCACCGTCGAAGAGAGCCAGACCTTCGGCATGGAGATGGATCTCGTCGAAGGTATGCGCTTCGACAAGGGTTACATCTCGCCCTACTTCGTCACCGATCCGGATCGCATGGAGGCCGCTCTCGAAGATCCGTACTTGCTGCTCGTGTCCTCGAAGATCTCTTCGGTCCGCGACATGTTGCCGGTTCTCGAAAAGGTGATGCAGAGTGGACGTCCCCTCGTGATCGTCGCTGAAGACGTCGAAGGTGAAGCACTGGCCACCCTCGTGGTCAACAAGATTCGTGGCACGTTCAAGTCGGTTGCCGTCAAGGCCCCAGGCTTCGGCGAGCGCCGCAAGTCCATGTTGCAGGACATCGCCATCCTCACCGGTGGTCAGGTCATCAGCGAGGAAGTTGGTCTCAAGTTGGAGAACGCAACTCTCGACCTGCTCGGCAAGGCTAAGAAGATCGTCATCACCAAGGATGAGACGACGATCATCGAAGGCGCCGGTTCCGATGACGACATCAAGGGTCGTATCAGCCAGATCAAGACCGAGATCGACAACACCGATTCCGATTATGACCGTGAGAAGCTCCAGGAGCGTCTCGCCAAGTTGTCCGGTGGCGTTGCCGTTCTCAAGGTCGGTGCAGCCACCGAGGTCGAGCTCAAAGAAAAGAAGCACCGCATCGAAGATGCTGTCAGCACCACCAAGGCAGCAATCGAAGAAGGTGTCGTGCCCGGCGGTGGAGTTGCACTTCTGCGCTCGCAGGCCGCTGTGCTCGCCACTGCCGACAAGTTGTCAGGTGATGAGGCAACGGGTGCACGTCTCGTGGCCAAAGCTCTCGAGGCTCCGCTGAAGCAGATCGCTGAGAACGCCGGCATGGAAGGCGGCGTTGTGGTCGAAAAGGTCCGCAACCTCAAGGGTGCAGAGGGCCTGAACGCTGCGACCGGCGATTACACCGATCTGGTGAAGCTCGGCGTCATCGACGCAGCCAAGGTGACCCGCTCGGCTCTGCAGAACGCGGCGTCGATTGCGGCTCTGTTCCTCACCACCGAAGCCGTCGTGGCCGACAAGCCCGAGGCCGATGGACAGGCGATGCCCGGCGGAGGCATGGAAGATTTCTGATCTGAAACCGTCTGCACAGACCCCCAATGACACCCCCGGAGAAATCCGGGGGTGTGTTGTATTGGCGACATGTCACAAAGTTGCCGACGCTGATCCAGATTCCGGTTCCGAGATCGACCCAGAATCCGCGACAACTGACATCGACGGTGACATGCAAATCACTCTCGATGCTCTTGCTGCCATTGGTATCGATGCTCGAGCAGTGGCTTGGGATGATGCAACCTTTGACTGGTCGTCGGCGTCTGCTGTGATCGTGCGCAGCACATGGGACTATCACCGACACGCAGATGAGTTCGTGAACTGGGTCGACTCGGTTGGGCGCGTGACCCGACTCGACAATCCACCCGACGTGCTGCGCTGGAACATCGACAAGCGGTATCTCGCAGAGATCGGGAGCGCCGGCATCCCCGTGATCGAGACCATGTTCATCGAGCCTCATCCATCGGCGGATCACCTGTCGAACGAGGTTGTCGAGCGCATCGAATCACTCGCTTCACGTGGTGACATGGTGGTCAAGCCGGCAATCAGCGCGGGCAGCAACGACACGCAGCGTCATGGAACAGCCGAGTCGGCTCTGAGCCACATCGCGTCGCTGGTGTCACGCGGCCGTGTTGTGATGGTGCAGCCCTATCTGGATCACGTCGACATCGAATCTGAAACCGGTCTCGTGTACATCGATGGTGAGTTCAGCCACGCTTTCTCCAAGGGGCCGATGTTGGCCACACCAGGCAATGCAGTCGGGGACCTGTATCTCGCAGAAACGATCGACGCTCGCACGCCGACGACAGCCCAGCGCGACCTGGGAGATCGCATCATGTCGGTGCTGAACGAACGGTGGGGTCGACTGCTGTATGCCCGCGTCGACATGCTGCCAACCCTCCATGGTCCGGTGGTCATCGAAGTCGAGCTCATCGAGCCATCGCTGTACCTACATCTCGATGACGGTGCTCCCGCTCGTTTCGCTGCCGCTATTGCTCACCGTCTCGATGGTCTCAGTGCCGTCTGAGCCGACGGTCTCACAGCCGTGACCCCACAGCCGTGACCCCACAGCCGTGACCCCATAGCCTGACGCCATGGCTCGCGGTCGCACGGAGAACTTCCTCGTGGTCAAACAGACCCTGGAGAGCACAAAGCGAATTCCGGACGACCTCATCGTCGAAGAACCGATGACGATCCAGCTCGATGGCCACATGGTGTCAACGACGATGCGCACCCCTGGACACGATTACGAATTGGCTGTCGGATCCTGTTATTCCGATGGTCTACTCGGTGGCGCTCCGGTCACAGGTGTGCGCTACTGCGCATCTGGTTCGGCGGTCGACAGTCAGTTCAATGTCGTCACCGTCGAAACGGGTGGGCGGGCACCGATACCAGAGCCTCGTCTCGGCACCACGACATCGAGTTGTGGTGTGTGTGGAACGCAGTCGATCGACGATCTGTCCGCTCGCCTCGAACCCATGCAGCCAGAAGCCCTTGCGACATTCGATCTTGCAACCCTGCTTGCTGTTCCCGATGCAGTCCTTGCCCACCAGCCGTTGTTTCACGACACCGGAGCGGTGCATGCAGCGGCCGCCTTCGATACGTCGGGCACTCCGCTCATCGTCCGTGAAGATGTCGGACGACACAATGCAGTCGACAAGGTCGTGGGTCATCTGCTCCTCGAGAATTCTCTGCCGGCGCACCAATGGGGTTTGTTCGTCTCGGGACGGGCAAGTTTCGAGATGGTGCAAAAAGCGTGGGCGGCTGGATTCGGCACGGTGATCTCGGTGAGCGCACCAACAGCACTTGCAGTGCGGACAGCGCGCCGCGCTGGCATGTCGCTGTACGGGTTCACTCGCGATGGTTCGGCAGTGCGCTACAGCCCGGCGTGACACCGTCCTCCAAGCACGGGTCACACCGACGGGCCCGCCACAGCACTCGTGTGCGGTCACGGATAGCGTGACCGCATGAGCGAATCTCCCCAGGTTGTGAGTCCAACAGTCGGTCTCGCGGTCGTCCATCTCTTCGTCAAGCCGACATCGTCCTACGACGCCGAGGCTGTGATGAGCGCCGTCAAACAAGCACAGGCAGCAGAAGTACAGGTGGTTTGTGTGTCGATGCTCGGGCACAAAGCCGATGCAGCCTTCATGGCACTGTCCAAGGATTGGCGTGAGTTGCGTCGGTTCCAGAGTGCAATTCAGCAGGCCGGTCTCGATGTCGTCGACAGCTATGTCTCGCTCACCGAGGTCAGCGAATATGCAGCTGGAATGCCCGAGGCGATGCTGCAGCCGAGGCTCTATCCACAACTCCCACCCGAGGACAAGCCGGCGTGGTGCTTCTACCCGATGAGCAAGAAGCGGGGTGATACAGCCAACTGGTTCACTCTGCCATTCGAGCAGCGCAAGGAACTGATGCATGAGCACGGAACGAGCGGTCGTAAGTTCGCTGGTCGTATCGTTCAAGTGATCACCGGATCATCTGGTCTCGATGACTTCGAATGGGGTGTCACGTTGTTCGCCACTCACCCCGACGATCTCAAAGAGGTCGTGTACACGATGCGCTTCGATGCAGCGTCTGCTGTCTATGCCGAATTCGGTGCCTTCTACGTGGGCAGTGTGACAGCCGTTGACGAACTGGTGACGCTGCTCTAAGACGGCGTCGTCACACGGAGCCGGTTCGTGAGGACAGCTCTGCCGTCAGGGCCAAAGGTGTAGGCCACAAGAGCTCCTGCGGTTGCATCACCGTTGCTGTCGAGCGACAACTCTCCCGAGGATCCGTCATAGTCGATACCGAGGCGACTCTGGAGAACGCCTGCGCAGTCGACGAACGTCCGACATCTCGTTCCCGTGTTCGTTGCCTCGAAGGCAAGTGATATGAAGGTCCGTGCGTCATCGTTGTCTGCTTCGATGGCAGTCAGCACAAGGATGTTGAGGCAGTCCACTGCGGCAGCGAGCAAGGGCACATCGCCTGTCACTTCTGCGCCGAGCTGCGGGTCGAGAGCTCGTAATGATGTCACCAGTTCTGTCGAACCCGAGGTGAGATCCTGAGTGACTCCTTGGTAGATGTTGCCCGACGACGCAAATTCGCTGTCGTCTCCAGTTCTGATCGTCGTCAAGTCGACACCAACGAGAGAATCGGGAACGATGATCCGCTTTTCCTTCAGCAGTGGCAACACTCTCTTGGCTGTATCTTCGTTGCCGACGATGAGAACGACACGGGAGGCGAGTCCAGCAAGTTCTTCGGCGTTGGACACGTTCCCGTTCGCGTCGATGAGGAACGGGTAGTCGTAATTCTGCTCGGGTGACCCGGGAGTAGATCGGTTGAGGCCGCGCTCGTCGAGAAACTGATGCAACAGTTCGGCGAATGCTCGACCGTACGGGTCGTCGGGATACACGAGGGCTGCGGCTCCAAAGCCCGTGTCGGCAGTCAGGTCGATCATTGCACGGGCAATCGCAGCATCGTTCGGTGTCGTGCGAATCATCATTCCCTGATCGGGGAGTTCGCCCAACAGTGCCGACGTCGCAGCCGGTGAACATACACCGACTCCCTGATCGATGACGTCCAGGGCGAGCGACCCAGCGAGAGCTGACGACGACGGACCGATGAGAACGTCGACGTTGCCTCGAGTCACCAGTTCGGCGACGATCGTCTGTGTGTACTCGAGAGAGGTGGTTTCATCGGCCCAGAGGAGCCGTACCGGTTGGCCGCCATACCCTCCATTCGCGTTGATGACCCGAGCCGCTGAGTCGACCACAGCGATGAACTCGTTGCGCTGATTTTCGCTCAGGACACTCGTTGGCACCAGAACGCCGATGGTCAACACGCCATCGCTCGGACGTCCGTTCTGGGCTGGGGCGACCGAATCGAATGGGACCGTGGTCGTCGGCGTGGAGGCCTCGTCGTCCGAGCACGCAACGAGCCCGCTGCACACAGCAACGAGGCCGAACCAGCGCAGTGTTCGAATCACCGCCGCAGTCTACGTGTGCTTGCGATCGGCCTCGGGTCAGCGGTGCAGCAGGGACGTGAGGCGTTGCAGTTTGCGTGGCGAGGGCCCGGAGATGGATCGGATGACCCGCTCGAGACCCTCGACCTCGAGCGCAGGATGAAACGACTCAGGGACTCCAGCAGAGAAGGTGTCGTCGTAGGTGATCTCACGTCGTGAGTCCAGAATTGCCGGAGACACTGGACGCACTCGGCCTCGGGCTCGGCGGCGCCAGACGAATGCTTGAGGATTGCCCCGATCGGTGATGGTCACCCAATCGAGTTCCGGGTGATGGGCATCGAGGACGAGCATCACCTTGAAGACGTCCCCGTGCCAGCTGAGATCCGTGAGACCGTGCCGGCGCCGCTCGGCCAGCGAAGCCTGGTGATCAGGAATAGCCGAGATCCAATCACTCGGGATGACATCGTCGATGAGCAGGACCCCATGGGGGCAGTGCTCGAAGGCATGGATGATGTCTCGGTAGGTCTGCTGATACGTGTGCAAACCGTCGATGAAAGCCAGATCGAAGGTGCGTGTGGGGGAGAGGCCAGCGAAAAAGTCATCGGACGGGACGACATGAATGTCGACACCGGCCGGCAATGCCAGCGTGTCGAATTGGGGGACCGGATCGACCCCGGTGCGGAGGGGAAAGGTGACGTTCTCCAGTGTGTGCCCGTATTCGAGGCCGATCTCGAGGTAGGTCTGCATCCACGGATGGGCGCTGTGCACTGCATTGATGCGCCGGGTCGACCAATTATTGGGATCAGGGTTGAGTTCGGTGATCAGCCGGCGAGGGCTTGGCGCAGCCATAGATAGGCGTCAGTGTAGGGCTGGACGGAGTGGGGGCCGACTGTGCAGGTTGAAGCCGAGGGTCGGCGGCGGGACCCCTTCTTTTCGTCCCCGCACAGCCCTTTTCCTCAGAAAACCCACTATGACGATCTCATGACAAGAACACTGAAAGCCACGTCTTCAAGACTGCTGGCTATATTCTTTTCGATACCAATTAAAAGTCTGAAAGGAC
>JAULYE010000136.1:0-13167 GCA_032118015.1 Ilumatobacteraceae bacterium | reverse complement strand
TCACAAAACGGCATTGTCATTCACTCCTACGGCGCACTCGCAATTTCAGGGGCGTAGAGCCGAAATTGAATGCCTCACGAATGCTTCGCTCAAGATACCGCAGGTACGGAGGGGGAAGATCTCGGTTGACGAAGAGGGTGAACGTAGGAGGGTCCGTCGCTCCCTGCAAGGCATAAAGAACCTTGGCCCCACCTCCTGCAGGTTGACGCTGTTGAGCATCTGACAGAATCCGGTTGACATCCTTGGTCGGAATCCGTCGGTGGTACTGAGTGATTGCATCTTGGAGAACGGGACGAAGGCGATGAACGCCTCGGCCTGAAAGAGCAGAGATTTTCAGAATGGGCGCACCGCCGACGAAGGACAACTTTCGTGACATCTCGGCATCAATGATGTCGCGCTCTTCTTGTGTGGTCATGAGGTCCCATTTGTTGAGCATCACGACGATTGGACATCCGGCTGCATCGATTCGTTCGGCAAGCCGCTGATCCTGTGCGGTGATTCCTTGAGTTGCATCGATGACCAATAGCGCAACATCGGCATCGTCGATCGACCGAAGGGCTCGAACGAGTGAGTAGTACTCGGCCGAATCATCGATACGCGACTTCCTTCGCATTCCGGCTGTATCAACGAAGAGGACAGGACCATCGGGAGTGTCCACCAACGTGTTCACCGAATCCCGAGTGGTGCCGGGCATGTCGTGAACAACTGAGCGATCCTCACCCACTAGTCGGTTGAAAAGTGTGCTCTTGCCCACGTTCGGTCTCCCGACGAGGGCGACCTTCGGAGCCGACTGACTCTCGGCATCGACACTGTGGACATCATCGTGTCCGGAAGTCGATCTGATGTCAGAGTCGTCATCGAAGGAGGAACCTTCCTCAGGCAGCTGGTCCAAAATCACATCGAGAAGGTCCCCTGCTCGACGACCGTGCAACGCACTCACTGGATGGGGTTCTCCCAGTCCGAGAGAGAGAAATTCCCAACGATCGGTCTCGCGACGGTCGTTGTCTGCCTTGTTGACAACAACGAGGACGGGGACTTGTGTTCTCCGCAGCCATGAAGCGATTGCCTCATCTTCGTCGTTCACGCCAACAGAACCGTCGACCAGGAACAGCACCAGGTCTGCTGAACGAACCGCTACTTCGACCTGACGACTGACTTTGATGTCGAGCTCGCTTCCCTTGGGAAGCCAGCCACCGGTATCGACTAGGAGAAAGTTGCGACCCAACCACTCGACTGTGAGTTCCTTACGATCCCGGGTGACACCTGGGCGGTCCTCGACAATCGCAGCTCTCTCCCCGACGAACCGGTTGAAGAGGGTGCTTTTTCCCACATTCGGACGACCGACGATGACAACAGTCGAAAGATTTTGCGCGGCAGGATTGGTTCGGTCGGCATCTGTTGTATTCATTGTGCGTTCTCCAGTGCCCGGCGTAGGGAATTTCCGTCAGTGGGAATCACTTCGACCTCGCGGGGAAGGTCGAGCACAGTCAAACCGTCGAGAAATCGTCCCTCGGACAAACAGACATCTGGGAGCAAATACCTGTGGGCTACAGGTTCGGCTTCGAGGGCCGTAATGATGTCCTGCGCGACCATGAGCCCGGTGACTGCGATATTGCCACCGAAGAATGAATTCTTCACGGGGATGATGCGGACATCAGATCGGCGAAGGTTTGCGATGAGTGGTTCGAGAACCCGAGCACCGTACTCGCCTGTGAGGATGCCGATCGGCGCCGGAACCTTCTCCACATCGGATGCGGGTGTTCGACGTCGAAGAGTGACGTTGTGCACTTGGGGAACACCGTTGCGAAGACCCGTGTCTGCGGCAGGATTTCTGATGGCTCGATAACCATCTGCTGGGGCGCCATCGACCCAAGCGAAGAATCCACTTTCGGTGCCAGTGGAGGTGTCCTTGTGTCCGTGGAACTCCATTTCGAACGTTCGGGCCATCCCAATACCGTCTTCATGCAGATGGAAGCCGTCGTAATGCGCCGCTTCTGGGAATGGTCGGTCGGCCATCAAGTAGTACTCATCGGCTGCAAAGACGAGTGTTCGACCAAGAGCAGAACGAAAAACGACCTGCCATTCCTCGACGATGTCGATGACTCGTTCTGCTTCTTCAATGGTGTGCTCTCGCATCGTCGACTCGGGATTGAATTGGCTCACACCGAGTGGGACGACAGCGACGCTGTGCAGCTCCGGATATTCATCGAGAACCCCGATCAAAGTACGAGTGAGCTCGTATCCGTCATTGATGCCCGGGCACACGACGATCTGCCCGTTGACCTTGACGCCATTGTCGAGCAACTCGCGCAGCCAACGGAGACTGACTGCTCCCCGACGGTTACGAAGGAGTTCTGTCCGGACCACCGGGTCGGTCGAATGAATACTCACATTCAGGGGGGAAAGACCTTCATCCAATACCCGCTCGAGATCAGCCTCAGTGAATCGAGTCAGGGTGGTGAAATTCCCGTAAAGGAAACTGAGGCGATAGTCGTCGTCCTTCAGGTACAGGCTCTTGCGCATTCCCGTCGGCAATTGATAAATGAAGCAGAACGGGCAGTGGTTGTCGCAGGTCCGCACACGATCGAAAACCGCACTTGAAATGTCAGCCCCCAAGGGCTCGCCTTCATTCTTTTCGATGCTCACATCGATCGTCAGTCCACCGCGTCGGATTTCGAGTTCCACCGTTGATCCATCGGTGAGCACACGCCACTCGATGACATCGCGGGGAACGATTCCGTTCACAGTGCTGATCTCATCAGAGGCCTGAACGCCGAACCGCTCGGCCACCGAACCTGGTGTGACCGATACGACCACGGGGGCCGTGTCCTTGACGCGCATGGTCTCAGGCTACAGGCGTGCCTACATCGACTCGGCGGGACGGGTGACCGAGGAACGACAGTATCGTTATCGAGGTGAACGTCGACCGTGTGCTCCTAGCGGCACCACGGGGGTTTTGTGCTGGCGTAGAGATGGCGATCAAGGCTCTCGCCTGGATGGTGCGCAGCCATGAGCCACCTGTGTACTGCTATCACGAGATCGTGCACAACAAATTGGTCGTGGAGCGATTCCAACAACTCGGAGTCATTTTCGTCGACGACATTTCCGAGGTTCCCCTAGGAAGACCGATCATGTTGTCGGCACATGGCTCAGCTCCTGCAGTCGTCGCGGCAGCCCGTGAACGAGGTTCTGTCGTTGTCGATTCAGTGTGTCCACTCGTCACGAAGGTCCATCATGAGGTCAAAGTTCGTGCGGGTAAGGGCTTTCGTATCGTCTATGTGGGTCATGAAGGACATGAAGAGGCTGTCGGAACCATGGCAGTCGCTCCTGATTCGATCACACGAGTCGAATCGATCGAAGAAGTCGACGCCCTTCCAACCTTTTCCCAACCGGTGGCACTTCTGGCTCAGACAACTTTGTCCCATCGAGATTGGTCGGACGTGGCCGTGCGCGTCAAAGAGAGATTTCCTGATGTTTGGGCTCCTGGGCGCAGCGATTTGTGTTTCGCGACGACCAACCGGCAATCCGCTCTCATGACAATGGCGCCACGTTGTGATGCGATCGTTGTCATTGGTTCAGCGAATTCTTCCAACACGCGGGCGCTTGAAAGGTTGGCTCGAGAAGCAGGTTGCGTCAGGGTCCATCGCATCAATCAGGCCGATGAGTTGCCAGACGATCTTCAAGGCACCGTTGGTGTCACAGCTGGAGCATCAGCACCGGAAGAACTGGTTGATGAGGTCACCTCGCGACTGGCGCCCAAGCAGGGTGTAGAAGAAGTCAGGATCACCACCGAAGATGAATACTTTCCACCTCCGCGGCGCCTACGAGAGCTTCAGACTGCGATCGATCGATCCATCACCGTCCTGACTGGAGGTTCGATGTTGCACAGGCCGAGTATCGACGACCGATCCCTGTCGGCCAGTGACGTTCTCGAATCTCTTCGAATCACACGAAAGTAGACAGATGCTCTCCCCGTCTCTCGACACATTCCGAATCTTCTTGCATGTCTTGGCTGCATCGATATGGGTCGGCGGACAAATCGCGCTGGCTGGAATCATTCCTGCTGTACGGCGATCGCACCCCGACAGTACGAAAACGATTGCCCGGGCCTTTTCAAAGGTTGCGTGGCCGAGCTTTGCAGTCGTCTTCGCCACTGGAATATGGAGCCTGATGGCAGTCGACATCGACACTGCAGATTGGTCGTATTCGATGACCGCAATAGTTCACGTCACGAGTGCAGTCGCCGCAGGGATCGCAGCTGCAGTCCACGCAATCGGACGGACGAAGATTGCATTGGCTCTGGGAGGAGCACTCGGACTGGTGTTCTCCGTCGCAGCGATGTTTCTGGGACTTCTGCTTCGCAGCGGGACTTGAACCGAATCAGTTCCGAGGAACTTTGCTCCAGGCGATTTCGCGATCGACGCGAACGTCCCCGGGCAGTCCCAGCACGCGCTCTCCGAGAATGTTGCGCATCACTTCGCTGGTTCCACCTTCGATCGAATTCGCTCGACTCCGTAGGAAAGCCTTCTGGGGATTTTCCGATCCCATTGCCGATTCCGGGCGAGACATTTCGTATCCGCTCGGGAAAAGCATTCCCTCAGCTCCCATGAGGGACACCGTGAATGAATAGACATCCTTGTGCAGTTCGGCCATCGCAAGCTTGGCGATGGAGCCCTCAGGACCCGGATCTCCCATTTTTCGCATCTGCGATGCCCGAATATTCGTCAAGCGAAGCAATTCCGCGCGAATCCACAACTGGACGAGTTCATCCTTCGTCGAGGCATCACGTTCATCGGCAGCCAGATCTTTCCAGACCTTGAGAGCATCTCGGATCGGACCTGAACCCTTGGGGGGAATGGCTCCTCCGATGGAGACTCGCTCGTTCATGAGGGTGGTCAAGGAAACACGCCATCCGTCTCCGACGTTGCCGAGCATCTCATCGTGAGGAATTCGAACATCAGTGAAATAGACCTCATTGAATTCCGCCTCACCAGTGATCTGGTAGAGCGGGCGGACTTCGACTCCAGGTGCCTGCATGTCGACGACGAATGCCGTCAGTCCGGCATGTTTCACAGCTTCGGGGTCAGTACGAACGATCAGCAGTCCCCAGCGCGAAAGGTGAGCAAGTGTTGTCCAGACCTTCTGACCGTTGACGATCCATTCTTCGCCATCCTTCACACCCTTTGCGGACAGCCCTGCAAAGTCCGATCCCGACCCAGGCTCGGAGAACAACTGGCACCAGACCTCCTCACCAGTGAAAAGAGGTCGGAGATAACGGCTCTTTTGATCCTTGCTACCCCATACAGCGACCGTCGGGCCGCACATGCCGTGACCGATCGGGTTGCGCGCAACCGGATTCGGTGCGCCTGCTGCAGACAACTTTTCGTTGATCATTCGCTGCAACTTCGGATTCAAACCGAGTCCACCATGTCCGATCTCGAAATGAACCCAAGCCAGACCTTTGTCGAATTGCGCTCCGAGAAAGGACGTCGCATCCGTGGATGTGGGCGGGAATTCCTTCAACAGTTGATCGATCGCTTCGGCGACCTGCTGTTCGTCTGCTCCAACTGCCTGAGTCAAAGTTGCCATCACAAACTCCTTGCGTCTCGATATCGCGCATTTTCCGAAATTGTTGTCTTCGCGAAGAAGACTCCTTATGGGCGCCCGAGCAGATGTGTGGACACACACCACCAGGCACAGCAGAAATTAGCCCGCCAGGTCTGATGGAGTCGTCATCGGAAGACTGACTTTGTCCCGAACGGCCACTGTGAATTGTTCACCCTCAGTTGGAAGCAGGAGTCTCTGGTCCGGAGGGAACATCACTCGTCGGTCTCGTCATTTCCATCGACGTCGGATCCCAAACCGGCTGCCGCCAATCGTTCGAGCAACTCGTCGCGAATCGAGGTACCCGGTTCACGGGCCTTTTCCGATCCGATTCGCCAACCCAGACGACTTGAATAGAGCAATGGTGCTTCGCGCAGACGGATGGGTTTGACATCGGTCACACGTGCCAAGAGGAGGTGATGGTCCTGGAGAACGATTCGGCTTTCGATCTTGCACCTGAGAGCGGCAATGCACTGGGTGACGATCGGAAGACCGTCTACCCACGTCTCGAGATACTCCGGCGCGATGTATTGGAACTTGCGACCTGGATACGAGAAGTACTGACCTTGAGCTATCTGGTCACCCGCAAGAATCGACACGGACAAGAGACCTGTCCGATCGATGATCGGGAAGGAATCATGTCGGGGAGAGATCGACACCATCACGATCGGCTCCTCGAAGGACACTTGACTGACCCAATGACTTGTGTAGGCCCGTTGCACAGGTGGATCTGATGTCTCATCGGCGCATCCGACGACCTGGACTCCGTGCATCATCTGGCCAAGTCCCTGCTTGAGGTCTCTGTCGATCATGTGCTCCATTGTGCCAAGTACCCCGCCGCTGACTGCGTGCTGCAGCGTTGGGGACGTGCGGCGAAGGACTGCCACAAAACCTAAAAGAACAGTCGGATCGAATCTTCTCCGTCGGCGACACGCCTGGACCTAATTGAGTGGGGCCATCATTCTGAAGAACTCATCACGCTCGGTCTTTGCCAAGCCGGGAAACCGCGCGCGTAACGCCATGACCCATCGGAGAGCGTCGGGGCGGGCAGCGGCCAGATAGATCGATTTCAGGTTGTTCGTGACTCGCTCGAGAACAGCCATCGGATGCAAACACGCAAGGAATCTCTCATCGAATCCTGCAGCATTACCGGTCACCGACGTGAACAGCGATCTGCAATCGTCGACATCGAGTACTGCTCCGCAATGGAATGGGTCGATGAGGATTGACGGGACCTTCCCGACAGGTGCATGACTCCCGACCAAGAAGTGCCCGGGCATGCCGACCCCACACATCGGCACGCCTAATCGACGCCCGACTGCGATCATCAGCACAGAGAGCGAGATCGGGATCCCGAGTCTGCGATCAATGACCTGGTCGAGATAGGAATTTGCTGGTTCGTAATAGTCCGCCTCGTTGCCCCGAAAACCCCCTTGGGCAGCGAAGAGGTGGCGAGCAATGCCTTCCATCGTCGGCGAGGCGACGTGTGAGGCCAGCTCGTCGATGCGAACGAGATAGTCGACGACATCGAGTCCCCCGGAGATCGTGGCCGAGATCAGCAACATCGCTTCATCCAACGCGATGTCCGTTCCACCTCGCAAAAGACCCTCGAACTCCTGCAGGAACAGCAACCGATCAGCGCCCGACGACTCCACGAGGGTGAGGGTAGTCGCACTACTCTTTCCGACATGCACATCGGAGTTCACGCACAATCGACGCCTGACAAGACAGCCCTGGTGATGACGGGATCCGGCTTCACCCAGTCGTTCAAGGAGTTGAACGACTCAGCGAACCGTCTCTCGCAACTTTTGCGCAGTATCGGCTTTCAGCCCGGAGATCACGTTGCTCTGTGCATGGAGAACCACGACCGGTATTTGGAAGTTCTCTGGGGATGCCATTTTGCAGGTTTGGTGTACACCGCTGCATCGTCTCGTCTCACGAGCCAGGAGCTTTCCTACATCATCAACGACTGTGGGGCCAAGGCCTTCATCACATCGAAGTACAAGGCCGACCAAGCCGCTGAAATCGTTGCGGACACTCCGAATGTCGGACTGCGACTGATGCTCGATGGAACCATTCCCGGCTATGAGAGCTATGAGGCCGCTGTCGAAGCTCAACCGGCCGAGGCGCTCCCCAATCGTGTTGCGGGATTCGACATGCTTTATTCCTCTGGAACGACTGGACAGCCCAAAGGAATCACCAAGCCTTTCGTCGAACAACTTCTCGATGAGACGTCAACCGCAGTGGCTCCCATGCTGGGCATGCTCTTCGGCTTCACCGATGAGAGTGTCTACCTCAGCCCAGCCCCGATGTATCACGCTGCTCCGCTGCGCTTCACGATGGCTGCCCAAAGTGTGGGAAGCACAGCAGTTGTGATGGAACATTTCGATCCTCAGGAGTATCTCGCCGCGGTGCGAGACCACAAGGTCACACACAGCCAGGTCGTTCCGACCATGTTCGTTCGACTCTTGAAACTCGACGCGGATATTCGATCCAAGTACGACGTCTCGTCGCTGCAAGCGGTGATTCATGCAGCTGCACCCTGTCCGATTCCCGTCAAGAAGCAGATGATCGATTGGTTTGGTCCCATCATCCATGAGTACTACGCCGGAACTGAGGGCAATGGCTTTGTCTATTGCAACAGCGACATGTGGCTCGGTCACGAAGGCACCGTTGGCATGCCAATCGGCTGCACTTTGCACATCGTCGGCGACGATGGTGAGGAACTGGCGAACTACGAGAGTGGCACGATCTACTTCGAAGGAGGTGCTGAATTCCAATACCACAACGACCCCGATAAGACGAAGGGTTCCCGCCACCCCAAGGGGTGGAGCACTCTCGGTGACGTCGGCTATCTCGACAGCGATGGATTCTTGTACTTGACGGATCGCAAGGCGTACATGATCATCTCCGGAGGAGTGAACATCTATCCTCAGGAGGCTGAGAACGCGCTTGTGACGCATCCCAAGGTCATTGATGTCGCTGTATTCGGGGTGCCGAACGACGATTTCGGTGAAGAGGTCAAAGCTGTCGTCCAGCCAGCTGTGATGCCGGCGAGCGCACAGGATGCCAAAGAACTCGAACGCGAACTTATTGCCTACTGCCGGTCGCAACTCGCAGATATCAAATGTCCGCGGTCGGTGGATTTTCGGCCAGAGCTCCCTCGCCACCCCACTGGAAAGCTGTACAAGCGAATCCTCAAAGACGAGTACTGGAAGGGTGCCGGACGCACCATTTGATCAAATCCAAATCGATCCAATCCGAGTTGGACATCGATGCGATCCATTCAGGAATTGAGGACGACCATTCTGATTTCCGTCATCTCTCGCACTGAGTAGGCCGGGCCTTCTCGAGTGTTCCCACTGTCTCTGAGGCCACCATATGGTTGCTGATCAGCTCGATACGTCGGCACGTCATTGACAATGATGCCACCGAAATCGAGCTCTCGAATCGCCGCCAGTGCAGTGTCGAGTCGTGACGTGAAAATCCCTGCTTGCAACCCGAAAGCGGAATCGTTTGCGAGGGCCAGAGCCTCGGACAGCGTCTCATACGCAACGACGACGACGAGGGGGCCGAAAACCTCACAACGGGAGATCTTCATCTCATTGTTGACACCCGCCACAACGGTTGGAGCCAGAGTTCCGTCATCTCCAATCGTGCTCCCACACACAACCTTCGCTCCCTGCTGAACTGCCTCTTCGATCCAAGCGACAACACGTTGGCGCTCCGCAACAGAGATGAGCGATGACACCTCGGTCTCCTCGGACCGCGGATCTCCAACCGAGATCTTGAGCACTTCTCGTACGAGGGCATCAGTGAATTGGCCAACGAGCGACGAGTGAACATAGATGCGCTGAGTGGAGATACACGACTGACCGGCGTGGCTGAATCCCGCTGTCCGGATTTTGGTGGCAGCCATTTGCCAGTCACCGTCAGGTTCGATGATCACGGGAGCGTTGTTTCCAAGTTCCAATCCGACTCGCTTCTTCGGCGCTCGACTTCGAATTCCCCATCCCACCTCAGGTGAACCAGTGAACGATACGAGAGCAATATCGGGATGATCCACGATTGCGTTTCCGATTTCCCCGCCTGGCCCGGGCACGACATGGATCCAATCGGGAGGTAAACCACACTCCTCGATCAGCATCGTTGCCAATGCCACTGAAGTCAGCGGAGTTTGACTTGCAGGTTTGAGAACGATGGGACAACCAGCAGCAATTGCTGGTCCGACCTTGTGCACGACGAGGTTCAACGGGAAATTGAAGGGGGCGATGGCGCCGACCACGCCAATGGGAACACGGAGTGTGAAACCGAGCTTTCCTTCTCCGCTGATCGAAGCATCGAGTGGTACGACCTCACCAGTGGACGTCCGTGCTTGGGAGGCCGAGAACTGGAGCGTGCTGATTGCGCGATCTACTTCCACGCGTGCAGTTCGGATCGGCTTGGCGCTCTCCTCACAGATCAGTTGGGCAAAGTCTTCCTTTTGCAAGGTGAGAACTGCTGCTGCACGATCGAGGATTTCGGCACGCTTCCACGCCGGTAGGCCGCGTCGAAGTGCCAATCTGGCAGATTCGACTGCGCGTACAACATCTTGGGCATCACATTGTTCGACAACCCCGACGAGCGCACCGTCATAGGGACATAGGACACGAATCGTTCGACTCGATCTCGAAGACATCGCCCCAGCTATCGGGACAGGAACAGGCTCACCAGTGATTCGAGACGACGAAACGCTCTGCAACATGGAGGACATCGTACGCCTTGGTTCGGTGCCGACGGAACTGTCATGTCGGTACTCCGTGGCACATCGAGCGAGTACTGTTCGGATTGGGCATGGATCTACGACACAGACACCCGTATCTCGAACCACACAGCGAGGACGCGTTCCTCACTTTCGCACATCGTGGAGGATCGAAGCATTTGGCGGAGAATTCGCTAGCGGCTTTCAAAGCAGCAAGTGATCTCGGCTACCGATATCTCGAGACCGATGTTCAGATCACCAAAGATGGGGTTCTCGTCGCCTTTCACGATTCGAAGTTGTTGAGAACGTGTGGAGTCGATCGAGACATTGCCGAGATGACAGTTGCCGAATTGCAAGAAGTCCGGATCTCTGGAGTCGAACCGATACCGCTCCTGAAAGATCTCTTCGAAGAACTGCCATATGCCATGTTCAATATGGACGCGAAATCCGATTCGTGCGTCGAGCCTCTGATCGACTTCCTCCGACAGTCGGATTCTCTCGACCGAGTGTGCGTTGGCTCCTTTTCTCATCGTCGCCTGGAACGCATCCGCTCCACGCTCGGGGTGCGTGTGTGTACGAGCGCAAGTCCATCCGAGGTTGCATCCTGGGTTCTCGGCTGGAACCGACCTGGACCCTCATGCATGCAAGTGCCCATATCCCAGTCAGGTCTGAGAATTGTGACATCCCGCAGAATGGAGAGAGCTCAAAGACAGGGTCTACCTGTACACGTATGGACCGTCGACGATCCGGCCATCATGCAGGACTTGATCGAAACAGGAGTCCACGGAATCATGACCGATGAAGCGTCGCTGCTCAAGCAAGTTGCCGAGCACAATCGGATCTGGCCGGGAGTCACCTGACCAGTGGCATGACCTCGTTCATGAAGCGGTCCATCTGCTCATCGGCCTTTTTGTAGGGGTCTCCGATCATGTGCGGAAAGATTGTGACGTACTCCATCCCCAACAGATCTTTGTAGAACTGAATACCTTCCGCGACCATCTCTGGTGTTCCGAGAAGAATCGTTTTGTTGTCGATGGACTCCTGAAGGCTTGGAATCAGTCCTGGCTTGGCTGGCTTGCCGTCCTCTCCCATGTACCCGCGACTCCAGCCGTATGGGCCGAGGAATTTCCAGAATTCGTCGTGTCCCGGCGTCGCAGTTTCCACTGCACGCTCATAGGAGTCTTCGACACGCATTGAAACGACCAACATGCGCTTGTGTCCTGGTTCCGGTTCCTGCCCGAAAGCGACTTGTGCCTTTTCTGCATAGGAATCCCAGAACCTCTTGATGAATGAGTAGTGCTGATTCCAAAAAACGGCAGAGTGCCCAACTTGAGCTACATAGTCCAAAGTCGGTGGACTGGTGACCGCCTGCCAAATCTCGAAAGGATAAATCGGACGGGGAATCAGTGTGAGACTTTGAACGGTGCTCCCTCGATCTGGAATGCCCTCCAGCGGTATCTGGAAATGCTTCCCCGAGAAAGAGAACGTCTCGTTCGACAGCGCACGTCGAATGATCTCCATCGACTCCTCGAAAACTTCTCGGTTCAACGTGTCGTCAGCTGATTTCTCTGGATTGTCATGAGAGCCAATCGAGACACCTTTTTCATTGAGGTGGAGAACTTCACGAGGGACGGTTCCGCGCCCCACTCCGAGAACTCCTCGTCCTCCGGAGAGATTGTGCAGTGTGGCGAAATCCTCCGCCAGTCGAAGAGGGTTCCACTGAGGAACGACGTTGAACATCGCACCCAATTTAATGTTGCGAGTCTGCGCCGCAATCCAGGCCGAAATCAGCAACCCATTCGGAATGACCTCATAGCCCTCGTACTGGAAATGGTGCTCAGTCGTCCAAAAGGATTCATAGCCGAGTCGGTCTGCTTCGATCGCAGAGTGCACGTAATCCTGCGTGGCCTTCCACATCTCCTCATTCGAGTACCGCCGATCGAGAGGCGCCGGCGCTCCAGCTCCGGCGTCGTTCATTTCGACGCCACCGAAAAAGAATGCTCCGACTTTCATGTCTTGATCCTCTCCGTCTTGCTCACCTGACGATGTGTCGCATCTCCGCTGACCAGTCAAAATGTAGCACCGCTGTCATCGCGACTCCTGCGGGGAACGAATCTGCGTACTGACTGTGGTGCGTGCTATCACTTGACCTCGGCGAATCGTGGCTCGCGTTGCAGGAGCATTCGCCAGAGCCTGACGGACATTGAGAGCATCGATAGCAAGGAAATCTGCAGGTCGACCAATGAGGTCCGATCGTTTGCTGCCATGCAACAAGGTGTCTGACGAAACGGCTTGCAGAGCATCTCGAGGATCGAGATGCGACGCAACCACCAAAAGAGATGCCGCTTCCAAGGGATCGTTTCGACCCATGGGATTGAAAGGGTCTTGGGCATTGTCACCGCCAGCGGCAATGCGCACGCCATGGTCAGCAAGAACCTTCAACGGCGCAATCGCCCGTGGCATCGCCTGAGGAGTCGCTCGTCCCTGAAGGAACAAATTCGTTTGAGGCAGCGCTACGACTCGAACGTTTGCGGCAGCGATCATGGAAGCAAGCCGAACTTGCGTTTCGAGAGATTGCATCGCAAGGCTCACGCAATGACTCGCCGTCACAGGTAATTCGAATCCCTGCTCGAGAATCGATCGACACAAGCTTTCGATTGTCAGCATGTCAGGATCCACAGTCTCATCGACATGCAGATCGAGACCGAGACCTGCATGCCGTGCGGTCGCCAACACGTGTTCGATCATCGAAGCCCCATCTGCCTCGAGATGAGGGCAGCCACCGATCAGGTCGATACCGAACTCGATCGCCTTGTCCAGTG
>JAULYE010000135.1:0-4050 GCA_032118015.1 Ilumatobacteraceae bacterium | reverse complement strand
GGGGTCCTGCCTCCTCGGGCACGCTCCGCGCCACCACATCGGTGGCGGCGTGAGCCACGAGTGCATCAATCAGAGATTGCTTGTCCTTGAAATGGGTGTAAACGCTGGTGTGGCCAACGCCGAGAGCAGCACCGAGGTCGCGCAGTGTCAGTGCTTCCAGACCGTTGCGCTCGACGAGTTCGAGTGCAACGTCGATGACCTCTCGGCGTGAGCGTGCGGGATGTCTACCCATGAATCGCTAGGACAGTACCGGACGTGAAGACACGTCTTCCACGATGCTCCGAATTCAGAACACTGCTTGAAAACCTTGGTTCACTGAATCCAGGAAAGGATGCTTGTGAAAGCTCCATGTTTGCGAACCTGACGTAACGATTGTCGTCGTTGTCAAGCGAGACGTGGCCACTCACGAACGACTGTGATTGTCGACGGGCACGATCTGTCCGGCTGTTCGAACGCCGCTCCATCGACGCACGTCACCAGCGAGATCGAGAAAGTCGATCGGCGCGGCGTTCTCGTACGGCCCCCATTCGTCTCGCGGAAGCATCCACATCAACTCGAATTCGTTGCCGTCAGGGTCGGCGCCATAGATGCTCTTCGTCGCACCATGACTCGATTCGCCGGTGTATGCGTTCGCGTCGATCAGAGCACTGCGGGCAGAGGCGAGTTCATCGATCGTGTCGAGCTGCCAGGCGAGGTGGTACAAGCCGATCGCACCACGCCGTTTTGAACCACCGGCAATGCCGACGCCGAACAGGCCGAGATCGTGATGGTTGCCCTCACTGAGCAGCCAGACGGACGGATGCGACTGTTCGAACTCGCCGAAGTGCTGGGGTGGGAGAAATCCCGTGTCTCGCATCAAGTGGCGCGGATGTCAAACCGTGGTCTAGTGGTCAAGGAGAAGTGCAACTCCGACCGGCGGGGAGCCTTCGTGGTCATCACCGCTGCTGGACGGCGCAAGATCGAGGCCGCTGCACCGGGGCATGCTGCAACCGTGCGACAACTTTTCGTCGACCGACTCACGACCGCTCAGCTCGATGCCATCGATGACATTGCGCATGTGGTGCTGGCCGCACTCGACCAGTCGAAGACGTGATCAGACCGGAAACGTTGTGTTCAGTCAGGAAACAGCACGGCTCGAAATGCACGGATGGCAACATCGAACCACCGACCTGCATCCAGCGGATGCTCGGTGATGTCATCGACTATGCGCCCAACGATCATTGCTTGAGTGAAAGCTGAAAGAGCGACGGGGTCAGCGTCGCTTCGGATCCAGCCTCTCCTTCGGAACTCAGTGAAGATTTCCGCCTGTTCGTTCGTGATGTCCTGTTGTGCTTGGGCAAGGCGGGAGACCAGGCGAGGTCGACCGTGAAGCGCACCGAGGACTTCGACTCTTTCGAGTCGGTTTTGTCGACGTTCGGGACTGATGGAGGCTTCGATGAGCTGTTCTGCCCGGTATCGAAAGTCGGCAGCGTCGCGAGAGTCGAGTAGTGACCGGATAGCTGCGAGTGATTCCAACAAATTGCGGGTGTAACGAAAGACGACAGCGTGTTCGATGAGGTCGGAGATGTCGGCGTAGTGGTGGTAAAGCGAACCGTACGACACGCCGGAAGTCTCCAAGACTTTGGCAATCGTCAATCCGTCGATCGCGATTTCGTCGAGAAGGTCGACGGCTGTGTTGAGAAGCACGGTCGCAGTCGGGTGAGGGGTCTGTCGGGATCGACTGCGGCTGCCCTTCGACAATCCCTCTGACCGCGCCAGCGGAGGAGTCGACTCATTGACACGCACGTATTGATCGTACCCCGAGCCCGCAATACGAGACGACCGTCACATCTTTTTGAGCACTCGCTGCGCTGGGCCACAGGTCGCATGAAGGATCTCTGGGCAATGGATTCGGGTTATTGATCACACTCAGACGGATCAAATTGCTTAAATGGTCTATCTAGAAGTGATATTTAGCAACTTTATTGCCCCTGCCGGACACCCTTGAAGACCGTGAAGGGTGAGCGAGGGTCGAGTGTTCGACAGGCCTGAATCCCTACCGCCTGGACAAGAACTCAATCCTTCATGACCAGGGCGGTCACGGCCTCAAAAGCAATTTTCTTCCAATTCTCCAGGACAGTGCTATCCCCATATATTTCAGGGTAAATGAGGCTGCTGATCAGGGAAAGATTGAACATTCCAAAGGCGGTCGTGTCGATGCCCGGCCGCAGCCACCCTTGCTGCTGAGCAAAATCCAAGGTTGTAATGGCATCAGCGAGAGCCTCGTCCAAGGCCTCCCTGACCGCCTGGCGCAAACTGCTGCGCTGATATGCATTTCCCACGATTTCGGCACGAACTGCTCGAATCGCGGCCCGCTCCTCGTTGTAGGAATACTGGTAGACGCCGTTCAGGGCCCCGAGAAACTCCTCGCGAGAGGTGCATTCCCGGACTGCTGCGATGAACAGGTCGATGGTCAGGGCCAAATTGGCGCGAATTCGTTGCGCCTGAGACGCAACGAGGAGTTCCTCTCTGTTGCGGAAATAATGGTAAAGAGTGGGTTCTGAGAGTTGGACCGCAGCTGCGATGCTGCGAAGTCTCAAGGACCGCTCGCCTTCAGCCTCGATCTGGGCAATTGCCGCGTCGAGAATTCTTGACCGCATTTCGGACGCATCATTCATGTGCTCGTGCCTTGTGATTCGACTCATCTGATGGACCCCACGTTCGACCTCGGGGAAATTGGATTTTCCTGTGAGTGGAGTATTCCCTCGGGCAAGAGGTCCGGACCGGAGGACTCGACCAAGTATTCCTCACGGAGAGGACGACATCTCACCTGAAGACCTGATTCTTCGAGAAGGCGACCGATTCTGCAACCCTTGAGGACAAACGTCCTGCTCGAGGTTGTCTACGGAGAAATGTTCCTCCTACACTCGATCAAAATTCGATTGAATGTAAGTAACAGTTGGGGTATTGAGGTGAGCTCGATGTCCTGAGGTGAGGACATTTGTGTTGAAGGGCATCGTTCAAACACGAATGGGTCGGTGTTCGTGTCTACCCATCGTTCAAGCAGTACTGAAATCACTTCGCGACCGATGTGGTTCGTTGGGTGCTGAGCAACGGCATCAACGGGTTCGGTCATCGCTGTGGAACTCAGCCAGGCTCCTGAGGGTCGTTGCTGCAGTCACAGTTCTCGCGTCCACCTTGACGATCATCATCGAGCCGCAACGAGTCTTGGCGGTTGCCCCGGCCGCTCCAGCTCAGAGCGCAATCGCCGTCAGCGCTGACGGTACGAGAGTCACGCTGACCTTTACTCAAGATCTCCACCCGAACATCGCGCCCAAGGAGCAGTTCAAGGTCACGACCGGTACATACGCAGCTCCGACCGTGCAGACAGTCGACGTGCCGGTCAGTTCCGTCGAACGAACGAGCGCGCGCGTGATCACCCTGACTCTCGCCGGAGTTCTCGACTCGAACAAGGCACCAAAAGTCGCGTACACCGCTCCAACGATCGACAACAGCACCAACAACTTCGCACTGCAGAACACTCTTGGTGAGGATGTTGCGACCTTCTCTGTGGTTTCCACCGGCACGCAAAGTTTGGTGCCAGCACTGCTGGCATCGACTCCGCCAACTTTGCAAGCTGCAGGGAACACGATCCAATTGACGTACAACATTGCGTTGGCGACCGTCATGCCAGACCCATCAGCATTTACAGTGACCACTGGGTCAGGGACAATAAATCCTGTCTTAGGGGTGACACGCCCATCCACGCTGACTGTGCTCCTGACACTCCAGAACGGGGTCGAGGCCTCGACCGCAGTGACAGTGTCGTACGCAGCACCCACCGTCGACAATGCAAGCGCGACCAACGCTGCGATTCAAGGAACAGTCGGTAACGATGCTCAGTCGTTCCAGGGAATAACGGTCACGAACACGGCATCGCTTGTACCCAAGTTGACTTCTGCAGCAGTCCTGGCTGCTGGCAACGTAATCGAACTCACGTTCAATCAGACGCTTGCGACGACTACTGCACCGGCGACGGCGTTCGCAGTGACCGCGAATGGGCTCAACATG
>JAULYE010000134.1:365-20735 GCA_032118015.1 Ilumatobacteraceae bacterium | reverse complement strand
ACAGGAGAGCGGGAATTGACCGTCGTTTCTGGAGATTTGATCAACTGACGCAGTCGTCAACTGATGTCACCCAGTGGTGCATTGGCACTCGGTTCTGATTGTGGCACGCTGAACCCATGACAGACCGCCCCATCGTGAAAACGGAAACGACAACGGCCCGAACTGAGTCGTCCGATGACGACAACATCGAAGTCCGGCCGTGGTGGCAGAACCCGCTCAACTTCTTGGCCCTCGGTCTCTCAATGCTGATCCTCGGTGGGGGCATTGGCTACTACATAGGTGACACCAACGCCCGACCCGCTCACAACGCGGTCGATGAGGGATTCCTCCAGGACATGCGGTACCACCACGATCAGGCAGTCGACATGGCATTTCACTACCTCACCAAGACCGCCAATCCCCACCCGCGACTGTTGCTCATCGCTGAGGAGATTCTGCTGTCGCAGCAAATCGAGACAGGACGCATGATCCAGTTCTTGAGATCCTTCCGAGCCAGTGAAGTCAACGACACCGGCTTCGGCATGGGATGGATGGGCCATTCGATGCCGATCGACGAGATGGACGGCCTCGCTTCACAAGAAGAGCTCGATGAATTCGCCCGGGCGTCCGGTCCGGATGCGGCACGCATCTTTGCGACGTTGATGATCGAACATCACCTCGGTGGAATCCACATGGCCGAATTCGCTGTCGACAACGCTTCAAATGCCGATGTGCGCAAGATGGCTCAGTCGATGATCACCGGCCAGGAATCAGAAGTCGACGAACTGAACCGGGTCCTCGACTCTCTCGGCTGACCTGAGCCACCCTCTCAGTCGCCTGGAACGGTCGTCGTCGTTTCGACTGGCGGCGGTGCGGGCGTCGGAGCTGGAGTCGGCGCAGGAGTCGTCGGCGGTTTCGTCGTTGACGACACGGACGGTGCTGACGACGTAGATGTCGTCGTCGATGACTTGTAGTTGGGGTCGGTCCAGTTCCACACAGGCGACTGCTCGCCGTATTGCTCGGGCTCCTTCACGCCATCGAAGACGAAGACTTGATCGCCTTTTGTCACCAGGGTCTGGTAGTAATCCGAGACGTGCATCGGAAGCCGGATGCATCCATGGGATGCCGGAAATGTCGGCACTTCCTTGGCGCCGTGTACGGCGATTCCCTTGTTGAAGTACACGGGGTTGTACATACCGCCGAGCTGGCTTTCGCGTCGCCCGAGCACGAGGCGGTAGTACTCGAACACTCCTCCAGGAGTGAACGACACACCACAGATTCCTTTTTTGATCGCTGTCTTGCCACCTTCGTTGCCGATCTCACCCGGCGAGATGGTCACTTCTTCACACCACTGCATGCCGTCTCCCGATGAGATGTGCGTGATGAGAACAGGACTGTCATCGTGGAAGACGATGAGAACTTGCTGGGGGAGATACACCTCGGTGTGATTCGGAGTGGCGTTGGGCCGGCGGGGCAAGATGAGAAGAGGGTCCTGCATCCGACTCCACATCTCTTTGGTCACCTTGCCGGTGACCTCGTCGAACTTCGTACCCATGATGAGTTTTTCGAATGCCCAGATGGCCTGTTGGGTCCGTCCCCCGAAGGCACCATCGGCGACACCAGGATCGAATCCGAGTTCGATCAGGCGATCCTGGAACATCTTCACTTCGGGACCCACTGCTCCACGACCGTAGGTCTGAGTCAAGGGCAACTTGGGCACAGGTCGATACGTCTCTCCCGTGACCACCTGGGCGTTCAGCGTCGTCGTCACGAATGTCGAATCATCTGGAGATGCACTCTCGTCTCCATCCGAAGCTCCGACACCAACCATGACGACGGCCACGAGAATGGTCCCGGCTGCCAGGGTGGGAATCCACGGGTTGGTCGGACGCCCACGTGCCGAACCTCGACGGCGACGAGGTCCTCGCCGACCCATCGGGCCGCGAGATCCACTCGGTCCCTGCGGTCCCAACCGACCGACCGGTGGCTGCCGCCTCGGAGGCAACGACTGATGATGCACGAGAGGAGTTTATCCTCCGACCTGGATCCTCTTCCGTCAGGACCCAGATGTCACGACGGCTCGAATCGAACGCAATTCGTGACGTAGTTCCCGCATTTCACGGAGGATCTTCACGATCACCGAAGGTGAGGACAAGGTGGACACGCCTCGAGTCCGCGGGAAATAGTCCACTCCGAACTGCACGACCGAGAAGCCGAGTTTTTGGGCTCGAATGATGAGTTCAGCGTCGATGAATGATCCCTCGCTCTTGAGAGACACGTGTTCGAAGAGACTCGCCCGCACGAGTTTGAAGGCAAAATTGACGTCGCGCACTCGCACTCCGAAGAAAACCCGCACCAGAACGTTGTAGAGGAACGAATACACGGTCCGGATATAGCCCTCTCCCGTGCGATCGAAACGGTACGCGCTGACGATGTCCGCTTCGTACTGGCGCAGAAGCCGACACGCCTTTTCCAGTTCATGCATGTCGAAGGGCAGATCGGCATCGGTGTAGAGGACCAGATCGCCACGCGCCTCGGCGAACCCGGTTTTGATCGATCCTCCCAATTTGCGGTTCACAGGGTGATGAACCACTCTCACACGAACGTCGCCGGCTGCTGCCTCATCGGCAAGCCGTCCTGTTTCATCCGTCGAAGCATCATCGATGATGATGATCTCGTAATCGGCGATCTCGCCAGCAATGATCAAGGATTCCCCTGCTTCACGTGCTGCGCTGAGAGTTCTCGAGATGTACTCCTCTTCGTTCCACATGGGAAAGAAAAACGACAACTTCTGGGCATGCGGGGCTCTATTCACCACACCGGCAACCTATCTGCGACCAATCACGGAGGTAGGTTCGGGTGAATGGACGGAACACTCCCCCCGCCCCGAATCGAGCACCGCGCCACTCCGATGCGGCTGACCTCTGGTTGGAGTCGCACGATCTTCCTTGGCTGGTCCGGGCTGACCGCAGCCCTTGCGAGCGTGGGTATTTCGTCACACATCATCGGTCGTCCGGTTTTCTGGCTCGATGACCAGCGGTGGGCTCCCCCAGTTCTCGCTCTTGTGGCGATCCTCGTGACCGGTCCGATGCTCGTCACTGCAGTGTGGTCGTATACGGGGCGAGCCTGGATCCCTGCCGTATCGGGTGCCTCCACATTGGTGTTGGTCGCGTCTGCATTCGTGGATCGCCATAGTTCACCAGGGGCCGCTGTTGTCACGGGAGCATTGGCCATCGCTGCTGCGCTATTGAGTGCGGCAGCCTTCTTGGTCAGATCTCGCTCAGTTGCATAGAGAGTCGATGCCGGAAAGTCAGAGGGTTCGGCCGGCGACAACTCTCGACCATTCCCGCACGAAATCCGTCTGAGATCCCACTTCCGGTCCTGCTCCAGGGCGATGGAGACGGACATGTTCAAGAGCGGTGTCGAGGTCCATGCCACTCCTGAGGCACACTGCGACCGCGAGGGTTCCAGCCCGCCCGATCCCCGCTCCGCAGTGGACGATCAGGGATTGGCCGACACGCAACATCTCAACGACCGAGTCGACCAATTCGGCGACATCGTCCACTTTGCCAAAATCGAGATCAGCGATCGGGAACCATGTCGCACGCCCAGACGTCTCGAGCCAATCCGCATAAGCGGGATACCGCTCGTGGATCTCAAAGCGTTCCACGAGACAGACCACATGATCGACTCCGACTCTGTCGAGAATCTCTTGTGGGTCAGGACCGATTGCATGTTTGCCACACAGCCACATCTGACCCGAAGCATCGGGTACCGGGATCGAGTGGATGCCGCCGTCGAGGTTCATCGATAGCCGAATCTATGCAGATCCAGACCCGGTGGACGATTCACGAGTCCCCGATGGTCGACCGATAGCGTCGGGACGCATGGCTGCAAAGGTGCTGACCTCCCTACCCATCGGCGAGCGAGTCGGTATTGCATTTTCTGGCGGGCTCGACACATCAGCTGCAGTGGCGTGGATGCGCGAGAAGGGGGCCATCCCATATTGCTACACCGCTGATCTCGGCCAACCCGATGAACCCGACCTTGCCGGCATTCCCGACCGCGCTCGGGTGTACGGCGCCGAGGTCGCACGCCTGGTGGACTGCAGATCCGAACTCGTTCGCGAAGGTCTCATTGCCCTTCAGTGCGGTGCGTTCCACATCTCCACGGCAGGAAAGACCTATTTCAACACCACCCCATTGGGGCGTGCTGTCACTGGAACGTTGCTCGTGCGTGCCATGCATGACGACGGTGTCGACATCTGGGGAGATGGCTCGACCTACAAGGGCAACGACATCGAACGCTTCTATCGATACGGCTTGCTCGTCAACTCTGAATTGCGCGTCTACAAGCCATGGTTGGACGAAACCTTCGTAGCCGAACTCGGTGGGCGAACGGAGATGAGTGCCTTTTTGACATCTCACAACCTGCCGTACCGCGCAAGCTCGGAAAAGGCCTACAGCACCGACGCCAATATCTGGGGTGCGACACACGAAGCCAAACTTCTTGAGGAGCTCTCGGCGTCGATGGACATCGTCGAGCCGATCATGGGCGTCGCGCACTACCGAGAAGATGTCGCCATCGAGGCCGAAACGGTTTCCATTCGTTTTCACGAGGGCTGGCCCGTCGCCATCAACGGCACCGAATTCACAGATCAAGTTGCTCTCGTCGTCGAGGCCAACCTCATCGGAGGTCGCCACGGACTGGGTATGAGCGATCAGATCGAGAACAGAATCATCGAAGCCAAGAGCCGCGGAATATATGAAGCTCCAGGTCTGGCCCTGCTCCACATCGCCTATGAGCGACTGGTGTCAGCAATCCACAATGAAGACACGCTCGACAACTATCGGTCGATGGGCCGGCGGGTCGGTCGCTTGCTATATGAAGGACGATGGTTCGACCCCCAGAGTCTGATGCTGCGTGAACCGATCATGCGCTGGGTTGGCTCTGCGATCACTGGTGAGGTGGTCTTGCGCCTACGTCGTGGCGACGATTACACGATTCTCGATACCACTGGTCCACATCTGACCTATGCGCCCGAGCGGCTGAGCATGGAACGAGTCGAAGACCAGGCCTTTGGTCCAATGGACCGAATCGGACAATTGACGATGCGCAATCTTGACATCGAGGACACACGAGCCAAGCTCGACGTCTATCGATCTGCGGGGACTCTGGGACCTGGACACGGTCTCCTCGAACTCGAATCCTGATAACTATCCGTTCAAACAACGAGTTGTTCTGACGTCGTCAGCGATCGAACTGGGGTGATCCACTCAGTCGTGACACCAGTCCAGTGAGCAGACGCACTCGGTTCACCATCGATCCCACGTCGACCCACTCGTGATCCGCGTGCGCTCCCCCACCGACAGCACCAAGTCCGTCGAGAGTTGCGACACCTGCATCTGCGGTGAAATTACCGTCGGACCCTCCGCCAACTGCGACACCACCAAGAAGTCCGAGACCGATTTCCTCGGCCACGTCAGATGCAATAGCGAACAGCTCTTCTGAGGCACTCGAGGGCATGGGCGGCCGGTTGAATCCACCACGAATTTCGATCCGCGCTTGTGAGAGATCTGCCTCGAGACTCTTCATCGCTGCGTCGACGCGCTCGCTCTCACGTGGATCTTCTGCACGTACATCGACCAGAACACGGCCCAATGCAGGCACGACATTGTCGGCGGTTCCGACCGTTGCGACCGTTGGCGTCACCGTGGTACCCCGCTCGGGATCGCCCAAAGTTGCAATGCGGAGAACTTGGGTCGCCACCTCCACGAGCGCATTCACACCTTTTTCCGGCTCCAAACCCGCGTGAGCGGCACGACCATGAACGAGGACTTCATAGGTCCCTGTTCCTTTGCGCGCGGTTTTCAATGCGCCGCCATCAGCACTCGGTTCGAGGACAAGAACCGCCCCACACACTTTCGCGCGCTCGATGATCAGTTCTTTGGACGCCGCCGAGCCCACTTCTTCGTCGGCAGAAACCAGGAGCTCGACACCGGAACGATCGTCCAGGGCTGCGAGAGCGTGGATCGCCTGAATGAGTCCAGCCTTCATATCGAAGACTCCTGGACCGAACGCCTTGCCATCTTCGACACGAAACGGACGGTCCCCGAGTGTGCCGAATGGAAACACAGTGTCGTGGTGTCCAATCAACAGCACACGCGCCTGATCACCACCCTTCCAATGCACATGAGGTCCGGCCGGGGAATCGACCAATGCCGGTCGTGTGCCAAGCCTGCGTTCGATGATCGATGCAAGAGTTTCCGCACTTCGCCGCAAAGCATCGATGTCACGGGAAGGCGATTCACAGTTCACCAAAGAGGCGAGATCGTCGAGCATCTCACCGAGATTCAAAGCCGACATCTCTCAGTCCTCGAACACGGTCAAGGTCAAGAGACGCTGTCCCGAATCGTGACCTTCCAGAAGAAAATTGCCCAGGCGATCAGCCGTGAACGTGAACAGCACATCCGTGCCACGCAATTCCAAGTCGTATCCATGGAGGTGGAATTCGTCTTCCGCGGAACTGCGAACGCGAATGTTCACCGGAGTTCCGAGCGGTACCGCTGCCTCTTGAACGACGCCGTCTGCAACATCGACAAAGATGTTGACCACTTCGCTGGGAGGCGAACCGGCCTCAGGGATGTCCTTGTCAGCAGAACTTGTCGGCGGAGAGGTTGGCGCAGGATCGGTCGGCGACGCCATATCGGAGACCGTCACCTCTGAAGGTTCCTGAATCGAAGAGTCTTGTTCAGCGGAACATGAGGTCATACCCATGACCACTGCCGTGGCTGCAGCCATGGCTACCACGGCCGAGATCGTTCGATGGCTCTCTGTCGACGGTCGTTCAGTCATCACGATCCCATCGTGGCACAGAGCAGCACTCGGCGTCGGACGCGATTCAGCCAGTGAAACAGGCGCCATTGTCGGTTGACTGCAACCATGGAAATCACATTTTGGGGAGCTGCCGGCACGGTCACAGGATCGCGCTTCCACATTCGAACGGATCGATCCAAGATCCTGGTCGACTGCGGTCAATTCCAAGGAAATCGAGCCCTCCGACGACGAAACTGGGAGCCCTTCCCAGTCGAGCCCTCCGAAATCGATGCGGTCGTTCTGACTCATGCTCACATCGATCACAGCGGATATCTGCCTGCGCTCGTCCGTAACGGCTTTTGCGGCCCGATCTGGTGTACCCGCGCGACAAAGGATCTGTGTGAATTGCTGTTGCGGGACTCAGCGATGCTCCAGGAGGAAGAGGCCTACTACGCGAACAAACACCGGAGTAGCCGTCATGACCCGGCGCTGCCTCTGTTCACCATCGACGACGCGCAAGCTGCTATCGACCTCCTCCAGACACGCATGTTTGATCATGAGTTCCCCGTCACCGAAGATCTGACTGCATCGTTCAGTCGCGTCGGCCACATCTTGGGTGCAAGTTGCGTACGCATCAGCGACGGAGAATCATCGGTGCTCTTCAGCGGGGATGTCGGACGCTCAAATGACCCGATCATGAAGTCGCCCTCACCCCCACCCACAGCGGACATGCTCGTCCTCGAGTCGACCTACGGTGACCGCTTACATGCACCGACGGACCCATCCGAGGAGCTGGCCGCAATTGCCAGGGACACTCTCGACCGCGGCGGCATCTTGCTCATTCCTTCATTCGCTGTTGGTCGCACCCAAACGATCCTTCATCTCCTTGCCGAGTTGCGCTGGAGCGGCAAGATTCCCGATGTGCCGATCTACCTCAACAGTCCGATGGCGATCGACGCAACGGAGATCATGCTCGAGTATTCGAGTGAACATCGCTTGACGAGTGATGAGTGCCGGAGAATCAGCGAAGGTGTCTATTTCACATCATCCGTCGAGGAGTCAATGGAGCTGACTCGCACCTCCGGGCCGATGATCGTATTGTCCGCAAGTGGTATGGCTACCGGAGGCCGCGTCCTTCATCATCTTCGACAGGTACTACCGCAACCCGAGAGCACTGTCGTCTTCGTTGGCCATCAAGCTGCTGGCACCCGCGGCCAGCTCTTGGCAGACGGAGCCCCCTCTGTGCGCATCTTCGGTGAGTTCGTCGATGTTCATTGCTCGATTCGGCACATCCAATCACTCTCTGCTCATGCCGACCGTAACGAACTCATCGAATGGATCTCGCAGATGGAACGACCTCCACAGATGACCTACATCGTCCACGGTGAACCACCGGCAGCCGAAGCGATGTGCAATGAGGTTGAGTCCCGCCTTGGTTGGGCCGTCGATATCGCCGATCACGGCGAAACTGCCGTCGTCCCCGTGTCGAAAATCTGAACAGAGGTCGAAGATCTGAACAGAGAATGTTGGGGCCTCAGGTCAAGCACCGTCTGCAGAGAGAACGTCCCTCGCCTATGAACCTGCATCTCAATGTTGCTGGTCGCCGACTCGAATCTTGCAATCACGAGTCGGCGACCAGCCTCTCAGGGAACTCTCGGAATGTGGCGGAACATTCCGTCTCTCGCTCCCTGCGATACGCCCTGATCTTCGCGAACAATCATCATCGTGATCCACCAGATCGTCGAGATCCCGCGCTCTGGTGATGGCGTTCTGAAGGATCTGCCTGATCAGGCAGAACTGCGACGGGTGGTTGCCCGATCAGGCAATTACTTCGGCGTCTTCACCTCCAGTTCGCAGGATTGTTCGCGGAGGGGAAATTCGCTGTCGTGCCTTACCATTGCTCGTATGCAGGGTGGGCAACATCTGGAATCCCTTTCTGATGAATGGTGGCAGAA
Source organism: Ilumatobacteraceae bacterium (assembly GCA_032118015.1). Taxonomy (GTDB): domain Bacteria; phylum Actinomycetota; class Acidimicrobiia; order Acidimicrobiales; family Ilumatobacteraceae; genus Casp-actino8. The sequence goes on along the minus strand of JAULYE010000134.1, from coordinate 11,985 downwards.
ACTGGTCGCGATCGGTCTCGTGGCCGAGGATCTGTCGCCGGCTGGGATCGCACGCTTCGCAGGAGTCCATTCCGTCAAGGCTGAAGAGGCACTCGAACTTGCTCAAAAGGCTGGAGTGATCGGTGAGAACGGACTGGTCGACGACATGACCAGACTCCGACTGGTCTCCGACCTTCCTGCAGAGGACATTGCACGAATCAATGCGGCAGTTGCTCGCCATCTGTTTGCTGCAGGCCCAGACCGATTACGTGATGCAGTCCGACACGCGCGTGCAGCAGGCACCATGGTCGAGTCAGAAGAGATGGTGCAGATGGCCGATCACGGTGGTCGGATGAGTTTGCTTCTCGGTGACTACCGATCGGCATTCGAGCTCTTGAGTTTGGCCAACGATCTCGACATGTCGAACAATCTCTCCGAACAGGGGCAGCGATTGTGTGATCTCGCTCTCGCATCCGATGGACTGGGAGACGTCTCAACAGCTCGTGGATTCCTTGCTCGTGCTGCGTCGCTCGGTGATCTGGCAGGAGATGCATCTCTTGTCGCTCGAGCCGCTGTGCAATACGCGCTGCCGGTCGATTGGTACGCCGGGGATACGCGTTCATCGCGACTGCTTCAACGTGCCGACGAGATGGACTTGAACTCCGATGACCGCGTGGCAGTAAGTGCAGCACGTGCGCTGGTCGAAATGCGTGTTCCGCTCTCGGACAAAGACGGACATCAGCTCGCCTGGATCACTCGGCCGGGAGTCGCCCAAGCGATCGCTGATGACGCGTTTGCGGCTTCTGGTTCATGTTCCGATGATGTCCGAGTGCTTGCCCTCATCGCCTGGCGATCGACCCACCGGGCTCCACACTTCCTGACTCGACGCCGAGAGATCTCTAATGAGGCGCTGAACCTGACGCAGAAACTTCGTAATCCTTCTCAGCAAGTCGAGGCGGCAGTCTGTCTGGCCGTGGATGCACTCGAGTCGGGAGACCGACCGTTGTTCGATCACGCACTCGCGGTTGCCCGGTGGGTGGCTGAGCGAGACGGCAATCCTCGATTGCTGTGGCGAGCGTACTGTCTCTCTGCTGGCGCTGCCCTTCTCGACCAAGATGACGATGAAGTCGACCGATCGCGTCGTCTCGCACGCGAAGCCGGGGAGAGCATTGGCTCTCCTGGGTGGTTCGGCGCCGACATCGTCTTTGCCGGACAGCGCGCCTTCGATTCCGGTGACATCGATCTCATTCGCCATTTCCAGTTCTCCGAGGATCATCCAGGGATTGCCAATCCGATCGGTCGCGCATCATCAGCTCTGGCCCACGCACTCGAGGGGGATCTAGCCACAGCCGAACGCCAAGCTCGGCGGGCTCTGCGTCAAATCGATCCAGAGGCGAGCTACCTCGTGTTGGCGACTCGAATGTCGATGGTGGCAGTTCTGCTCCCTGCCGAAGATCTCATACGTGGCTTGATCGACATTTTGGCTCCTTGGTCCGACCACGTTGCCGTCGACAGCAACGCATGGTGCATCGATGGTCCGGTGAGCGGTTGGCTCGCGGAACTGCACCACGCCATCGGCGACGATCGAGCCGCTCGTGAGTTCGCCTCTCGCGCTCTCCCCGTTGCGCGCGGGTTGAACGATGTCCGTTCCCTTCGACGATTGGATCGATTGCAGAGGCTGATCAGCACCCCAGCGAAAATCGACAACTCGATCGGGTTGACGCCGCGTGAGTGCCAAGTTTTGAAACTTCTGGCAGACGGCGCCACCAATGCTCAGATCGCCCAGTCGCTCGCGTTCAGTGTGTCGACAATTCGAGACGACACAACATCGATCTATCGCAAACTCAATGTGAAGGGTCGCGCAGAGGCCGTTGGCAAGGCGATCCATCTCAATTTGACCGCAAAGCCCGTCTGACGATCGAGTTTGTTCCGGTGACTTCGTCCCCAGACATCACTTCGTCCCCAGACATCATGGTGCGACATCTTCAAGTTTCCGACGCCGTCGTCATCGGCATCGGTTCGATGATCGGCGCTGGGGTGTATTCAGTCTGGTCACCGGCATCTCGATCCTCCGGAAACCTTCTGATCCTCGGACTTGCCATTGCAGCTGTTGTTGCCTGCAGCAATGCCCTGTCGTCAGCACGTCTGGCGGTCATGTACCCGGAATCCGGTGGAACCTATGTCTACGGTCGCGAACGGCTGGGTCCGACATGGGGTTTTCTCGCAGGATGGGGATTCGTCGCCGGTAAGACAGCCTCCTGCGCGGCGATGGCTTCGACGGTCGGCGTATATCTCGTTCCCGAGCACGCCAAAATCGTGGCGATCATTTCGATCCTTGCGATCACATCTGTCAACCTCGGGGGTTTGCAGCGAACGGTGACGGTGACGAAGGTGCTCCTCACAATCTCCGCTGTCGTTCTCACTCTGGTGATCGTGTCTGCCTGGACCATCTCCGATACCGGTACGGCTGGCGCCATGTCCTGGATCGGTTTCGACGATGATCGATCTTTTGTCCGACGCACCTACGACGTCCTTCAATCAGCCGGCCTCCTGTTTTTTGCCTTTGCCGGTTACGCACGAATTGCGACATTGAGTGAGGAAGTCCGCGACCCCGAGCGGACGATCCCCCGGGCAATCCTGATCGCACTTTCAGGAGTCCTGTTCATCTATGTCGTTCTCGCCATCACACTTCTCGCTTCCATGCCCCCGTCCCAATTGGCGACCTCGGTCAGCCCCCTTCAAAATCTCGTCGAACTCAGCAGGCTGAATGCCCTTGCTCCTCTCGTTCGGATCGGCGCAGCAATCGCAGCTCTCGGCGCGTTGTTGAACCTCCTTCCAGGAGTTTCACGAACAACATTGGCCATGGCACGACGTGGAGACATGCCATCGGTCTTTGCGCACATCGACTCTCGACGTTCACTGCCCGTTCGCGCTGAGGTCACCGTCGCGGCGGCCGCCATCGGGATCGTCATCGTGTTCGAGTTGCGCAGTGCGATCGCTCTTTCCGGTGTCGGTGTTCTCGTCTACTACGCCATTACCAATGCTTCGGCTCTCACTTTGCCTTTGCGCTTTCATCAGCGAATCACCACTTCCATCGGCCTGGCTGGATGCCTCGTTCTGGCAGCTTGTCTGCCACCGCCTCTCGTCATGGGCGGTACGTCGCTCTTGATCGTGGGATTGGCAATACACCTCATCCAGAGGCGTTGGAAAGACAGGGGTGCGAAGTCAACCGATATCTCGGAGAGGTAACGTCTTCCCTCCATGACTTCGATTTCCTCTCCCGACACCTCTGTGAGGGCCAGGGGCCTCGTCAAAACCTTTGGGGATGTCAGAGCCCTCGACGGGCTCGATCTGGACGTCGAAGGAGGCACTGTTCTCGGACTTCTCGGCCCCAATGGTGCCGGCAAGACGACCGCGGTGTCGATCCTCACCACCTTGCTCACTCCCAGTGCAGGATCTGCGACTGTGGCTGGACTCGATGTCGTGAACCAAGCACGTGATGTTCGGCGTTGCATCGGCTTGTCCGGGCAATACGCCGCTGTCGACGAGCACCTGACTGCGCGCGAGAACCTCTACATGATGGGGCGACTCTACGGACTACCCCGAAGCGAGGCACAACGTCGGACCACAGATCTCCTCGAACAATTTCGGCTCCAGGATGCATCGGATCGGCCGCTCAAGACGTACTCAGGTGGCATGCGCAGGCGCCTCGATTTGGCAGGCGCGCTCATCGGGGAGCCCCTCGTGCTGTTTCTCGATGAGCCCACCACCGGACTCGACCCTCGCAGCAGAACCGAATTGTGGGACACGATTCGCGAACGCGTGTCTCGCGGGACGACAGTTCTCTTGACCACCCAATATCTCGAAGAGGCCGATCAGCTCGCCGACGAGATCGTCGTCATCGATCATGGACGATCCATTGCGCGAGGTACTGCCGAACAACTGAAACTCCAAGTTGGGGGTGAGCACGTGGACGTTCACCTTCGCAACAATCATGACTTGGCTGCGGCAGAGTCCCTACTGCAACGTGTCGCCACCGGACCCATTCGCACACATGCCGAAACGAACGAACTGTCTGCACCTGTCGACAGTGGAGTCGATGCCTTACGTGAGGTCCTACGAGCGTTCGAGTCGAATCACATCGAGATCGTCGACATCGGATTGCGACGCCCGACACTGGATGACGTTTTCATGACTCTCACCGGACATGAGGCAACGACATGAGGGCCATCATCCAATCCCTGCGCGACACTTCTGTGATCGCCCATCGCAACGTGATCAGAATTCGCCGAGTTCCCGACGTGATGGCTTTCGTTCTTGTCCAGCCATTGATGTTCGTCCTTCTCTTCGCCTATGTTTTCGGCGGTTCGATTCAGATCGAAGACGGCAATTACCGCGAGTTTTTGATCGCCGGCATCTTTGCACAGACCGTCGTCTTCGGCGCGACCTTCACCGGAGCAGGTCTTGCCGAGGATCTCCAAAAGGGATTGATCTCCCGTTTCCGATCTTTGCCCATGTCGCGCTCTGCCGTTGTTGCGGGACGCACAGCGAGCGATGTCATCTACAACGCTCTGTCTCTGGTGGTGATGTCGGTTGCAGGTCTCATCGTTGGCTGGCGCATCCGCGGATCCGTCGTCGATGCGGTACTCGCATTCACGATGCTCTTGTTGTTCGCCTATGCCTTCTCGTGGGTCATGGCGTGTATCGGTCTCTTGGTTCCCACACCCGAAGTCGTGAACAATGCATCGTTCATCGTTCTGTTCCCCTTGACCTTCATCGCAAATACGTTCGTTCCGGCTGAATCACTCCCAATGGGGCTGCGAACCTTCGCTGAGTGGAACCCGATTTCAGCAATCACCCAAGCAACCCGCGACCTTTTCGGAAATATCCCAGCTTCGACCCCGGACCCGACGTCCTGGCCGATGCGCAACAGCGTCCTGTACACGGCGATTTGGACGGTCGGGCTGCTCGTCGTCTTCGCTCCACTGGCTACTCGTCTCTATCAGCGCACGGGCGGGCGCTGAGACAGTCTCGGTTCACCACAACTCATCGAACTGAGGTTCACGTCACCTGAATTCGAGACCCTCGAATGCGCCCGACGTACGCCACTGGGCGATGTAGTCGAACCATGCTGCAGCCCCGAGGGGGTACCCACTGCCGTTCAATTTGTGTCGACGCTCCTGCGGAAGTCCCTCATTGTTGTAATAGCCCGGCGTGCATTCCGACCCACCGATGAGTCGCACTGGTGCATTCTCTATCTGACTCACCCAATTTTGCTCTGCGGTGAGAGTGCATTCGATCTCTCGTGCACCACGCGTTTCGCTCTCAGTGAGAATGGCCGTCAATGTCGATCCGATGTCGGTGTAATTGCTCGTCACGTTGGAGATGAAGTTCGACGCCTGTGCCATCCCGATGATGAACAGGTTTGGAAAGCCATGGACGTGCATCCCATGAAGACTCTGCATCCCGTCGGACCATTTCTCCGTCAATGTCAGACCGTCACGACCGATGACTTCGAACCCTGATCGCCGTGTGTATTCAGTATTGACTTCGAAACCCGATGCATAGACGATGCAATCGACTTCAAAGTGTTGCCCGTTCACCCACAGACCAGTTGCATCGATCCGCTCGACACCTTTGCCGTTCGTATCCACCAGGTGCACGTTGGAGCGGTTGAAGGTCTGCAGGTACTCGTCGTGGAAACACGGTCGCTTGCACAACTGTCGATACCAAGCCTTCAATCCGTCTGTGATCGTCGGATCATTCACGATCGTGTCGACTCGACGGCGTATTTCTTCCATCTTTTCGTCATCGCTCTCTTCATATGCTTTGCGAAAAGTCTCCGGAGTGAACTCTGCGCCTGCTTCGATGGCCACCACCATGCGGTCGCGAATGCGTTTCGCGATATCGGTCCAACCGTCCTGAACGAGATCTTCATCGGCGAACCCCCCGGATTGCATAAGGAGAAAGTTCCGTAACCACTTGTTTTGCCATCCCGGTCCCAAGGACGCGAACCACTCGGGGTCGATCGGGTGGTTGTTGCGCTCATCGATGGCTGACGGGGTGCGCTGGAACACGTACAACTCCTTGGCATCTCGGCCAAGAGGCGGAATGCACTGTACGGCGGTTGCGCCAGTGCCGATGACCGCAACCCGCCGATCCGCCAGTTTCTCCATCGGTGCACCTTCGTAGGTGCCCCCCGTGAACGCATAGTCCCAACGCGCCGTATGGAACGAATGGCCTTCGAATTCTTCGATGCCCGGGATTCCTGGAAGCTTCGGACGACTCAACGGCCCCGTCGCCGTGGCTACGCACCGTGCTGTGAACCGATCACCACGGTCGGTCTCGATAATCCACACCGAACGCGCCTCGTCCCATGTCAATCTGCGCACGTGCGTCGAGAACACCGCTTTTTCATACAGGTCATACGTCTTTGCAATACGCACCGCATGATTCCAGATCTCCGGGGCAAAAACGTACTTCTTCGTCGGCATGTAGCTGGTTTCTTCGAGAAGCGGCAGATAGACCATCGCTGCGGTGTCGCACATTGCGCCCGGATATCGGTTCCAATACCACACGCCTCCGAAGTCTCCGCCGCCTTCGATGATGCGAAAGTCATCGAATCCTGCCTCTCGCAAACGGGCGCCGATGCACAGTCCAGCGAATCCGCCACCCAGCAAAAGCAACTCGACATGATCGGTCAACGGTTCGCGCTCGACACGCTGGGTGTACGGATCGTCGTTGAGGTAGGCGAATGTGCCAGTCGGCTCGATGTATTGTGCCGGTCCATCGGGACGAAGACGCTTGTCGCGCTCCACCCGGTACTTGTTTCTCAATGCCTCCCGATCGCCTTCGGTGAGAGTCACTTTGTCGGCCATCGGGTACCTCCACACTCTGGACTATCCCATGTTGGTTCCCATCAGCACCTGAATCCAAGTGGAGAAGTTCTCGAGATATGCGCCCTCTCAGGCGAAGGAGCCTTGAATCACAGCCCAGTCATAGGCAGCATGGAGCACGATGCAGGCCAACAAAGTCCCGCTTGCTCGACGCAAAGCGTAGAAAGCCACGCCGATGACACCCGTGACGATCACCTGTCGGATGGTGGTGTTCCAGGCCTGACCCAGAAGCCCATTCGGCAGGTGGAAGAGACCGAACAAGACTGACGACACGAGCAATGCCTTCGTTTCGCCGCCTCCCGTGCGCCGAACCCCCACGATGAGAATGCCGCGAAACGTCACCTCTTCGGTGAGTCCCACGAGGAGCATCGTGATCGACATACCGATCCAGTAACTCCGCGGAGCACCACTGATGCCTGAACCGACCACAGCCGCGATTCCGACAGCCGCGATCAGGAGCGATGGCACCCACATCCATTGCCGTGTCGATCGAGGACGATCGCGCACGACGTCTGCCCACATCTTCTCCCGTGTGATGAACACGATCTGGAGTGCGAGGACTGCGAGAAGCGCGACGATGAACTGGCGTACCCACGGTGTCGCTGCGTCACCGAGAAGGTCGTAGTCGAGCCGATCCTTTCCGGGGACGACCAGGATCAGACTCGTCCACACGGCCGTATGGACGAGGACAAAGATGAATGCCTTCTTCAACATAAACGATTGTAGGACTCGACCTACTTGGGAAGGGAAGTGACCAAACTCTCGCGAAGGGCGAACTTTTGGATCTTGCCTGTCGACGTCTTCGGCAGAGGCCCGAACACAACTCGACGTGGGGCCTTGTATCGGGCGATCCGACTCTTGACGTGATCGATGAGATCCTGCTCGGACACCGCACTTCCCAATCGCAGGGTCACAAATGCCACGGGCACCTCGCCCCACCGCTCATCAGGTGCGGCTACCACAGCACATTCGGACACATCAGGATGGCTGGCAAGGGCCTGTTCGACTTCGATCGAGGCAATGTTCTCCCCACCGGAAATGATCACGTCCTTGGCTCGATCCTTGAGTTCGATATAGCCGTCCGCGTGCATCACGCCGAGATCGCCTGTCCGGAACCACCCGTCGATTGTTGCTGTGGCAGTGGCCTCCGGATCGCGGTAGTAGCCAAGCATGACGTTGTCGCCACGTAGTACCACCTCTCCAATGGTCGCTCCGTCATTCGGGACATCCAGTCCCGCGGAGTCCACGACCCGAACGTTGTCACTCACGATGTTGCCGACACCTTGCCGAGCCCGCAGCCGAGCCTGATCCTGAACAGATAGATCGTTCCATTCGTTGCGCCATTCACAGATTGCCGCCGGACCATACGTTTCTGTGAGCCCATATAGATGGACAACCTCGATGTTCAACTCTGCGAGATCGGCAAGAAGACGCGGCGATGGCGGAGCTCCCCCCGTCGCCACACGGACCGGCTCGACCAGGCGTGGGCCCGATGCTGCTTCGTGCTGGGAAAGGTCGGACAGCACAGTCGGAGCAGCGTTGAAGTGCGTCACGCCGTGCTCTCGCATCGCCGTCCACATGGCATCTGGGGCAACTTTGCGCAGACCGACATGTCGTCCGCCCGCGGCCGTGATCGCCCACGGAAAGCACCAGCCATTGCAGTGGAACATGGGCAACGTCCACAAAAAGACCATGTCCGAGTCGAGACGCATCTGGGTCACCATCGCCATGCTCTGCAGATAGGCGCCTCGGTGGGCATACATGACACCTTTGGGTCGTCCTGTCGTTCCACTCGTGTAGTTCAGTGAGATCAGCGACCACTCGTCATCGACGATTTCTCGATGAGGTGTGGCGGAGTCGAGCATGTCTTCGTATTCATCGCCGTCACCTCCTGCAACGACGAGTTGCACATCGAGATCGCGAGTTGCCTCGCGGCCAAGTTCGAGCATCTCTGCATCGACGATCAGCGCCTTCGAACCGGCATGGTCGATGATGTAGTGCAATTCACTTGCTCCGAGTCGAGTGTTCAGAGCGTTCAGCACACCCCCGGCACCAGGAACTCCAAAATGAGCTTCGAGGGCAACATAGGTGTTCGGAGCCAGAACGGACACACGATCACCTCTTGAGATTCCGAGGTCGCGTAGCGCTCCAGCGAGACGGTCGACTCGGTCACCGAATGTTGTGTAGTCGTAACTCATCTCCGGACCGCTGTAAGCAGTTCGTTGCGCATACACGGTTCGTGAACGCTCGAGGAAGCGCAGTGGCGTCAGTGCGTTGGGGCCGAATGGATACTCGATCATTGCAGTTCCTCACTCATTGGCGTCTTGCGTCAACTGCTTGCGCAATTCATTGCGTCGAATCTTCCCGCTGACCGTTTTGGGCAGATCACCCACGAAGATCACACGGCGTGGGTATTTGTACGGAGCAGTTTGCTGTTTGACGTAGGTTTGGAGTTCGTTCACCAGAGCTTCTGATGCAGTCTCCCCTGGTGTCAGAACGACGAACGCAACCACGATCTCTCCACGATCGAGATCGGGCTGAGCAACGACGGCACACTCCTGCACCTTGGGGTGCGCCACGAGAGTGTTCTCGACTTCCTGTGGTCCGATGCGATAACCCGACGAGTTGATGATGTCGTCACTGCGACCGAGATAGAAGACGTATCCCTCGTCGTCGATCTCGACGTTGTCGCCCGTCATGAACCACCGGACACCGTTGACCTGTGTGAAACAGGCTTCAGTTCGATCCGGTTCACCTGAGTAACCGATCATCAACTGAGGATTGGGCATGCGGACCACGAGTTGTCCACTCGATGACGCTTCCTCCACGACACCGTCGGCAGTCAAGACGCCGATCTCCACACCTGGTAGAGCTCGCCCCATCGACCCGGGCTTGATGCTCATTCCGGGTGAATTGGTGACGGTCATCAGAGTCTCGGTCTGGCCGTAGCCGTCGAGAACGTCGATCCCTGTCAACTTCTTCCATCGCTCGACGACTTCCGGGTTCACGGTTTCGCCGGCTGAGACTGCTAGACGCAATACACCCAGATCATCTGGTGCCGGCTCCAGGATGAGTCGTCGCAACTCCGTTGCGGCCGCACAAAACACATGTGCTCCGAATCTTCGAATGAGCTCGAACCTTCGGCCTGGTTCGAACGGTCCGTCGTAGAGGACAGTTGTAGCCCCCTGGCTGAATGGGCCGTAGAGAATGCTCGTTCCCGCCTTCGACCAGCCCGTATCTGCTGTGCACCAGATGACGTCACCCGTCCCCACAGTCAGCCAGTGCTCTGCCGATACGCGCCACGCATACAACGCCCGAGATGCATGCAGGACTCCCTTTGGACCGCCGGTTGATCCCGATGTGTAGTACATGATCGCGGGGTCGTCGATGTCGACAACGGCAGCGGCCCCTTCCGCTGCCTCATCAGCCAGTGCATGGAAGTCGAGCCAACCTGGAGGAACGTCGTCGACCGCAACTTTGACATCGAGTGAGTCCAAATCACTGAATTTGTCGACTTGCCCACCTTCTGTGATCACCGCTCGTGCACCGGAGTGTTTCACTCGATAGGCGATATCGGATGCGGTGAGCATCGTGATGCACGGAACTGGGACACACCCCATCCGAGCGCATGTGATCATCGCCACCACCCACTCCCAGCGCCGTGGAAGCATCACGATGACGCGATCTCCTTGACGGACCGATGCCCGCTCGAGCATCCGTGCCAGCTTTTGGGAGAGGTCACGAATCCTGGCATAGCTGAACGTCTGCACTGAACCGTCAGCCTTGGCTGCAACAAGCGCCAGTAATTCAGGGTCTTTGGCCCAGACGTCGACGACATCGGACGCGAAATTGAAGGTGCGCGGCAACTGCATCGGGGACATGGGCGTCTCCTACGACGATTGAGTCGACACGGATGCCGACGATGACGGAGCGGCTGCGATACCCGAGGTCAGCCACCTCCAGAAATTGTCTGCAACCTCATCGGCAGATACGGGTCCATTCTCATTGAACCAGGTGTAGGCCCAGTTGCACATGCCGAACATTGCGAGGGCTGCCAACTCGGGATCCACAGCGCCGTAGCGACCTTCGTCGACACCATCGCGAATGAAACCAACGATGAGCCGGAAATACTCGTCACGCTTCGGTTTGATCAGATCCTGATACCGGCTTGAGAGCTCGCGGTAGTGCTCGAAGAACACGCGTACGTGACTTCGATGCGACACCATCAACTGGAGTATGTCGCGCATTGATTGACGAACCTTTTCATCACAGGGCAGATTCAGCGCCTCGCGCTCACGTTGGCCATCGAAGAGTAGTCCGAGGAAATCCTCGTGAATGAGGTAGAGAATCTCGTCCTTGCTGTGCACATAGTGATAGAGCGTCGGCTTCTTCAAACCGACCTCGACAGCAATGTCCTCCATCGTCGTCTGATGGAATCCATGCTGATCGAACAGGATCGCTGCTCGCTCAGCGATCTCGGCGCGACGATCAGTTTTCACCGAGTACTCCATCCGCCATCGATGGTGAGAATACTTCCCGTCATATACGTGCCGTCGAAGACCAGAAAAGCAACACCCTTAGCTATCTCTTCAGGGGTGCCCGCTCGACCGAGTGGAATCTCGCTCATCACCTTGCGGCGGCCCTGATCGGAGAGTTCACTTGTCATACCAGTGTCTACAAATCCGGGTGCAATCACATTGACGCGAATGTGATCTCGAACCAACTCCTTGGCAAGAGATTTGCCG
>JAULYE010000134.1:0-355 GCA_032118015.1 Ilumatobacteraceae bacterium | reverse complement strand
CCGAAGGAGGAGCGCGTGCGGATCGGCGACCTTGTAAGGCGCACCGTGGCAAGGATCATGATGGCTCCACCGGAGACACTCGCGGCTGGCATCCAGTTGCTTGAAACCCGCGGCAACGAGCTCGCGGCTGAGTGGAGTGAAAAGATCACGAAGCAGAAGGACCCGAAGTGATGTGCGGCAGAACTGCACGAGTCGTTGCATATGTTCCACGAAGATTGGTGTCGACAACACTCCACCACTCCTCATCACCCATCACCCCAAGGCGACCACCTGCCCAAACGCCCGCATTGAGCACGACACTGTCGAAATCATCGAGGGCGCGCGAAAACTCCTCGATCGATCGCTGATCTGCAAC
>JAULYE010000133.1:0-2529 GCA_032118015.1 Ilumatobacteraceae bacterium | reverse complement strand
CCTGCGGTTATCTTCGTGATCTCTCGATTGTCACCAGTGATGATCTTGACGATGACACCGGACTCCCGGAGGCGATCGATCGCTGCTCGAGTTCCCTCTTTGGGCGGATCGACAAAGGCGACAAATCCGAGAAGAGTCAGGTCGTCCTCGGAAATGTCCTCGACGACGAAATTCACAGGGAGTGATTTTTCGGCGACCCCCAGCAAACGCAGACCTTGAGAGGACAGCTCCTGGAACGATCGGTGTGCTGTCGCAGCGTGCTGCTGGATCGGTTCGATTCTGCCGTCGACAAGAACCCGTGTGCAGCGAGACATGACTTGCTCCACTGCACCCTTGCAGATCAACAGCTGATCGTCCTCGGTCTTCACAACGACGGAAACGATCTTTCGCGTGAAGTCGAACGGAACCTCAGCCAGCCGTACCGGAAGCGCAACTCCATGGCCGACAAAGTTGGAAATTGCGTCATCGATCGGGTTGCTGTGTCCTTCCTGCAAATGAGCATTCCAATACGCTCGCTCGAGAACGACATTGCTTGTGTGACAATTCATGTCGATCGCATCGTGAACGTGAACCGTTCCTTCCGTGAGAGTGCCCGTCTTGTCGGTGCACAGAACATCGACACTTCCAAAGTCTTCGATTGCATCGAGTCGTTTGACGACGACTTTCTTCGTCGCAAGAACCCTTGCTCCAATCGACAGACTCAGAGTGACGATCGCTGGCAACATCTGGGGTGCGAGACCCACTGCTAGTGCAAGTGAGAACAGCACCGACTCTGAGACGCCTCGGTCCAGCCAAAGATTCAAGGCAAAGACACCAAAGACGAGGACGGCGGTGGCTTTGATCAGAAGCAACCCGTACGCAGTGACTCCACGCTCGAATGATGTCGGAAGATGCCGCTGAGCGACCTCCTGTTCGATGGAGCCGAACTCTGTTCTCTGCCCGACCAAAACCACGAGAGCTGTCGCTGATCCACTCGATACGTGGCTACCGAGGTAGAGACAGTTGAGACGATCGCCAAGAGTGGCATTTGGATCCACAGGCCCAGGCTCCTTGCGAACTGGAAATGCTTCACCTGTCAACACGGATTCATCGACTGTCAGTCGATTCGATTCGAGGATGATGCAATCTCCTGGAATCACGTCACCTGCATCGAGTCGAACCACGTCACCCGAAACCACATCGTCAACTCTCATCTCGACCAAACGCCCGTCACGAATGATGTCGACGTGGACCGTGACCATTCGGCGCAGAGCCTCTATCGCACGCACTGCACCGCGTTCTTGAGCGAACCCCAGTAGTCCACTGGCAATCACGATCGCAAGAATGATCAGAGAGTCGACTCTTTCTGCGAGTGCCATCGAGACTACGGAGGCTGCAAGCAGAAGAAGAACGAGCGGACTTCGAAACTGGCGCATGAGCAAACTGACATCTGAGTGACTCTGGATACTCAGACGTTCACCGACGGGTGTTCGGCGCAACTCGGCTTCAGTGTTGGTCAACCCTTGTCTCGATGAACCAAGTTGTTCGGCGAGAACATCAGGCTCAGTAGCCCAGTAGGTTTCGACAGATTTTGGGATTCTCACAGATATGTCATCTTTGGATCCAAGCGATCCCCTCACCGTAACAAGAGAATGTCGGACCAGGCTCTCGCGTCTCTATTTGGCGCTCACCGAAGATGTGCGCGCAACGTGTAGCTCATCGGCATGCGTTCGGGGCGGTCTTTCAAGCGATACTCACCGCCGCCAACTTCGTGCATCAGGTCGCCTTGAGCCTTCCACGGAACCGTGTCGTGCTCGTCGAACATCGTGATCTGCATTCCCGCATCCCACAATGCGTTGAAGATTTCCGACAGGCCGTGATTGAAGCTGATGATGTCGGTTGCTGTGATGGCACCGTCGTGCTCGACGTACGTTTCGCTACTGCTGAACGGAACCCCATCGGTTTCGAAATACGGGTATTCGATCGTGATCAGACTGTCCTCTCGTGGATCATCGGCGGCCCACAACATCGGATGACCCTCGCGGATGAACAGCTCTCCACCAGGCCGCAGCAAATCAGCCACCACCCGAGCCCAACGGCGAATGTCGGGCAGCCAACACAACGCACCGATTCCCGTGTAGACCTTGTCGAACCGTGAGCGGCCGAGAGCATTCGGTGCGTCATAGAGGTCCGACACCACATAGTCGACATGCGGACCGGCTTGGGCCGACAAGGTGCGCGCCACATCGATCGCCGCATCACTGAAGTCGAGGCCGGTGACCCGTGCACCGAGCCGCGCCAACGACAGCGTGTCGGTGCCGATGTGACACTGCAGATGCACCACATCGAGACCGGAGATTTCACCCAGTCGGGGGAGATCGAAGCGAACGACGTCTGACAGGTGGTTCGGATCGCTACGGAATAGATCCAACCCGTACTCGGAACTTGCGGCGTGGAGCGGTACGCGCTCTTGCCAATTCGCGTAGTTGACTCCGCGATAATCGACGTCGCTCACGACATCACCAGTTGGTCAAGTGTTGTTTTCATGAC
>JAULYE010000132.1:0-13222 GCA_032118015.1 Ilumatobacteraceae bacterium | reverse complement strand
CAAGGACCAATTCCTCCGTGATGCGCCGACGATCGAAGATGTCGTCCGAGCAGCCGTCAAACGTCATTTGCACATCGATGTTTCCCGCAACGAGTACGAATCGTGGAAGAACTCCCTGGGCAATGCCATGTCACATGTGATGCACGATCCGACGATTCCCCAGGACGCAGCGGTTGCCGTGGAATATCGTCTCAACGGACGAAGGTTCCGCATCGATTTTCTCATTGCAGGGCGTGACCACTCTGGGGCCGACTCAGTTGTCATCGTCGAATTGAAGCAATGGACGGACATCGATTTCTCCGAGCTCGCTGGGCATGTCACAACCTTCATCGGCGGACGAGAGCGACCCGCACCTCATCCGTCGTATCAAGCATGGAGTTACGCCAGCCATCTCCAGCAGTACAACGAGTACGTCTATTCCCATGGCGTTCACGTTGCGGCGTGTGCGTACTTGCACAACTGTCCCTCAAATCTCGTCGTGTGCGACGAGAGATACGACGAGGATCTGAGCAAGGCTCCAGTGTTCGTCAAAGGAGAATCAGAAGCGCTCCGCAGTCTCATTCGTTCCAAAATTGCTGTCGGCAGTGATCCGGATCTCCTGTATCGCATCGACGGATCTCCGATTCGCCCATCGAAGCAACTGGCTGATGCCGTTGGATCGATGCTTCATGGATATGACGAATTCGTCCTGATCGATGAGCAAAAAACGGTTCTCGAATCGATCGTCAATGCCGCAACCTCGTCGCAAGTCGATGACAAGCGGGTTCTGATCATCAAGGGTGGTCCAGGAACTGGAAAGTCAGTCATTGCGATCAATGCCTTGTCACGGCTGTCCGCCCTGCAGATGAACGCTCGATACGTCACACCCAATCAAGCACCCCGTGCGGTCTACGAGGCCAAGCTCAAAGGAGCATTGCCGGGTTACGAGATTCGCCATCTCTTCAGTGGGTCAGCCTCATATGTCGATCTCGACCCGGATACATACGACGTTCTGATCGTCGATGAGGCCCACCGTCTAAAACTCCGCTCGCAATACGCCAAGGGTGGCGTGAATCAGATCCGGGAACTGATCAGCGCGGCGCGGACAACTGTTTTCTTCATCGACGAAGCCCAAAAGGTCACCTGGAAAGACATCGGAGAGATCGATGCCATCAAGGACTTAGCCCGTGAACTCGGCGCCGAGGTGAACGAGGCCGAACTCAACAGTCAGTTCCGTTGCGCAGGATCTGATGACTTTCTGGCCTGGTTGGACGACACACTCGGGGTCCACTCCGACGAGGCAACGTATTTCTCCCATGATCGATTCGAATTCCGCATCATGGACAACCCAGCGGAACTTCACGCCGCCATCAAGGACAAGAATCAGTCCAACAACAAGTCTCGGGTCGTCGCCGGATACTGCTGGGATTGGGTCAGCAAGAAGAACAACCAGCTCACGGATATCGATTTTCCGGAATTCGGCTTTGCCGCGAAATGGAATCTGGAAAGTTATGGTGGGTCGGCGTGGATCATCGATCCAGGCTCAGTCGATGAAGTCGGCTGCATCCACACGTGTCAGGGTCTTGAGTTGGATTATGTCGGAGTAATCGTCGGGCCTGATCTGGTGGTGAATGGCGACGAACTCGAAACAGTCCCAGCAGCCAGGGCCAAGACCGACAAGTCGCTTCATGGGTACAAGAAGGAACTCAAAGAGAACCCGATCATCGCCCAGTTGAAAGCCGATGAAATCATTCGCAACACATACCGCACGCTGATGAGCCGCGGCATGAAAGGCTGCTATGTCTGGTTCACCGATCCGGCAACTGCTGACTACTTTCGCACACGACTCCCGCAATCAGAGACACAACATGACGACTGATCATTCCGACTTCAAGTCACTCACACTTGCACTTCGTGCCTTCGCAGCAAATCGCAACTGGGAGCAGTTCCACACCCCCAAGAACCTCTCCATGGCCGTCGCTGGAGAAGCCGGTGAGCTCGTAGCCGAATTGCAGTGGCTCACGGCAGAGGAATCGCTTGCCAGTTCGCTGTCTCCCGAAAAGCTCGAGGCGATCTCACTCGAAATTGCAGATGTGCAGATCTACCTCTTGCGTTTGGCGGACGTTCTTGGAATCGATGTTCCTTCTGTAGTTCGTCACAAGATGGCAATCAACGAAACACGATTTTGAGCGCATTTGCCCCTAGGCGGCATCGTCGAAGGGTGGTTCGTTGAACTCAGGGAAGTGCCGATCGACGTCGAACATCGAGATCGTGCCAGCCGCAGCGAGTCGTTCGAGAAATCTGCGATTCGTCTCGCCGCGGCGCGGTGGTGCAATTCCTGAGCGTTGAGCCAGGACCCGTCGAAGTGCCGTGAGCGAATTCGGATTCCAACCACCACATTCGCTGCGAAGCAGTTCGGTTGCATCCCGGCCACAGGACATCGATCCATCCGGCCACATGACCATCAAGCCGATGTGATCACCCTGAGGGACTGCGGAAATGTTGTCGTGTTCTCTGGGGTCTGATGGCGGTTGCATGCCATCGACCATATGCATGGGGTGTGGCAGGGTTCAGCCGTGGTTTTCACACAGGAATTCCTGCCGTGTCGCGCACCACTCATCACATCGATCAGTGGCGCGCGACGCCCTTCATCACGTAGGAATCTCCGTCACGCAATAGATGCGGTCCGTTGAGGGAGTCAGCTCAGTCCACGTCGAATTAGCTGCCTGTGATTGTGAGTTGAAAACTTCCTCCAACGCCACCTCATCACAGTTGACGTTCCAGTCCGGACCAGTTTCCAGTGTGTAAAAGCCCGTCTTGTAGAAAGTGATCGTCAACGGGGAATTCAGTTTCACAGTGGCCACAGCCGAGAAACTACCGACGATGGGGCCACCGGTAGCGAGCTCATCCGGATTTTGGTCGTAGACCTCGGCACGACTCCACGGATCAAGGTACTCGAATTTGAAACCCGCTCCGGCCGTGTAGGCAAGGGAAGAGAGATTGTAGACCCCACAGGGCGGAGCGGTGATGAAATAGTCATCCGTGCCGTCGCTGACCTTGAGACCGAGGAGATCACCGCAGATGTACAAGCCGTACAACTCACCCCAGTTCATGCCGTCGGCGCTCATGCCTGAGATCTCCAGAAGTGGGGATGAGGCGCCTGTCCCAGATGCCCCCCAAAAGTTGAGCAGTGCTGACACAGGATCTCCTGTTTCGACGAAGGCCCATTCATACGAGACAGTGCAGCCAGTCGTCATGCCGATATCGGTCCCGGACAATGCTGTCAGTGACCCATCGGTCGCGGCAAAGACGTCGACCGCTGTGTAATCGTTCGTGGTGAGTTCTTCGAGCACCACCCAGTAGTCGGTGGGATCGAAGCCGAAATCTGACAGACATGACGATCCGCCACCGTCCCCGCCACCGTCACCGTCACCGTCACCGTCGTCCTCGCATGGATCTCCGGCCGGACGCAAACCACTCGAGGCGCTCTGGAACGAAACTGTGTTCGGCAACATCTCGTTCGACAACATGCGATCCCCTTGCTGGCGGTACCAGTCCAAATCAGGAGTCGGGAAATTGCAGTCGAGTGGTCGACCTTCTGGGGCCATCTCAGAGCGCACGGTGGGCGCTGCCGGCGAGGCGACTGCAATCGAATAGCTGACGATTCCTCCGGTCAGCGTCGCGCCGACAACGGCCAACGAAAGCAACACTCAGTCTTTTCGGAACACACTCTTACGGACCATGACTTGCCCTCTTCTCGATCGCGGTGAGTTCCCGAACCCGAGATCCTCAACTATTAGTTAAACAATGTAGTTAAAGAGTTTAACTATAAGAGTGCTTATTGGTGCGAATTTTCATGCTCCGGGGTGCGATCTACGACTCGGGGCCCCGTTCAGGGTTGGATCTACAACCAGTCCGATACGGCTTCGAGGATGCGGCGGTGGAATCAATACACCGCACGACGTGGATCCGACGGGCGTCGATCTCGAACACCGCCACTTGGCCGAATTCCCGCCCCACAGCACAGGCCTGATCGCGAGTCAGCCCCGTGACAGCCCACGACGGCTCCACCCAGGACCCATCTGGCGACATGCCGATTGCCGATTGCGGGTCGGCGCCCACTTCTCGCAGACACTGCTCCATATGTATGTGTCGGAGGGCGTTTGCCTCGTCAGTCTCGCGGTACCCCGGATTGCAGCCGCTGATGACATGAATCGTCGTCGAGATTCCCGGATCATTCAGTTGATCCAACGGTGCGTTCGCATCCGGAACGATCTCGATCCACGCTCCGTCATACATGAGATGTAGGACCGTGTCAGCGAACTGGCTCTCGTCGAAGTTGTGGATGACGCCATCGGACACGATCAGCGACTGTAGCGAGCGGGCCGCCTCCTCCCCTGACAGACTGGTTCGGTGGTCGAAGACACCCTGCCGCCGCCAGTACCCCGGCCGCGACTGACGCTCACCACCCGCCTTGCACTCATCGGTTTGGCATGTTCATTCGTCGCGTCGTTCATGCCCTGGGTTCGCGTCGTGTTCATCTCGGTCAACGGCACCGATGGGGATGGTGTGATCACCCTGGTCACGTCTGCCATCGGTTTCTGCCTCGTTTTGGCAAGTGAACGGGCGCACACTCGCACACTCGCATGTCACAGCGGCGCCATCATCAGTGCTGCCGTGACCTCGCTGGTGTTCGTCTACAACCTGGCCGATGCGTCTCACGCAGCAGGTGATTCTGCAGATGCACTGTTCGATCTGCAGGTCTCCCCCCAATTCGGGCTCATCGCCGGCGCTGTCGCTGCTCCAATCGCTCTCTTCCTCGCCATCGTGCGACTCCGCAACCATCTCAAGATGCGCAAGGGTGCTCCCAGCACGCCACTGTTACCCGCGGATCTGCTCGCTGGATCTCTCGCCGTGTCTGCACTGCCCTTTGCTCTGTCCCCCAGCTTGTGGGCCATCAGCGCACTGCTCGTCATCACTTTGTCTCTCGTTCTATGGTTCGGCACGAGACCTCGTCGCATTCGGATGATGAGTTCTGTGCTCGCAGTAATCGGACTCGTCATCGCTGCAGCTGGAACCGTATACGGACTGCTGGACCGCAACGAACAGTCAGGTCTGTCCTCGGCACTGACGGACTCGTTGCAAGGGATCCCGGTCGATGACCTCGAAGACTGCGACGACATCTACACAGCAGGAACACCCACCATTGAGGACGCGATCCTGTGTCTGGACAATGGTGTGGAGACATACGTCTTTCCCATCACATGGGACTGCAAGGATGGTCGCACATTGGTGTCCAATGACTACGGATGGGGATACGTCGGCAACACCTGGTCGACGATCGAAGAAGCACCGTTCGACCGATGTCGCTCGACTGCAAACAAGGCGTGTACGGACATCTTCGTCGATGGCGAAACGACTCGCGAGGAATGGTCCGATGACTACATTGAATGCTTCGACGCCGATGGCGAGATCGATTATGTGATCACATCACGTTGGGACTGCTATGACTCAGATGAGGTGCAGTTATCTAATCGGTACGGCTGGGGTTACATCGGCAAAAAATGGATCACGGGAGAGGAAGGCCCCTTCTGCTGAGGTCATGCGAACGGCATCGGTGAAGTGACCCATTGCTGTTTCGATGAGTCCGCTCCACTCGCTGTTGCTCATGAGCGGATCACTCCCCGATCGCTGCACGTCCAAGTCCCGGATGATCATCAACGTCGATTCGATGACAACGATCACGATGCGCGACGACCAGAGATAATTGCCGTCAGGACCCGGAGTTGCAATGACGACATTCACCGCCAATGACTCGTCACCCACATCCGGCGACTCGAGCAAGGTGACCGTTACCTCCTGATCGGCCTCAGAGCTCCACGTTTCACCCGAGCACACGTCGAACACACGCGAGATGAGATCGAAGTAGGCAGGAACGTTCTCGTTGCTCCACACCTGCTGAGAAATTCCATGGAACATGCGGCGAGCGTCCTGCCGTTCGTGTTGGAACTCGACAGCAGCGCCCGAATCACCGGACAATTCATCGATCGTGGCGAGACCACCAATGTCCCTCCGAGCCCGGGGACACCATCCAGATGAGTCGAAAGCTTGTGGACCCTCAGCACGTGACGTGAAGACTGCCCGCCGATCCTCGGACCAGCCACCATCGAAGTCGTCCACCGTCAGCAGTGCAGCATCGAGACGGTCTGCGGGAATGACTCCTGATTCGGTGCTATCGCCTCCGCATGATGAGAGAAGAAGACTGAAGACGGCCAGACCTGCCACCACAAAGGAACTTCGCATGAAAAGGACCCTATGACAGAGAATTGCTCGTGTCACCGTCTTGGCGGATCGCCGTACTCGCCTACGGCCCACTCACTCTGCTTTCGCCCAGTCCCCTGCAGGGGTAGCGTGACCAACGGTGTTTCTGCGGGACTTCTTCAACCGGGCGAAAAACCCCGCACGTATCGTCCTGACTGCGTATCTCGGATTCATCACAGTTGGCACCGCTCTGTTGTTCACACCGGCTGCGATCGATGGACCCCAAGGTTTGAGTTTCACGGATGCCCTGTTCACTGCGACGTCTTCGGTCACGGTCACTGGGCTGTCAACGGTCGATATTTCGGTCTTTTCGCTCTTCGGCGAACTCGTCATTCTGGCCCTCATCCAGATCGGTGGTTTCGGAATCATGACGATCGCATCAATTGCGATCTTGATCACCTCACGACGCGTCAGCCTTCGTCAGCGCATGGTGGCCAGGGCTGAAATCGCATCGATCGACATCGGTGAGTTGCGACCGCTGATCATCAGCATCGCCAAGTTCACACTTCTCACCGAAGCAATCGTTGCTCTGTTGCTGTTCATCCGCTTTTCCGGACTCATCGGAGATTCAGTTCCCGGTTCGGCGTACAGCGCCATCTTCCATGCAATTTCAGGCTTCAACAACGCTGGAGTTGCTCTGTACTCGGACAATCTCGAGCAGTTCGCTCGTGATCCGTTCGTCCTCACGACTCTGTCGATTGCCTTCATCATCGGCGGTCTCGGATTTCCCGTCCTCATCGAACTTCGTCGCAGGCTTGCACCTCGTCAGTGGTCGTTGCACACCAAGATCACACTCAGCATGTCGGCGATCCTTCTCGTCGTTGCACCGATCATCATCTTGGCTCTGGAGTGGGACAACAGCCGTACCTTCGGTCAGATGTCGACGGTCGACAAGCTGTTCGCCGGCTGGTTCACCGGCAGCTCACCGCGCACCGCTGGATTCAACATCATTCCCACTGGAGAACTGACGGATCCCACCTTGCTAGTCATCACCACATTGATGTTCATCGGAGCCGGTACCGCATCGACGAGTGGCGGCATCAAGGTCGTGACGTTTGCGATCTTGGCCTTCGTCCTCCTTGCCGAAGTTCGCGGTGACTCCGACGTCAACGTCTTCAAGCGCCGATTGTCGCCGACGGTCATTCGACGAGCCATCACCGTGGCGTTGCTGGGCGTCGGTCTCGTCGTGAGCACATCGATCGTTCTCGAGTCGATTTCGTCCTTCGAGTTGACCGATACCATCTTCGAAGTGACATCGGCGTTCGGCACTGTGGGTCTGTCGACCGGCATCACAGCCGATCTTCCAACAGCCGGGCATCTCATACTCGCTGTGATCATGCTTGCTGGTCGTGTTGGCCTGCTGACCTTCGTCACGGCTTTGGCGCTGCGCCGCCAGCCACTGTCCTACCGCTTTCCCGAGGAGCAGCCGATCATTGACTGACAACGACTTTCGCCGTCGCCTCAAACTCGGTCTCGCCCCGCGTGACCGCAAGGAAAGCAGCGACATCCTCATCTGTGGTCTCGGACGCTTCGGATCGTCACTTGCGTACTCCCTGATCGAAATGGGGCACCAAGTCCTCGCCGTCGATCAGTCCGAGGAACTCGTCGAACGACACAAGGACCAGATCACCCATGTTGTGGTGGCCGACACCACGGACGAAAAAGTTCTGCGCCAGATCGGTGCCGACCAGTTCGAGACCTGTGTGGTGTGCATCGGGACCGACATCGAGTCGAGCACCTTGACCACAGTTGCACTGTCCGACCTCGGCATTCCGAATATCTGGGCCAAGGCAATCAATTCCTCACACGCCAAGATCCTGTCTCGGGTGGGCGCCCATCATGTCGTGCGACCAGAAGAAGACATGGGACGTCGTGTCGCCCACCTGCTCGGTGGTGCGGTACTGGAATACCTGGCCTTGGACGACGATTTCGTCATTGTCGAAACCCGAGTTCCCTCTGGAATGGTCGGCCGCTCGTTGGGCGAAGCGGGTCTGCGTGACGAGTACAGGGTGACAGTCGTGTGCATCAAACCGCTTGGAGGCATGTTCACCTATGCCGAGCGGACGACAACTCCCAACAAAGACGATCTGATCGTTGTTGCCGGGCCACGCAGCGACGTCGACAGATTCATCCGACGTGCATATGAAGAATCGTGACGTCGTGGATGGAGTGAATCACTCCTGATCGGATGACGATCTGCTCAGAGTTTCCAAGCGTTGTCGGAATCGACCACGACCACGGAACCCGAGATGACATCCCAGATGTTGCGATTGCGCTTGTTCCAGATCGGCATCAACAAGATGATGCCGAGAGTCAACGCAATCACAATCGCTGCAACCAGTCCCGCGATGAGTCCCCGCATGAAGAACATCCGTGCGAATCGCAACGGACGACTGTCATCTGCATCGACGACCCGCAACTTGAGCAATTGCTTCGCTGGAGTCTGTCCCTTTTTGACGATGAACGCCGCCCAGATCAACCAGCCGATACCGAGTGTCACAGTCTGCAGAATTGCTTCAAGAATGTAGGCCAGGAGTCGCACTCCCACGCCAACTTCACGCACGCCGGCCGGATAACGCGGTGGCGAAGGGACTGAATCAGCAGCTTCGAATGTCGTCATACGGGACACAGTAGTGCCCGGCACACCTCCCGAGATCGTCATACACTGACCCCGCTTTGATGACTCGTCCGCTCGCACGAACCATCCACCCTGAATCCCAGGGGAGGTACTCACACCGACATGCACGGATCCGGCGGGTCGTGACGGTGCTGGGTTTCCTCGTGCTTGCCGTTGCCGATCCCGCATCTGCGCACAACTCGCTTCGCTCGAGTTCCCCCACCGATGGAGATCAGGTTGCCGCTGCTCCAGCGGAATGGAACGTGTCGTTCGGGGAGGCCACCAACACCGTGGTCTCCACTCTGCCAGTGAACCCCACCGAAGAGATCAGTGCGGACACAGCAGCCAGCACCAGCAGCGGTGCCGCCCCTGAAGCATTCCGATGGATACTGCGACTCATCGGTTTCGCCGTGCTGATGGTGATCGGTGGACTACTCCTCGCCGAACTGCATCTCGTACGCGGCGCCTTCAGCGCGCTGCGCCGATCGCCCGTTCTCAAAATCGCCGCGATCGCGATTGGTGCTGTTCCAGCTGTGCAGTTGCTGATCTTTCTCGGTGATGTCCACGGAACGTCGGTGTTCGGAGGTGTTGGTCACCTTTTCTCGATCTTCGACACGACCCCGGGCTCGATGCTGTTCGTACGCACCATTGCCGGTGCAACTCTCGGCTATCAACTCGTATCGGTCATGCCATTCTCCGAGAACGCGAATGTTCACCGCTTGGTCGTTGCGACATTTGGTCTCTATCTCGTGGCACTGGCCTACACCGGTCACTCACGTTCGATGGCTGCGCCGTACCTCGGCATTCCCGCAGATGTCGTACACACGGCAGCTGCCGCAGCGTGGCTTGGGGGATTGGCCGTGCTGGTGCTGTTCGTTGCTCCATTGGTGTCGACTCGGGATCTGTTCCGTGCCTTTCAGCGATACGGGCAGGTTGCCAAGCCGGCCATGATTGCGCTCGTCGTGACCGGTGTCATTCAGACGCTTCGCCTGCACGGTGGCATCGGATCGTTGTTCACCGAAAGCCACGGCCGACTGCTGCTGTTGAAAATCGCTCTGGTCGCAGTGACGCTGCGCCTCGGCAACATCAACCGCAAAAGGGTGTCGTCGAAGATGATGGAAAACCCCCACATTTTCGACACTCGTATGGCAGTCCTATTACGGATGGGGACAATGGAAACTGTCTCCGGAGTGGGAATCTTGGCTGTGACAGCAGCCCTCGTCGGCGCCTCCCTCGACTAGATAGTCGTGTTTTGGTTGCGATTTCGCGTCATCTAATCCCCATTTGGGCAAAGATTCCCTTGAGGGTTAGTCCCCCAAAATTCTCCCGTTAGTCTCTCCATCATGAAACGGCGAATTCTCGGAACACTGGTTGCAGCGACTGTCATGGTCAGCGCAGTGGCGGCTTCCAGTGCGTCGGCCCAGGCTCCCGAGCGGGGTCGGTCGACGTACATCGTGATGTTCAAGAACGGCGTGAACGCCCAGTCCGAGGCGAAATCGTTGCGGGGTCAGGGCCACTCGGTTCGCAGCGTCTACGAGCACGTCTTTCCAGGAGTGTCCGTCGATCTTCCTCTGAAGGCAGCGCAGGCATTGGCTCGAAACAAGAACGTCGCTGTCGTCGAACCCGAAATGGTGGTCACTGCGACCGGCACCCAGACTGGCGCCACCTGGGGTCTCGATCGCTCCGATCAACGCAATCGCCCGCTGAATTCGACGTACAACTACCCGGATCAAGGCGGCCAAGGGGTGCGGATCTACGTCGTCGACACCGGTGTTCGCTCGACACATGCTGATCTGACTGGCCGTGTCATCACCGGGTACAGCGCGTACTCCGGCGGCACCGAGGACTGCAATGGTCACGGCACCCATGTCGCTGGCTCAGCTGCCGGAACGGCCTACGGCATCGCCAAGAAGGCGACTGTCGTGCCGGTACGCATTCTCAGTTGCACTGGATCCGGTAGCTCGACGACGTTCTTCAACGGTGTCAACTGGATCCTCGCCAACAAGGGCACCACCCCGGGTGTCGTCAACATGAGCCTGGCGTTCAGCTCGGTCTCGTCGACGGTCAATACGGCGATTCGCAATCTGCACAACAGTGGACTGACGACTATCGTTGCCGCTGGCAACAGCAATTTGAACGCCTGCAACTATTCACCGTCGAGTGAGCCGTTGGCGATCACCGTTGGCTCGACAACGAGTAGCGATGCCCGTTCGTCGTTCTCCAACTTCGGATCGTGTGTCGACATCTTCGCACCCGGTACCAGCATCACATCGGCGTGGCACACCTCGAACACGGCGATCAACACCATCAGTGGCACGTCGATGGCTTCACCGCACGTTGCAGGTGCTGCTGCTCTGCTTCTCGGCGACAACAACGGACTCTCGTCGGCCGGTGTCTGGTCCGCACTTCTCGCCAATGCCACACCGGGTGTGGTCACTTCCGCAGGTACGGGTTCGCCGAACCGCTTGCTCTACGTCCCCTCTGCTCCGCCGCTGTCCATCACCACGGCATCTCTGCTCGAGGGTGACCTCGATGTCGCATACTCAGCGACTGTCGAGCAGTCAGGTGCGGTCGGAACGCCAGCATGGACGGCGAGTGGTCTTCCTGCTGGTCTCGGTATCGACGCAACGACTGGCGTCATCAGCGGAACACCAACAGCAGTCGGTCGTTCGACGGTGACTGTGACGGCGACAACTGCGACGCAGACAGCGAGCAAGCAATTCACGCTTGACGTTCTCAGCCCTGTCTCCATCACCGGAAGCACAACTCTTCCCGATGCCACTCAATACGTTGCCTACACAGCCACACTCACACCTCCTCTGACGGTGTCGGGAGGTTTGGGAGGAAGTTACGTCTGGACCGCCACAAGTGCGCTCCCGGCCGGTCTCACGTTGAGTGGATCCACGATTAGTGGCACACCAAGTGTTTCGGGGACCTTCAACATCGGACTGCGCGTGACCTCAGGCAGCGAGTCCGCGTCCACGACGGTGTTCCTGACAATCGCCGAAAATACAGTGCCACCACTCGGGGCCTTCTCCAAGTCGTCACCGTTGAATAACTCGACCAACGTCTCGCGCTATCCGGCCCTGCTCTGGGGTACTTCTGCGAATGCAGTTTCATACGAGGTGTGTCTGCAGACGAGTTCGGACATGACCCGTTGTTCTTGGAGAAATGTCGGCAACGTGACCCAGTACTCGTGGCCGAGCAGGCTCGCGAGTCGGACGACCTACCGCTGGGAGGTTCGCGCCAAGGACTCATTCGGAACGGTCCTACTGTCGAATGGTGGAACCTGGTCATTCCGAACACGAAGTTAACGTCTGACGACCGAGCCCATGTGATCCCGACCACCGACAAGCACGTCACTTTTGTCGGCGGTCGCAAGGACCATCACTGTCAGGTGCGTGTCATGAACACATCGGGAACGACCAGCGCACTTGAAGGCGTCTGAAGGTTCACGACGTCTCGCTGATCGTCAGCCCCAGGCCGAGCGCAATGCTTCGCCTTCCATGTAGGCGAGTTCGTAGCACCGCATTGCGCGGAACGGATCGAATAGATGCTTCGGCCGCTTGGCTAGAGCTGCAATCTCTGGCGTCGGACGCATGACGTGAATGTCGGCTGCTGGATTGGCAGTTGTCCACGACTCCAATTCCTCGCCGATGCGGCGTTCGATCAAGCGCCCGGCTGGGCCGAACATCGGCCCGGACAGCGGTAGAACAACGAGAAGTTTGTGCGCATGGGGCGCAAAGTCGATGGATGCCATGGAGCGCACACCACCGTCGACGTAGCGCACGCCATCGATTCGATGCGGTGCCAACATGCCAGGTACCGCGCTCGAGGCGGCAACCAAATCGGCGATGGGATGATCTACCCCTGACAGAGCCAAACGTCTGAATCTCGGCAAGGAACACGCCACGGCTCGTACGGTCGGACACTTCGTCTCAGTGCCGAACAGATCAGCGGCGATCGGACGCAGTCGACCAGCACGCGGACTGGGAAGTCGAGGAATCGTTCCCGACATCGCCTTGAGGGCGTCGGTGAATCGCAGGCCGAGATACATGCCTGCACCTGCCCATGTCCCAGCAGAGGTTCCGACCACGGGAAGACTCTTCATATCGGCCCCGCCATCGGCCAGAGCCTCGGTGATCCCCATGATGAACCCAATACCGAACAGACCACCGCCGCCATACACGGCTGCTCTCTGACCCCCGGAATGCGCGGGAAGTTCAGGGGTCGATCCGACAGGTTCTCCGGTCACTTGACCATCTTGCCCGCCTAGGCAGTGCAGTTGTTTGATCCATGCAGATT
>JAULYE010000131.1:0-3297 GCA_032118015.1 Ilumatobacteraceae bacterium | reverse complement strand
TGTTCAAAGCGCTTGCATCAGCAGATGAGCCGATGACCAGTGAGGTACTTGCTGCACGTTGCGGTCTGCATCAGCGCTGGGTTCTGGAATGGTTGCACAATCAGGCAGCGGCGCGCATCGTGGAGGTCGTGTTCTCCGAGTCCGGTGACGAGTCGTATTCACTGTCCCCCGAGGCGGTGCTCGTTCTCGCAGATGAAAACAATCCTGCCTTCGGTATGGGGATGTTCCATCGTCTGCCACAAACGATGGACAGTCTGCGTGTTCTCCCGGAGTCGTTTCGTACAGGACTTGGGCACGACTACGACAGTCACGGTCCAGACGGGGCAGTTGGCATCGAGCGGTCCTTCGAACCGTGGAGCAGGAGTTATCTCATCCCTGTTGTGGTACCCGCGCTCGAGGGCATAGTGGATCGACTCCATGCCGGCGCCAAAGTCGCCGATGTCGGATGTGGCGCGGGAGGCGCAGCCATTCGCCTTGCCAAGGCCTTCCCGAACAGCTCAGTGGTTGGCTACGACATTTCGCAATATGCACTCGACCGAGCAGAGACGAAGAGATCGCAGGAAGGGGCGGACAACGTGTCGTTCGTCGATCCGCGCCGCGAACCGCTTCCGGACGACGGATCGCTCGACTTGGTCACTGCTTTCGACTGCATTCACGACATGACACATCCTCTCGAGGTGATGAAGGCCATCCGCGCATCACTCAAACCTGATGGGGTGTGGCTCCTGGTGGACATCAAAGCACTCGATACCTTTGCGGAGAACGTGGCGAAGAACCCCATGGCGTCGCTGATGTACGGCATCAGCGTGATGAGCTGCATGTCATCGGCAATGTCTGTCGAGGGAGGTGCAGGTCTTGGGACACTCGGACTGCCTGAATCCAAGGCTCGCGAAATGGCCACCGAGGCTGGTTTCACTCGGTTTCGCAGGCTCGACATCGAGCATTCGCTCAACGCGTTCTATGAGGTTCGAAGATGAACTCACACAATCCGGGGAACTCACGAAATCGATTGACCCTTGGCAGCCGTTCGTTGCACGGGCGCAGGGCAATCGTCACTGGGGCAGCGAGTGGGATGGGTCGGGCGACTGCGCATCTGCTCGCAGACGAGGGTGTGCGCGTTGCGGTCGTCGATCTTGATGGGATCGGGGTCGATGCCGTCGTCGAAGAGATTCATGCTGTTCATGGTCCTGATGCTGCTCGGGGATATCCGCTCGACGTTGCCGATGAGAGCGACCTTCGGGCGATGATCGAAGACATCGAGGACACTTTCGAAGGCCTCGACATCCTGATCAACAATGCCGGCGTATCGCGCGGGTCGGGGATCGATCTGTTGGAAGAGGACTTCTGGACTGCATGGAACCGGACCCTGGACGTCAATCTCACCGCCTACGTGCGACTCATTCGTCTGGCGCTTCCATTGTTGCGTTCCTCGGATGCGCCGCGCATCGTCAATGTGGCTTCCACTGAATCGATCGTTGCAACGCCAACACTGTCTGCGTATTCCTCGTCGAAGTCCGCAGTGACGGGTTTGACGCGCAGCCTCGCAGTCGAACTCGGACGAGAGGGAATCACCGTCAACTGTGTCTGTCCCGGACCGATCAACACCGGAATGACAGCGGTGATCCCCGATGCAGCCAAGGAGAAATATGCACGGCGCAAAGTCGCCTTGCGTAGGTACGGCGAGCCCGAAGAGGTCGCACACATGACAGTGAGCCTGTGTCTGCCGGCGATGAGCTTCGTGACAGGTGCATCGATCGTTGTCGACGGGGGAATGACGATTCGCCACACGTGAGAAGCGTCATGGCGCTGGCTCATGGGGCTGGGTCGATGATGCCTGTCAGTCCGAGAGGCGCGTGTGGCCCGATGATCAGCTGTTCGAGAATGCCGATGCCGGTGTGCTCGCCCATGCGAGCTCGACACAGGGCTTGGATGTGGATGTGCTTGGGATCACACGGTGTCGTAACAGGTAGAGGCCACCGTTCGAATCCGATGGCGAGATCCCCTTTCCAGTGACCGTGACCCCATTCGGGGTGGCCGTACCCGATCCCGAGCATGTGGAACTCGAAGAGAGGTTCGAGTTCGATTGTCTGGGAATCGCTGGCATCTGCATGAGTGCCGAGTCGAACCCGAAACGAATCGGCCCAACGAGTACCCGAGCGTACGGTCATGTCGTAGTCGACATGTCGGCATTCGATCGTCATCGGCTCCTGGGATGGTTCGTGATCGGGAATGATGAACCCTGTTTCATGCCAACGCGACCCATCGGCGAACTCGTTGACATCGAAGTGTGTGGCAAACGAATCGAAGTTGATCGGAGCCCACAGCCAATAGAACTGTCGCTCACCGACGGGGGCCCCGAGATCAGCCGCAGGGCCGACAGGTCGCACGCCCCAGGATCGATCGCGAGAACCGGGTGTCGAGGCGGCATCGATGTCGTGACGCGTGCCGTCCAGTTCGATCCATCCCGACCAGCGCCCGAACTGTGTGAGCCGGGTGTAATCGAACACAGTCCGCTGACCCGCCTTGACGAGAAAATGAGGTTCTTGGACGGGTGCGCTGCGAGCTGTGAACTCGAGGTCAGCGCTCAGTCCGTGCTCCGGGCTCTCAACAATGATTCGATGCCGACGCAAAGGTTCGACAATCTGGACGCGAATCGGTCCGACATCGTTGGCAAACATGCGATCGGCGGGAGCTCGCCGTGAACTGTGGAGTGAGATCTGCTCGGCGCCGTCGAGGACGATGGAGAACGAGGCATCGGCGACGTGACGGTTGGGGTAGAGCCCGAGAGCGACTCCGAAATACAGCGAAGCATCCTTGCGATAACCGTTGAAAAAATAGCGGTCGTAGTGATTGGGGTCGCTCGATGCGGTTTCGTTGATCGGTGCGCTACTTGCGTGGATCGGATAGTCGTCGAATGACGTGATCATGATGTGACCGTAGTCGCTCGCCAGGTCATTGAACGTACCTCCGAGTGACTGCGTCCATTGCGCGCAACGGCTCTACTGTGAAGACATGGCGTTCCGACCGGCCGTGTTGTTTCGTCGATCTGTGTCCCCTTCGGCGTACACACGGTTTTGCTGGGTTGCGCTGGTTCTGCTGTGCACGATCGTCGTGACAGGCGCGGCGGTGCGACTCACTGGCTCCGGGCTCGGATGCACCGATTGGCCCCAATGCAATAGCGAACGCTTCATCGACGTCTCGACCGGCCACGGAGCGATCGAGCAGGTCAACAGACTGTTCACGGGTTTCGTCGCAGCGGGAGTCATCGCAGCTGTTCTCGCAGCGCGACGTCGTCTG
>JAULYE010000130.1:0-7383 GCA_032118015.1 Ilumatobacteraceae bacterium | reverse complement strand
CGAAGTGCTCAGTCCCCCACTGATCACCAAGGGATCAGGACGAAGTCGTATCCAAGCCACGAGTGCGGACATGGCAAAGAACAATGAGGCCGCGACGAACGGTCCGACGAGTGATGACAGATTCAGAAATTCCGCGAAGTCCTTCTCCCACGGAGTCAGCAATGGGCCGAACGCGGCACCAAGTGTTCCCACCCACACCACTGACGAAATGGCTGAAGCCTTGGCGTCGGGTGACGCGAGATCTGCAGCCGCGTACCGACTCTGCAGGGCGCCCGCCTGACCTGATCCGAAGATCAGCATGCCGACGATGAACACGCCGAGAGATTCGATCTGACCGCCGAATGCCGCAAGGGCGGCCCCCACTGAACCGATGGTGAACGCGGTCACGAGGGCCGGACGACGTCCGCGCCGACGCATCATCGACGCCAAAGGTACGGCCATCATCGCGGCACCGAACGTTGCTGCGGCATTACCAACGCCTGCGAGGCTGTCCGAGCCGACGAGATCCGATGCCAAGAGAGCGACAACCGCGACTACTCCAGAGACCGCTGCCTGCCCTGGAATCTGCATCCACCGCAGGGAGGCAATAGTGCGCCGCTGCAGGCGTTCGAGATCGACACTCGTGTATTTAGCCGTCATGCTCATGTCCGTGTCCTCATCGAACCACGCTCATGTTGCTGCGAGCATGTTCCGCAGGAATCGACCGGTGTAGCTGGCTTCAACTGCTGCCACGGTTTCAGGGGAACCCTCCGCGACGATCGCACCTCCCCCGGATCCACCTTCGGGTCCGAGGTCGATGAGCCAATCTGCGGTCTTGATGACATCGAGATTGTGCTCGATCACGAGCACCGTGTTTCCCTGGTCCACGAGACGGGACAGCACGGTCAACAAACGACGTACGTCCTCGAAATGCAGACCAGTCGTCGGTTCGTCGAGAAGATAAATCGTGTGGCCCGTACTTCTCTTGGCCAGTTCCGCAGCAAGTTTCACGCGCTGTGCTTCTCCACCGGACAAGGTGGGGGCGGACTGACCGAGACGTACGTAGCCGAGTCCGACATCGACGAGCGTCTGCATGTGGCGCGCGATTGCCGGTTGATTGGCGAAAAAGTCCACGGCTTCTGCAATGGGCATGTTCAGGACATCTGCAATATTCTTGCCCTTGAACGTGATGTCGAGCGTGTCACGGTTGTAGCGGGCTCCATGGCACACCTCACACGGCACGTACACATCAGGCAGGAAGTGCATTTCGATCTTGATGTTTCCATCACCCGAACATGCTTCGCATCGTCCACCTGACACGTTGAACGAGAATCGACCCGGCATGTAGCCGCGGACTTTGGCCTCTGCCGTCGTCGCGAAGAGTTTGCGAATGTTGTCGAAGACCCCGGTGTAGGTGGCCGGGTTCGATCTTGGTGTCCGTCCGATGGGCGACTGGTCCATATCGATCACCTTGTCCAGATGTTCGACCCCTTTGACCGTTTTGTGTTTGCCCGGAGCATCTTTCGACTTGTAGATCTTCTGCATCAGCACTGGTAACAAGATGTCACGCACCAACGTGCTTTTGCCGCTCCCGGAGACCCCAGTGACCGCCACGAAGCAACCCAATGGAATGCGTGCCGAAACGTTTTGCAGGTTGTGCTCGCGAGCACCGACGATTTCGAGCCACGCTTCACCGGGGATCCGCCGTTGCTGCGGCACAGGGATGGACCTCTTGCCCGCAAGGTACTGGCCGGTGACCGAGTTCTTCGCCTTGGTGATGCCCGCCACCGGACCGCTGTACACGACTTCCCCGCCGTGTTCGCCAGCTCCCGGACCGATATCGACGATCCAATCGCATTCGCGAATGGTCTCTTCATCGTGTTCGACGATGAGCACCGTGTTCCCGAGGTCGCGCAGTCGCAAGAGCGTGTCGATCAATCGGCGATTGTCCCGTTGGTGCAGACCAATGGAGGGTTCATCGAGAACGTACAAGGTCCCGACAAGACCTGATCCGATCTGGCTCGCCAGACGAATGCGCTGAGCTTCCCCGCCAGCGAGAGTTCCCGCCGAACGAGACAGGCTCAAGTAGTCCAAACCGACATCGAGAAGGAAACCAAGTCGAGCATTGACTTCTTTCACCACTCGCTCTGCGATCAGGCGATCACGATCGCTCAACTCGAGATCAGCGAGGAATTTGGCTGACTCCCCGATGGGGAGGTCACACACTTGAGAGATGTTCTTGTCGTTGATCGTGACAGCCAAGGTTGCTGGCTTGAGCCGGGCCCCCTCGCACACTGTGCAGGGCACGAGGCGCATGTAACTCTCGTACTGTTCGCGGCTCCAGTCGCTCTCCGCGCTCTCATGGCGGCGCTTGATCCACGGGATGATGCCTTCGAAAGAGGTGTTGAACTGCCGAGCACGCCCGTAGCGATTCTTGAACTTGACTGTGATGTTGCCGGGCAAGCCGTGCAACACAATCTTTTGCGCTTTGGCGGGAAGTTTGCCCCATGGCTTGTCGAGCGCGATGTTGTTGTCTGCTGCAACGGACTCGAGAACTCTCGTGAAGAAGCCAGTTGTGGCGCTGCGCCAGGGAGCGATCGCTCCTTCGGAGAGCGCGAGATCCGAGTCCGGGATCACGAGTTCCGGATCCACTTCGAACGTCGTGCCGAGACCGTCACACGTCTCACAGGCGCCAAAGGGTGAGTTGAACGAGAAGTTTCGTGGGGCAGGCTCGTCGTAGGAGATACCACATGTCGGACAGGCCAAGTGCTGGCTGAAGGTGAGTGCCTCGTTCTCAGCATCGTCCTTGGAAACGATTTCGATCATCGCCACGCCTTCGGCCAACTTCAGAGCTGTCTCGAGGCTGTCCGTGAGGCGACGTTCGATCCCTTCCTTGCGTACGAGTCGGTCGATGACGATGTCGATCGAATGCTGTTCGTATCGGGCGAGTTTCTCGTCTCGCCCGAGGAACTCGGCAATGTCCACGACCTCACCATCGACACGAGCACGAACGAATCCTTGTCCTGCAAGATCGTTCAACAGCGTTTCGTAATTGCCTTTTCGACTGCGGACCACTGGAGACAGCACTTGAAAACGCGTCCCCTCGGGCAATGAAAGAACTCGATCCACGATCTGCTGAGGAGTTTGGCGCGACAGCCGTGCACCATCTTTGGGGCAGTGCTGGACACCGATACGCGCATACAGCAGTCTCAAGTAGTCGTAGACCTCGGTGATGGTCCCCACCGTCGAGCGCGGATTGCGGCTTGCCGATTTCTGGTCGATGGAGATCGCAGGAGACAACCCTTCGATCACATCCACATCAGGTTTGTCCATCTGTCCGAGGAATTGTCGGGCGTACGCGCTCAGCGACTCGACATAACGACGCTGCCCTTCCGCATAGATGGTGTCGAAAGCCAAAGAGGATTTACCAGAGCCTGACAGTCCCGTGAAGACGATCATCTTGTCGCGCGGTAGATCGACACTGACGTTCTTCAGATTGTGCTCGCGCGCTCCGCGGACAACAAGACGATCGGACATAGTCGAAGGCTAGTGAGCAGACAGCCGACAGGAGTCAGCCCGCATCCCGCAATTCTCTTCGCAACTCGTTGATTTCGTCACGAAGTCGCGCTGCATACTCGAATTTCAAGTCTGCTGCTGCCTCGTGCATCTCCTCTTCGAGTGTTCGGACCAAGCGCGCGATTTCCTGCTGTGGCAGTGTGCGCAACTCCGTCTGAATCCGATCCTTCTCCCTTTGCCGGCGGCGATCCTTGTTCGGCACCGGCGCAGTTCCATCTCCATCCGGACGCAAGATGGACAAAATGTCGCCCACCGCCTTGCGGATCGTCTGCGGGTTGATGCCATGTTCCAGGTTGTGGGCCACCTGCAACTGCCGACGCCGATTGGTTTCAGAAATCGCATGCTGCATCGAAGGTGTCACGGTGTCGGCGTACATCACCACTTGGCCGTCGACGTTACGAGCCGCTCGGCCGATCATTTGGATCAATGACGTCTGACTCCGCAAGAACCCTTCTTTGTCAGCATCCAAGATGGCAACCAGACTGACTTCGGGAAGGTCGAGACCCTCACGCAGCAGATTGATTCCGACGAGAACGTCGAATTCACCGAGGCGCAGTGAACGAATGATCTCGATGCGTTGAATCGTGTCGATGTTGCTGTGCAAGTAGCGAACACGCATACCCTGCTCCAGCAAATACTCCGTCAGGTCCTCGGCCATCTTTTTGGTCAATGTCGTCACGAGGACTCTGTCGCCCATGGTCACGCGCTCGTTGACCTGCTCGATGAGATCATCGATCTGGCCCTTGGTCGGTTTGACCACGATCTCAGGATCGACGAGGCCGGTTGGACGGACAATCTGCTCCACCACCTGCTCGGAAATCTCCAGTTCGTACGGTGAGGGTGTCGCCGACAAGAACACACATTGATGAACTCGTTCCATGACTTCATCGAACTGCAACGGGCGGTTGTCACGGGCGCTCGGAAGACGGAACCCGTGTTCGATCAACACATCCTTACGACTTCGGTCACCGGCAAATTGTCCACGGAGTTGAGGAACTGCAACGTGACTTTCATCGATGACGAGCAGATAATCGTCCGGGAAGTAGTCGAGCAGTGTGAATGGGGGCTGACCGGATTCTCGTCCGTCGATGTGTCGCGAGTAGTTCTCGATGCCATTGCAGTACCCGACCTCAGACATCATTTCCAAGTCGTATTGCGTTCGCATGCGAAGCCGTTGTGCCTCGAGCAACTTTCCTTCGGACTCGAAGAAGGCCAAACGCTCTTGGAGTTCCTTTTCGATACCTTCGATTGCCCTACGCATCCGATCGAGTCCAGCCACGTAATGGGTGGCAGGGAACACGATGACCTCGTTCAATTCCTTGAGAGTCTCTCCCGTCACCGTGTCGATCATCGTGAGACGTTCAACGGTGTCGCCGAACATCTCCACTCGCAGAACAGATTCCTCGTATGCCGGATGAATCTCGATCGTGTCACCGCGTACGCGGAAATTTCCTCGTCCGAGCGTCATGTCGTTGCGATCGAACTGTAAGTCGACCAGCCGACGCAAGATACTGCGCATGTCGTAATCCACTCCCGTATGGAGTTCCAACAGTTGACCGCGATATTCGTCCGGGTCTCCCATCCCGTAGATGCACGACACCGAAGCCACAACGATGGTGTCCCGGCGCGTCAGAAGTGCTGCCGTCGCCGAATGGCGAAGTCGATCGATCTCCTCGTTGATCGCCGAATCCTTTTCGATGAACGTGTCCGACGCTGCGATGTAAGCCTCGGGTTGGTAGTAGTCGTAGTAACTGACGAAGTACTCGACCCGGTTGTCGGGGAAGAACTCCATCATCTCTTGAGCCAACTGCGCCGCAAGGCTCTTGTTCGGAGCGAGGATCAAGGTCGGACGCTGCGTCTTTTCGATCGTCCACGCGATCGTCGCGCTCTTTCCCGATCCCGTGATGCCGAGCAAGGTCTGGTACCGAAGCCCCTTGTCGATGCCATCAGTCAAAGAGGCGATCGCCGTGGGTTGGTCACCTGCTGGGGAGTAGTCGGACACCACGCGAAAAGACGTCATCGACTGTCGGGTGGATTCTGCGCTCGTAATCGGGTCGAACGCTTCGACCGAATCCAGATGCTGCGACATGGTGTCGAGGCTACCTTCGAAAACACCTTGGGTCGAACATGTGTTCCGTGTATGCGCCTACGTTCCGGAAGACTCGGACGCCGGATTCTTGGCCACGCGCACAGGACTCGGTTCATAGTCCGCCGACAATTGCGGCAGAGTCATCAGCCATTCCCAAAGTGCGTCGATGCGCTCCACGAGTTCGTCTCGAGTGCCACTGTTGTCCACGACGAAATCTGCTGTGGCCAAGCGTTCCTCGCGAGAAGCCTGTCTGCTCATTCGGGCGCGCGCGTCGTCCTCTGAGAAACCGCGATACTCCACCAGACGCCGAATCTGAATCTCTTCGGGTACATCGACAACGACACGACCCTGGAGACCCTCACGTGGATTTTCAGTGAGGAGCGGGATGTCCAAGACGACGACATTGCTTGTCGTCCTCTGCGCAAGCACACGTCGGTTCATCTCCTCCCCGACTGCAGGGTGGACGATGGCATTGAGCTTCTTGAGTGCATCGGGATCCTTGAACACGATCTCTGCCACTGCTTGACGGTCGAGTGCACCATCCGACGTCACAATCGTCGGCCCGAACTCGTCGGCGAGACGCTGCACCACAGGCGAACCCGGCTCTTGAATCTCCCGCACGATGGCGTCCGCATCGACGATGATTGCCCCTCGCTCTGCGAGAAGTTCCGACACGGTCGACTTCCCCGACCCGATGCCCCCTGTCAACCCGACCAAGATCACACCTCCACCCTAGATCTCGGCGGGTGTGTCACGACATCTTGACGGAGAGTTGACGCTTCATCTCGGCCACTGGGTGGACAATCGAGGGCCATGGACGACTCGCTCAATATCGCGCTGCTCGTCACTCACGTGCTGATCCGAGAGCTGTTGGCAAAGGCCCTGTTCGAACGCGGTCATCGAGTGCAGCCGATCGACTCCGCTGTGATCATCGACAATGACTTCGCAACAGTGCAGACTCACTGCTCATCATGTGCGGTGACGGTCGTGTACGCCTGGGGGGTGCCTCGCGGCGGACGGCACTTGATTCGACATCTGTGTGCGATCGACCCCCGACATCGCATCGTTCTCATCGAGGCCTCACCGACCCAACAATCCATCGATGCCGCACTTCGTGCCGGCGCCACCGCTGTCATCGGATCACAGACGAACTCGATCGAGACCATCGAGATCATCGAATCTGCAGCCCGTGGTGACTCGTACATAGCGGCAGCGCTCGCGACATCATCCACGACGTCCATCCATCGTGTCGCGGGCGTCTTGTCTCTCCGAGAAACCGAGATCCTGCAACTCGTCGTCGATGGTTTCGACGTGCGTTCGATCTCAGACCGTCTCTACATCAGTACCAAGACGGCCAAACATCACCTGTCATCGATCTACACAAAGTTGAAGACCTCGAACAGGACTGACGCTGTCGTCACGGGACTACGACTCGGGTTGGTCGAACTCGACCAGGGGCCGAGTCCGCACTATCAGGCCTCTTCGACGGCAGGTTCAGCTGCGGGTTCGGGCTCGCCTTCGGGAGCCTCACCGCCCTCGCTGTAGTACTCGGCCCATGTGGCTTCGCGTGCAGCATCGTCCGCTCCAGCAGTCCAGTTGCCGTGCTCGTCGACCTCGAAATGCTTGCGGTACTCCTCGGCCAACTCTCCACCTTCGGCCGCCTGCTTGATGCTGAGGCTGATACGACGGCGTGCGAGATCGAGATCGATGATCTTGACCCACAACTCCTCACCTGGAGT
>JAULYE010000129.1:0-5676 GCA_032118015.1 Ilumatobacteraceae bacterium | reverse complement strand
GTGGTGGCGAGAACTCGCCGATCATCGATCATCCCGATGTCAAGCGCATGTTGTTGACGATGAAGACAACCCTCGAAGCGTTGCGACGCCTGACCTATTGGAACGCGGCATGTCTCGATGTCGCCGCTCATCACCCCGATGCTGCAGAGCAGGAGTCGGCCTCGGATCTCGCTGCACTTTTGACGCCGATGTCGAAGGGGTGGGGAACTGACATGGGTGTCGAATTGACCGGTCTCGCTGTGCAGATCCACGGCGGTATGGGATTCGTCGAGGAGACCGGCGTTGCCCAGTACTACCGCGACGCGAAGATCACAACGATCTACGAGGGAACCAATGGCATCCAAGCAATCGACCTTGTCGGACGCAAGCTCGGTTTGCGTGGAGGTGCTGTTGTGCAGCGCCATCTCGATTCGGTTGAGACTCTCTGCAAGTCGCTTGCTGCTCACGAGGATCTTGCCGGCGTGCGTGCATCGCTGGCCAAAACTCTCGATGTAACCCGGTCGGCCACGACGTGGCTTGCCGAACACTCGGGCAATCCTCTGGATCTGTTGTCGGGAGCCACTCCCTATCTCCGTCTGATCAGCACGTTGACAGCCGGCTATTTGATGGCGGAGTCCGCCGTGATCGCGAAGGACGCCGTATCCGAGCTCGGTCCCGACGCTGTTGCTGCGATGGTCGCTTCGGCGCGGTTCTTCTGCGAGCAGTTGATGCCGGCAGTCGATGGTTTGGCGGCAGCGGTGACGGGCGACTCGGCCCTGGTGATGTCAGCGATCTGATATCACGATTGGGTGTTCGCGACTCAATCCATTGGCGACAACTGTGAAATGTCACCAATGGCGCGGCGACTGGCATAGTCGGCGAGTCGAGCATTGATCAGTCGGATGTCGCGTCCATCGACGAGATGGGAGACCTCTTCGAGCAGCATTGCTCCCTGAGCGATCGTGCGCAGATACCGGGCGATTCGACGAGCGAGATCCTCGTCGAATCCGAACGCGTCGCGATGGAATTGCCCAGATGTACGCACCGTGCGATCGTCGACACGCTGGATTTCGCGGCGGAAATCGTCATCGTGAATTGCCGCCAACTGGAATTCGAGACGCAGGCGGCGATGAGACTTTCCGATCGGGCCGAGCAAACCCAGAGTGTTCTGCGCCACCGATGTGATCATCGACAGACGGAACATCTTGAGCCGAGGGTCATCGAAATCGACTGCTGGTCCGGAGATGCCGGGATCACCCTTGACGCCAGCATGTATCGACAGGGCTCGAGATTGGATGTAGATCTCTTCGAGCAATTTGACAGCGACGTCTTCGAAGAGCGCATCTCTGTTCTGATACGTGGAGAACAATGAGCTCGGAGGAAGCTGGGCGGCTCGAGCGATGCGCTGCGTTGTGGCGCGCCACACACCGCTTCGGGTGATCACAGCCGCTGCGGCGTTGACAAGAGCATCGCGAATAGGGTCGTCGGTCGAGACGGCGTAGTTGAATGGCGGTGTCGCCTCGATACGTGGAAAGCGAGCAATCTCTTTTTCCAAACCCTCGATGTGGTTGGCGTATTGAGTGCTGAGTACCACGCGCTGGACGTCATTGGACGGCAACATGTCTGCGGCAGCGAAGTAGATCATGCCGAGCGCTGCACTCGCGGCTGTCATGATCCGCAACGAGGGCAGGTCCTCGACATCATCGGACACCCCGAAGTCGTGGAGCCAGCCCCTCATCTCGGGGATGATGACCTCGTTCAACTCTTGAATACGCGGCGCAACAATCAGCATGCTGACACCCGCGCGCAGCGGGCTGTCAGGATCCAACACGAGGTCAGAGAGGGTCTCGATCGTGTCGGTCTGTGTGGATGGAGCCGCTGTCATCGTGGTGATGGCAAGTTTCAAATACTCGTGCAACGGTCCTGCGATGCGGTTCTGCCACAAGCTGACGAGGATTTCCTCGTTGTTTTCGTAACGGGCGTAGACAGCACCTGTTGTCAGACCAGCTGTACGGGCGAGATCGAGGGCCGATAGTTGGTCGGGGCCCTTGTCCCCGAGGAGACGAAGTCCGGTGTCCCACAAGAGCTGGTCGTTACGCGCAGCATCGGCACGCCGGCGGGGATTGGTGAGCGGAGCAATGGAGGTGGTCATGATCGAAAAAGACGCTCCAGGCGGATATTGCGTACGTGACGCTGGTCCTGGGATGCGCTATGTCCGAAATATAGTCTCTATCAGAACTAGTGGCAATGGGGCAGACAACTTATTCACATACCCGTCACGTGGAAGTGACAGGTGTACTTGCCGGTTGCTCACGTGTCTGATCACGTGTCTACTCACGTGTCTATTGGTCAGGTCGCGGCCCTGTTGCGAGCTCAGTTCCCTGTTCAGCTCACGGCATGTGACTGCAGGGCGCTCAGGTCACAGAACTCGAGCGCTGACACATGTGTTGCCTCGAGGACGACCTGGGGGGCGCGTCCGGCCTCGAAAGCCTCCTGCCAGCGGGACGCGCACAGACACCATTGGTCTCCGCCTTTGAGGCCGGGAAATCCATAGTGGGGTGCTGGGGTACTGAGGTCGTTTCCCTGCGCCTTACTGAAGGCCAAGAACTCATCGGTCATCACGGCACAGACCACGTGCATGCCCGGATCATCGCCTCGGGACTCACAACATCCCGTGCGGTAGTAGCCGGTCATCGGATCGAACGAGCACGGTTGCAGATCGGTTCCAAGGACATTGCGCTGGGTCATGACACATCATCTTTCGTGAGGGAACTTGCCTGCCTGAAGTGTGAACTGCCAGATCGTGAACTGCCAGATCGTGAACTACACGACTGTGACGTCGAACAGTCGGCCGATCAGGTACGTGATCCCACATGCTCCGAGGAGGATCGCCACCTGGCGTACGGAACTCTTGGTGATGGAACGTTCGGCCGATCGCCCAATGATTCCGCCGACGATGGCGGCAGCGACGACACCGACGAGTACCGAACCGACCTTGGCCGCTGTCCCTGAGCCGATGTACCACGGCACGACTGGGAGGACCGCGCCGAAAATGAAACACACGAGTGACAGCAACGCTGCATACCAAGGAGAAGGCAGAACCCCAGGATCGATGCCCAGTTCCTCCCGCACGTGGACGGCAAGTGCGGCTTCCGGATCGCGCATGACATCGGCGGCCGCTGCGGCTGCTCTGGTGGGCTCCATGCCGTGGTTCTCGTACATTTTGGCGAGTTCGACCGTTTCCGATGCGGTGTTGACGTGCAACTCTCGACGCTCGATGTCGATCTCGCGGGTGATCAGCTCGTTCTGCGCCGAAACCGAGACCCATTCACCAGCTGCCATGCTGGCGGCCCCGGCGATGGCTCCGGCAATTCCGGCGAGTCGCACGATCGTCGAGTCGACACCGCTACTGGCAAAACCGATCACGAGTGACACGTTCGAGACGAGGCCGTCACTGATACCGAATACGGCGGCTCTGGCCAGACCACCCGAGACCGCCCGATGTCCGGAATGCTGTTCAGCAGGGATGGTGAAGGTGTGGCGACTCACCAGCCCGACGCTAGTTCACGGGCGCTTGGTTCTGTTTCGGGGTTTGCGATCCGGGCTGGATCCAGGTTGTTACGGGGGCAAACCGTCACATT
The DNA here is from genome assembly GCA_032118015.1 of Ilumatobacteraceae bacterium. Taxonomy (GTDB): domain Bacteria; phylum Actinomycetota; class Acidimicrobiia; order Acidimicrobiales; family Ilumatobacteraceae; genus Casp-actino8. Next base: position 2,056 of record JAULYE010000129.1, on the reverse strand, counting down.
GTTGTACAGCATGTTTGGAACAAATATTTGAGATGAGTCTCAAATATGTGATAGAAAACCGCAATGGCTTTTCGTGACAGTTCTCCTTCAACCAGTCGGCGTGGTCGTTCGGCGATTGTCCGCACGTCGACCCTGGCGCTCTCGATGGTCGCCGGCTCGCTCACTCTGTGGGCCACCCCGGCTTCGGCGGTCGATCTCACCGAGAATGACCTATGTGTCCAATTGTTCGGCGTGTATTGGGAGATCACGAACTTCGTGGACGATGGCTTGACGACCACGTACACCACGGGCGAACAATCCATCACCTTTTTGTCGACGGTCGACCTGAGCGTGTACGACGACTTCGAAGATGACTTCGATCCACGTATCGAGTTCTTTATGGATGACCAATGTGTGGGATTCCAACCCGATGACGGCGATCCGGATACGGACGATGGAAACCCATATGCCGACAGTCTTCCGCCAGAAAATTTCAAGATGTGTGTGACGGCAACCCCTGGTGCCGTATCCAGTTTCGATCTGAGATTCAGGAAATTTCCCAGTGACGACTACGGTCAATACCTGATCTCTGATGCATCGCTGGACTTCGACTATGACTTCCTTGGCCTCACAGGTGGTAGTTACATAGGAGGCAATCCTGACCCGGACGATGGCTATCAGCCAGTCCCTGCCTGGCCCCCTTCCCGAATCCAACCAGAGAACTTTGTCCTTGACCCAAGCTTCACTGGGACGCTCGAGATTCAGATCGTGTTGGCCGTTGATCCTGTCTGTGGACTCAGCGGTGGTTCCGGTGGTCGTGGGCCGAGCATCGACCTCGACTACTACATCGAGCGTGCTGCAGCAGAGACCTCGTCTCTGCCTGACACACTCTGATCACTTCGCCGGGCCAACTCCACGACTGTTCGATCGTCGATGTCGATCACCGGTGTCGATCACCTGATCGACATATTCGGTGGTCGGGCGTCGAGGTGTCGGGTGCCGGGTTTGAGTGTGAGTGTCCAGCCGCCTTCGTGCGCAGCGTGGTGATGCCGCGAACATAACGGCACCATGTTGTTCATGTCCGTCTTGCCACCCGACTCCCAATAGTCGATGTGGTGGATCTGACAGGCGTGGAACGCAACCGCGCATCCGTCGAACGCACACGTGTCATGTGTTGCTTCGAGGGCTCGCCGTTGTGCGGCTGATGCGAGTCGTTGTGAGCGGCCGATGTCGAGGGGCATTCCCGCGCCGTTGAGCACCAACGGGATGATGTTCGCATCACAGGCAATACGGCGGATCGTTTCGACCGGAAGATCGGCTCCGAAAGTTGTGCGATGTGTCGACGACTCGCTCAAACCGGATGTGAGTGTCTCGAGGTCGATGTGAACCACCACATCGGACCGGCACGAACCACCTGAGCGTGATGACCCAATTCGTGATGTGCCAGATCGTATTGGTGTGCGACCGGTGCTGACCTCGACGTCTCGTGTCGATCTACCCATTCGCCCACCAGGCCGGGCGCATACGTCACCATCAGCACCGAGTTCACCAGCGCGATCTCTGCCATCAGCACTAGCAAGATCATCGACACGGTCATCGGCAACCAGTGCGACGAGCGCGTGTGCCCGACGGAAATCGTTGGCGTCCACCCACGGGTGATGCACAACCGGCACATCTCGGTCACCGGCATGGAACATGGTCTCCACGTGGGCGTGCAGCCGGGATTGCAACACAGCCCCGATCTCGGGATCGAACGCGCCGCGCAACTGCACCATGCCAGCAGCGTCATTCCAGATCTTCAAAAACGTCGACCGGCGCTGGTCTTCGAATACTGACAACCCGCCGTCGGTGACGACACTCTTGGCTGCCTTGTTCACAGCATCAGCGAAAGCAGGCACCGACATCTCCCCGGCCGCCTCCACCAACCCGGGCACCAGGTCGACGAACGCGTCCCGGGACTCACCGGCGATTTTCATGCCGCGGGCGATCGCGTCCACATGTCCAGCCGACATCTCACCAGCTGCCAATGCCTCGCCCACAACCGGCGCGTCATCGATGACATGCGCTCGGCGCACTA
>JAULYE010000128.1:0-12092 GCA_032118015.1 Ilumatobacteraceae bacterium | reverse complement strand
GAGCACGGCAGCCACGGTACCGTTGGAGCATGTCCGATGACACTGCTACGACATTTTCGACACCATCTTCGATATCTGACGCCTTCGAACCTGCACGAGTCGTCGCTGACCTTCGGGAACTCGCCAAACGCACCGGTGGCCCCGAAGGTTCACGCAGACTGTGCTGGACTCCGGACTGGGTCTCCGCTCGCCACTTCCTCCGTGAAAGCCTCGCAACATTGCCCGTCGACGTCGAGGTCGACGAGGCAGGCAACCTGTGGGCATATCTCCGAGGCGAGAGCAAAGACACTCTCGTCGTCGGCAGCCATCTCGACAGCGTCCCCAAGGGAGGCTGGCTCGACGGCGCACTCGGCGTGATGGCCGGATTGGAACTTCTACGTGCTCTTGCCAGCCAAGGAAAGCCCCCGATCACGGTCGCTCTCGTCGACTGGGCTGATGAGGAGGGTGCACGGTTCAGCAGATCACTCTTCGGATCGGCTGCCGTCATGGGCACGCTCGACATTGGCATTCTTCGCGGCCTCACCGACAAAGAAGGACATGCACTTCCTCAAGTTCTTGCAGAACACGGGGTGGACATCGAAAAACTCGATGGTGCCCAAACGCGCCTTCGAGATGTCAAGGCCTACGTGGAACTCCACATCGAACAAGGCCCAATCCTCGAGTCGATGGACAAGGGCATCTGTGCCGTAACAGGAACCAAGGGCATCGAACGCGAGCGACTCATCTTTCGCGGACAGGCAGCCCATGCCGGAACGATGCCGATGCCGATGCGCCGCGACAGTTTCCGTGCAGCGTCTCGCTTCGCACTCGCTGTTGCCGAGATCGGCGACCGTCACGATGGCGTCACCACAGTGGGTGCGGTTGCCTGCAAGCCCGGAGTCGTCACCGCCGTCGCCGGCGAAACAACGATCACACTCGATATGCGCCATATCGATGCCGATGTTCTTGCCACCATGTTCTCAGAATGCAAAGAGGCTGCCGATTCAGCAGCGCGAGCGGAGGGGTGCACAGTGGAATGGGAACACATCTTCCGCATTCCGCCGATGCCGTTTCATCCACTTCTCCTCGACGCCGCCAGCACCAGCGTGAGGGAAGTCGAAGGACACGATGTCGTCCTTCCTAGTGGCGCACTCCACGATGCAAGCGAGACTGCTCGCTCGATTCCAACGGTGATGATTTTCTCGTCATCGATCAACGGACTCAGTCATACCAAGGAAGAAGACACACCGGAGGACCACTTGCTGATGTCCGCTGATGCGTTTCATCGCACGTGTTGTCGTGCCATGGAACTGATCCATTCAGGGTCACTCTGACCCGTATCGAACCGGCTGGACGTTGCGAATCAGGACGAACGACGACTCATGAGCAGGGCCGTGACCGCCTTGCCGTCCGCCTTGCCCTGACTGGCTTTCATCACCGCTCCAACGAGAGCTCCCATAGCTTTGTCTTCACCTGCGCAGAACTTGCTCCAGGCCTCCGCTTGGGATGCAATGACCTGATCGACCAGACCGACAAGAACTGAATCGTCGAGCGCCTCGAATCCTCGTTGGGCCGCAATCGCTGCGGCATCACCCCCACCTGAGGTCACCATGTCGGCCAGAATCTGCTTGGCCTGAGTCGCAGTCAGTTTGCCCGAGGTTTCGAGGTCGATCAGCGCCGCCAGATCCGCTGCTGGCACCTGGGGTTCCGGGCCCTGGTCTGCGTAGGCCTCTTTGACGTGAACGAGCGCTCGTGCGCCGACCGCGAGGGCATCGACGGCTCCACTTGCACCGACCGCGAGCACATAGTCATCCTGTCCGCGTTCGACGACCACCATCACCGATTCGCTATCGGGCGCAGCGTTGGTGGCCTCGGAGAGACGCTGACGGCGCTCCCGCGGCAACATCGGCAGCGCAGCGCGAACGCGTTCGATCCACTCTGGATCAGGAACGAGAGGTACGAGATCGGGCTCCAAGAAATAGCGATAATCGTCCGCGTCCTCTTTCGTTCTCAAGGTGTGCGTTCGACCATCGGTCTCGTCCCAATGCCGCGTCTCCTGGCGGATCACCTCTCCGTCTTCGAGAAGGGCGACTTGACGGCGGACCTCGTATTCGATCGCTCTGCCGAGTGACCGGATGGAGTTCACGTTCTTGATTTCACACCTGGTTCCCAGGGGCTCACCTGGCTTGCGGACGCTGACATTGGCGTCACAGCGCATCGAACCTTCTTCCATCTTCGCGTCCGACGCTCCAATGGCAACGAGAATCTGGCGGAGCTCGGCAAGATACTGACGGGCTTCGTCAGGAGTGGAGATATCCGGTCGACTGACGATTTCGACCAGTGGAACTCCCGCACGGTTGAAATCGATCAGCGAGTAGTCGCTTCCGTGGATTCGACCTCCCGAGCCCCCGATGTGTGTGCTCTTGCCTGTGTCCTCTTCGAGATGAGCCCGTTCAATGCCGATCCGCTTTCCGCCTGGCAACTCGAGCCAACCATCGACATTGATCGGCTGGTCGTACTGCGAGATCTGATAGGCCTTGGGCATATCGGGATAGAAGTAGTTCTTGCGGTGGAAGGTACTCGGCTGCACCGTGCAGTTCAGGGAAAGTCCGATACGCATTGCGAGCTCGACTGCATGTCGATTGAGAACGGGCAGAGCGCCAGGTAACCCCAACGTCACGGGATCGATATTGGTATTCGGCTCGTCGCCGAATCTGTTCGGACTCGCTGAGAACAACTTGGTTGCCGTCGCCAATTCGACATGAACTTCGAGACCACACACGAGCTCGTAGCCGTCGACCACGAACGTGTCATTGGTGAGAGATGTGTCCTGAGTCGTGGACATCACCGACCTCCTCGGAACTGATCTGCCGCTCGTCGTTCGAGTTCGGCTCCAACACGGAACATCGTCTGCTCGGCAAGTGTGGGGGCGAGAACCTGAATACCGACTGGTAGATCGGAGTCTCCCGTTCCGAAAGGAACACTCATTGCCGGATGGCCTGCAAGATTCGTTGGAATCGTATAGATGTCGCACAGATACATCGAGAGCGGATCATCCGCCTTTGCCCCGACGGGAAAAGCCACCACTGGCGACGTCGGCGTCAGAATCGCATCCACTGAGCGGTAGGCCTGAGCGAAATCATCGCTGATCAACCGGCGAACCTTCAATGCCTTGCCGTAGTAGGCGTCGTAGTAGCCAGCCGACAATGCATACGTGCCGAGCATGATTCGTCTCTTCACCTCGTCACCGAAACCTGCTTCACGCGTCGCGGCGTACATTGCATTCGTATCCGATGCTTCAACACGTGTGCCGTACCGGACTCCGTCGTACCTCGCAAGATTGGAACTCGCCTCAGCAGGAGCGATCAAGTAGTACGCGGTCAAGGCGTACGTCATCGATGGCAATGAGACATCGACAATGGTTGCACCCCCAGCACGCAGGGCGTCGAAGGCCTCCTCGAGCCGCGATTCGATTTCGGGATCCGCTCCACCGGGCAGATCACTGATGCGACCGATGCGCAATCCCTCGACACCACGATCGAGAACCGATACGAGGTCGAGAGGATCCTGGGGAATCGACGTCGAATCGCGCTCGTCGTGACCACTGATGACTTCGAGAATTTCGGCTGCATCACGAACCGTCGTCGAGAATGGTCCGATCTGATCGAGGCTGCTGGCAAAGGCGACGAGACCATATCGGCTGACTGTTCCGTATGTCGGTTTGACTCCGACAACGCCGCACAGAGCCGCCGGCTGGCGAATCGATCCACCTGTATCGCTACCAAGGCTCACCGGGGCGAATCCCGCCGAGACTGCAGCGGCGCTCCCGCCACTCGATCCACCTGCAACTCGCGAGATGTCGTGTGGATTGAATGTGGGCCCGAATGCCGAATTTTCAGTGCTCGAACCCATCGCGAACTCATCCAGGTTCGTCTTACCGACGAACACAGCTCCCGCCGCACGCAAACGTTCGATGACCGTTGCGTCGTAGGGGGGTTTCCAGTCTCCAAGGATGCGCGACGAGCACGTGGTGGGAATCCCGCGAGTGCACAAGTTGTCCTTGATCGCGATCGGTACACCGGCCAATGGCCCAGGATCACGTCCGGCGGCGATGTCTGCATCGACGCGCTGCGCGGCGCTGCGAGCAGCATCCGCCGTGACCAGGTTGAAGGCGTGTACGCCGGCGTCCAATTCCCTGATCCGCTGCAGGTATGCATCCACGACGGACACCGCAGACACTTCGCTGAACCTGACCAACCGCGCAATCTCTGCTGCAGTCGTCGGCACACCTGAGGGCACACCAACATATGAAGAAGGCGAAGACTGATCTGCTGCCATGTCAGGAGTCCATTCCGATGACCGGCGGAACTTGGAATCTGCCTTCATGGGCATGCGGAGCTTCTGCCAGCACTTCATCGCGGTCCAGACTCGGTCTGATGACGTCGTCACGCAATACGTTCACCAACGGAAAGGGCTGAGTCATGGGCTCCACCGCGCTCAAGTCGAGAGCATCGATATCGGCGAAGTGCTCGAGCATGCCTGCCAACTGTCGCGTCATGGTGTCCACTTCCAAGGTGGACAATTCCAGCCGGGCCAATTTGGCTACTTTGCGGACCGCTTCGGGTGAGATGCGTTGACTCTCTGGCGCTGACACTCCAACAATGCTAGGCGCAGGAGATGTGAACCACGATGGCTGTTTCCGGCCAGAGCGCGGGCCTCGGCAATCCGATGGTCGTCAAGAACCGACCGGTGAAGGACCTCGACAGCCCGAGAAGTGACTCCGAAAGCCATTCGGGTTGCTGGATTGCTGGCCCAAGACGAGTCCCCGACACCTGGCTTTGTGACACAGGGACGAATTCCACGGTGTAGGCGGCTTCAGCGATCAACCCAGGAATGCGGACATTGTCCGGCACGAGTGAGGCTTCGGTGGTCATTTGTGCAATGCACAACAGTGCCTGGGTGCGATCACCGGAAATGACTGTGTGCATCAGAGCCGGTCGATTTCGTGAGTCGACTGGATCCTCATTGCCTTCGAGACGCATGAAGTCACCTGTGTGAAGAAGCCATCTGAAACGCTTGTAGACGTCGATGACACGAGCAAGATCGGCTCGGTCTCGCTCGTCGAGTGCGGTGACATCGACTTCGACGCCGAGATGACCGAACAGAGCGGTTGCTCCCCGAAACGACATCGAGTGTCGACGACGAGTCGTGTGCGATGGCGATGGACCGACGTGACTTCCCAGGATTTCGAGTGGGAGCATCATCGATGCTCCGTGCAAGATGTGCTGGCGTTCGAGTGCATCGTTGCTATCACTCGTCCACACCCTTTCGACACGTCTCAGCATCTCGAAATCGATGCGACCTCCGCCAGAGGCACACGATTCGAACTCCACGTGTGGATGACTCGCACGCAGGTGGTCGATGAGTCGATAGACCGCACGAACCTGCTGATGACTCGATGCCTTCCCGTCACTGTTCGACCCTTGAACGAGCACACGATTCATGTCCCACTTGACATAGGAAATGGCGTGCTGTCGCAGCAATGCGTCGAGACGGTCGAGGAGGTACTCGAAGACTTCGGGGCGGCTGAGGTCGAGAACGACCTGGTTGCGCCCAAGAATTGGCTCATACCCAACCGATCCCAAAATCCAATCCGGGTGTTCGCGCAAAACTTCGCTGTCCGGATTGGCCATTTCTGGTTCGACCCAAATGCCGAAATCCATCCCGAGATCGCACACGTGATCAATCAAAGGCGCGAGTCCCTGCGGATACACATCAGGAGAAACATGCCAATCTCCCAAACCTCGGGTGTCGTCGCGGCGACCACCGAACCATCCGTCATCGAGCACGAATCTCTCGACTCCGAGACCAGCAGCGCACTCCGCCAATGACCGCAAACGATCGAGGTCGTGGTCGAAGTACACCGCCTCCCAGGTGTTCAAGTGCACGAGTCGCGGCCGCGCCTGCACGGGTGATCTTCGACGAACGACACGGTGGTACATCTGCGACGCTGCAGTCACACCGTGGTCGCTGTACACACCGATGATGTCTGGTGTCGCCAACGATTGGCCTGGGTCGATGCAGATCTCGCCAGGATGGAACAACTCTCCCATCTGCACGTAGCGACGTCCGTCGTTGAGTCTTTCTGCGTAGATGGCATGGTTGCCACTCCACGCGACGTGCAACGACCACACCGCACCTGAAGTCTCGTTCGCATTCCGTTCAAAAACCCAGATGAATGGCGGATGGTCGTGCGACGAGCGTCCCGATCGATTCTCGCTCGTCCATGCTCCATGCATCCACGGGAATCGCTCGAGATGGAATTCGCGCACCCATCGACCGGTGAAAACTCCCAACTCAGTCGCATGAGATGGGAAGGGAACACTCACCGACAATGCATCGAGCATGTATGGAGAATCTCCGATGTTTTCGATCGTCACCGACGTCGTGAGTGCACCGTCGTCATCGAGGATGAAATGTGATTCGAGACGCAGTTGGGCGATGGGGTCTTCGGAGCGGCACACGAGAACGGATCCCCTGGTATCGAGGATCCGTGACTGTTGATGAGCGACAAAGCGCGGAGCCCAAACTCGCCCACCGCGCCGATGGCCTTCGAGACCTGGGCGTCCAGCGAACCCGTCGGCGTGCATCGGCACCACGGGAATGAGTCGAGATACGTCGAGCGAGCCCGGCACACGAGTGGCGTCGAACAATGGTGCCAAGACGTCGAGCCCTACAGCTGCTCCCGGATCCGCTATCGGCGAACCCCAATACACGATGGCTGGAACTCCCGAATCGACATCGATCACGACGTCCACCGACGTCGAACGAAGGATTTCGAATCGAGCCACGCCTGATCACTACTCGCCAGCGACGTCGTACGTCAATCCCGAGCCGGTCCTGCTCGGCACGTGCCGTAACCGGGCTGCGTCGACCGCCATAATGCCGGGGTGGACTCCAACGACGCCGCCCCCCAGCCAGTCCCGACAACACGCAGTGACGTACGTCGGGATCCGTTCACCGGGTCCTGGGTCCACATCGTCGGACATCGGCAGGCCCGCCCCTCGGTGACGACGTCTGCGCCGACAACAGAATGCCCCTTTTGTCCCGGGGGCCTCGAAGCACCCGACGACTACGACACGAAGTTCTTCCCGAATCGATGGCCGGCGATGCCCGCTGAGCGGTGCGAGGTCGTTCTGTACACCCCAGTTCACGATGCTTCGATCACTGACCTCGGAGTCGACGGGGTACGCCGTGTCATCGATGTCTGGGCGAATCGAAGCACAGTGCTCGGGGAACGACCTGACGTCGACTACGTATTGGTCTTCGAAAATCGTGGGTATGAAGTCGGAGCCACCATCTCGCATCCGCACTGTCAGATCTACGCCTATGACCATGTTCCGGTCCGCCCTGAGACCATGTTCACGAACGGCTGGTATCCGGACATCACACCCGGGTGCCTCGTCGCCGATCATCGGTCCTGGACAGCATTCGTTCCCCATGCACCCGCGTATCCGATAGCTGTCACTCTTGCTCCGAAAATCAGATACGGCGCTCTCAGCGATCTCGACGATCAGCATCGTGACGATCTTGCCTTTGCGCTCGTCGACACGTTCACGCGACTCGACGCTCTCTTCGATATTGCCTTGCCCACCATGATGTGGATCAACCAACGACCGAGCAACGGTCAATTCAGCGATGCCTGGATGAGCATCGAGATCATCTCACCGTGGCGAAGTCGCGCGCTTCCTCGCTACATCGCAGCAGCAGAGATCGGCGGTGGCGAATACTTCTTGCCAGTGGTCCCTGAAGACATCGCTGCGTCACTGCGCGCGCTCGACTGAGGGTGACGCGCGTTTCGCCATATGTTCATTCACGCCGCGCATTGGATGATGAACGATTCGAAAGAACGGTCAGTCGTTTTCGACCGCTTCTTCGGCGAGGACGACTTGCTCGACATTTCGTCGCATGCGCAGGTAACGCTCCACGAGGTACGCAGTTCCACCCACGATGAGAACGAGAGCCATCCATTGATTGAGGCGTAGACCCCCACCCTCTTTCGACGGATCGATGCGCAAGCCCTCCACCCACAGTCGGCCGATTCCATACCCCACGACGTACACAGCCAAGAGGCGCTCGGGGTATGCCGCCGTCTTCCAGTGCCGACCGATGAAAACCAGCGCACCTGCAAGGGCGAGATTCCACAGGGATTCGTACAAGAACGTCGGGTGAAAAAGTGTCTCTGGCGTGTATCCCGCCGCCAAAGCTTTGACTGGATCAACTTCGAGACCCCACGGCAGAGTTGTCGGACGTCCGAAAAGTTCTTGATTGAACCAGTTGCCCCAACGTCCAATTGCCTGCGCGACTGGAAGTGCGGGGGCGACCGCCCACAATGACAGCCCAACAGGCATCGACTGACGGCGAATCATGATGATGCCGACAACGGTGCCAAGGAACATGCCGCCGGGAATGCCCAGTCCACCTTCCCAGATTTTGATGATGTCACCCGGACTGTCGGAGAACCGATCCCACTCTGTGGCGACGTGATACAGGCGGGCGCCGATCACTCCGGCCGGCACAGCCCACAAAGCGACGTTCGTCGCTTCATCTGAGCCACCGATTCCCACTCGCCTCAAACGCCTGCCCCAGATCCAGACAGCGACGAAGACACCAATGGCGATCAGCAATCCATAGGCCCGCAGTTCGAGTGGTCCGATATCGATCGACCCACTTCCTGGGCTCGGCAGCGATGCCAGGATCGACGATTCGAGGCCCGAGACGATCTCGTGAACAGAACGTGATGGAACATGAGGAGTCATCATCATCACTTCTTCGACACCGACTCGACGAACGTGACGGCAGCCTCATTGACGAGGTCTTTGTCGAAATCCTGTGTTGCAACATGAAAGCTGCGTTCGAGCATGATTCGATCGATCGGACCGCCCCACTGCTCTGCCAGTTGATCGCTCTGAACGGGGTCGACCACGTGGTCGTTCTTCGACGTGATCAGCAACATTGGAACCTTGCAGCTCCCGTACTGCGACAACATCGGCTTGATTCCCTCTTCGACCATCGAGACCAGTGGAGCCAGCGGTGTCTGTGAGTACGAGCTCTCCTTGACGTTCGGATCGGCGATATCGGAACCGATCCCGTCGATGACTTCGGTTCCCTGTTCGAGCATCGAGCGGATCATGTCCACCATCTCCTCGGCTTGTGGCTGGGCGGCAGGATTGATGCACACGATGCCTGCAACATCGGGATGCTGCAACGCCGTCCACAGTGTGAGCGATCCACCCATCGACAGTCCCGCAACAACCACCTTGTCGACGCGACCTTTGAGATCTCGATACGCCCGTTCGACCTCACCGCTCCAGTGATGCCAGCGAGTTGGGATCATGTCGGACACGTCCGTCCCATGACCAGGAAGCCGCGGCATTTCGACGTGATGACCCGCATCAGCCATGGCTTGTGCGAGACCTCTCATCGATGAAGGGTTCCCGGTGAACCCATGGAGACATAGGACTCCGACCGGGGTTTTGCCGACGTGACTCCACGGCTCGGCTCCGGCAAGGACAGGGTGTTGATCGATGTGTGCACTCACGCCTCCGTTCTAGTCGGTTGCCAGCGTCCACATGTCACGCGACCAACTGTGCCGCGGTCAACGAGCGCGCCTTCACGGACGACCCGTCGCCCGACGGGATCGAACCCTGGTCGGTCGGGCATCAGGAAATCTCCCAAGTCGCCCACGAATCCGTGCCGAATCCGGCAAGATTCAAGGCGGAGGAGCGACAACTTGGAGCATGGGCAGATGAAGTCCACACGAGCAAATCGAAGAAGTCTCAAATGAGCAGCGGAACCGACAGCGGTTCGCGGTGGCATCGCGACGTCGACCGAGCAGCACTGTTCGCGTTCGTCCCAGCACTTGCGATTCTCCCACTGTGGGTCGTGGCGATGACCGTCCTCTGGTTGCCACTCGGCCTGTTCACCGATATTCCAGCGTGGTACGTCATGGTCGGCTACTTGGCCACAGGGGTCTTCCTGTTCATGCCGTGGACTCAACGACGCCTTCTCACCCTTCTCATCGGAGCTCGGCGCCCCACGAGCACCGAAGCCGCCAAACTGCAACCGGCTTTCGACGAGGTGACGCAGGCATGGCACATCAAAGGCAGGCGTTACGTGGTCGGAGTTGTCGACGATGACGACATCAATGCCTATGCCTGTGGTGGTCACCTCGTCGTCGTCACGAGCTACGCCGCGCAAAACCTGACCCATAAGGAATTGTGCGGGGTGCTGGCCCACGAACTGTGCCATCACCTCGGTTCGCACACGGTTGCTCTGACCATCAATCAGTGGCTGACGATGCCGATCTACCTCATCGCCCGGCTCGGCACCTTCCTCGACAACGTGTCCGTTGCCGCCACTCGAGCATTCGCGCGCGAGTCGAAGATCGCCAACACCACGGGCAATCTCATCGCTTTCGTCTTCCGCACGTTGTCATCGATTTTTGCCGGAGGATTTTCCGCCGCCCAATCCCTGAATTCCTGGGTGGGTCGATCTGCCGAATTCCAAGCGGATCAACGTGTCGTGAGGCTCGGCTATGGCAAACAACTCGCTGCCGCACTTCGCCGCACCCAACCTGGCGCACGTGCCTCTCGTACACATCCTCCGGCACGTACCCGTATCGCACGCATCGAAGCATCGCTCAGGAATCAGGCGCGACCCTCAACTGTTCGCTGAAAAACCCTCATCTGGCTGGCGCGTACGTCTGCAAAGCGTCGTTCACCTGCTCTGACGTGACCGCGCCGAGATGGCTCCACACAATTGCACCATCACTGCCGAAAAGAACTGTCGCCGGAACAGTGCTCACATCGAGAGCGGTCAACAAATTTCCAACGGGATCGATCGCAACCGGAAGGTCGAGTTGCATTTCATCCATGTAAGCAGTGATGCGCTGAGGATCGTCTCCGACGTTGACAGCGAGAACATCTACTCCCTGGTCAGCATCGGCAATCTTTTGCAGTTCGGGCAACTCTCGTCGACACGGCTGACACCACACTGCCCACAAGGACACGAGAAGTGGGCGCCCACTCAATGAGTCACCGACAGACGTCGCACTTCCATCCATTGCTTCCAACTGGACTCCGGACGCACTCGTCTCACCGGAGTACGAGGTGCACGAGACCGCCATGAATGTCGCAGCGACCGCCAACATCGCTGTGAACGACATGGACGCGCGCATTGACGCTTTCCCAACTGTGTTCATGCCAAGAGGCCAGGATGTCGAAACCCAGACAACTGGGGCAGACAACAGATCTCAGACAACGGTAATCGTCACCGTGTCGTGACCACCGACAGTGCACACACCGAAGAAATACCCGGGCTCAGTGAAGGTCATCTTCTGGAACTCACCAGGTCGCACCGTGAAAGGCCCGAAGGAATGCACAACGGAATCTTCGTTGAGAATGCTCACGGTGTCACCGACCGAGATCGTCAACTGCTCCGGCAAAATATCCTCGACGAACATTCCCTTGTCAGCCTTTTCCTGGGAGCCTGCCGGTACCACGTAACTCCACACCACGCCCGAGGGAGCGACTGTCGGGTCATCTGATCGACCCGACAACGCGAACACGACGGCAACGGCCACACCTATTGGGACGAGGAAAGCCAACGTGGCAGCCACGATCCGAATTGGGCTCGCTTGAAGAGCGCGACCGGCTTGCGCTGCAGGTTCCCCCGCAGCATCGCGTCGATCAGCTGTGTCCATCGCCGTGTGTTGCGCCATGAATTCGTTCACCTCACGTGATCAGGGGGCCTCGTCACGAACTTCGACCGTGACGACCTTCGAGCCGGCGTTCGCGAAAGTCAATGTGATCGCGAAAGTCTGACCGACCTCAAGCGGTGCCGCAATATCGAGCAGCATGACGTGATAGCCCCCAGGCATCAACATCACCATCTCGCCCGCGGGCAACACGATCGACTGGACCTGCTGCATCGTCATTTCTCCGGACATGTCGCCGGTCATCGTGTCATCTGACATGTCACTCATGTCGCCAGGTGTCGAGTCGGTGGACATGTCACCGGATATCGAGGGGTCTTCTCCCTCCTCGCCGGGC
>JAULYE010000127.1:0-4733 GCA_032118015.1 Ilumatobacteraceae bacterium | reverse complement strand
CGATCCCGTACCTGGGCCCGATGAAGTCGTGGTGCGCATCAGGGCGACAGCACTGAACCGAGCCGACATCCTGCAGCGCATGGGTGGCTATGCCGATCCACGTCCGGGTCTGACCCATGAGATTCCTGGACTCGAGTTCTCCGGCGTCGTCGAGTCCGTTGGCACGAGGGTCTCCATGTGGAAGCCGGGCGATCGCGTCATGGCGATCGATGCAGGAGGCGCATATGCCGAGAAGATCTGCACCCATGAACGTCAATTGCTGCGTGTCCCTGCTCGGATCGATCTCGGCGACGCTGCAGCCATTCCTGAGGTCTTTTTGACTGCGTGGGACGCCCTGGTCGTCCAAGGAGGATTGACATCGGGACGCTGGGCGCTCGTCCATGCGGGAGCCTCGGGAGTGGGCACCGCCGCGATTCAGATCGCCAAAGCAATCGGAGCGCGGATCGCCGTCACCTGTTCACAGGGCAAGATGGAGGCATGCCGCGCCCTCGGAGCCGATCTCGTGGTGCAGCGCTCTCCACATGCTTGGCTCGACGATGTGAACCAGCACGTTCCCGAAGGATGCGATGTCATCTTGGATGTTGTCGGGGGCGACGAAGTCGACCGCAATCTGCGAGCGGTGACTCACAAAGGCTGCATCGTGCAAGTCGGACTGATGGGTGGAGCCACGACGAACGTCAATGTCGGGTTGTTGTTGATGAAGCGCATTCGCTGGGTTGGCACAACATTGCGCGCTCGACCCCTCGAAGAAAAGGTTGCTCTCGTGCAGAGATTCGCTCGCGAGGTGCTGCCGTTGTTCGACAGCGGGGCACTCGAGCCAGTTATCGACAAAAGGTTTCCGTTCGCCGATATCGCCCGTGCACACGAG
This sequence comes from Ilumatobacteraceae bacterium, assembly GCA_032118015.1. GTDB lineage: Bacteria > Actinomycetota > Acidimicrobiia > Acidimicrobiales > Ilumatobacteraceae > Casp-actino8. Next base: position 3,865 of record JAULYE010000127.1, on the reverse strand, counting down.
TACATGGAGAGCAATGCCAACACTGGCAAGATCGTGATCGACATCGACGCTTCGGCAGACTGACGCGATTGTGTCATTCGATGAAGCCAATCGTTTCATGAGGCCAATCCGATGAGGACCGAGTATCAGCCTGGTCTCGACGGGCTGCGCGCTGTGGCAGTCGCTCTCGTTCTGGTGTTCCACTCCGATCTCGGGTGGCTTCCGGGCGGATTCCTCGGGGTATCGGTCTTTTTCACCTTGTCCGGATTTCTCATCACCTCACTGCTGCTCACTGAGATCGAGTCATCCGGCGGAGTCGACCTTCGCGGCTTTTGGGAAAGAAGAGTTCGCAGACTTGTACCTGCCGCATTGATCACCATCATTGGCGTGTGCATTGCGTCCGTGTGGTTGAGCACACCTGTCGAACAATCCCGTTTGCGTGGCGATGCTGTTGCGGCAGTCTTGTATGTCAGCAACTGGCGATCCATCGTCGCTGATCTGTCGTACGAGGAGATCTTCTCGAGCGAAAGTCCGCTCATTCATCTGTGGTCGCTCGCAATCGAAGAACAGATGTATGTGATCATCCCACTTCTCGTTGTCGCGGCCACGATGTTCGCCCATGCGAGGCGAGTCCTGGGATTCGTTGCTGTCGCATTGGCGGCAGTGTCGAGTCTGATATCGGTTTTCATTGTCGATGGCGACAGGCTCTACTACGGCACGGATGCTCGGGCAGCTGAAGTCCTCATCGGCGTCGTGGCAGCCGTGTTGATCGGACCCCGGGTGATGTCTGGTGGCTTGTCCCTTCGCGCGGGGATCTCCTGGGTGCCTGTACTAGCAGTCGTCGGGGTTGTGGCGCTGTCCCGATATTCCACAACGAATTCGACCTGGGTGTACGCCGGACTTCTGCCGGCATTTGCGCTGGTATCGCTGATCTGCGTTATCGGCGCAATCACTCGTGGACCGTTGCGGACCGCATTGTCGGCAAGACCGTTGGTGGCAGTCGGCAAACTCAGTTACGGGCTCTATGTGTTTCATTGGCCGATCTTCACCTGGGTGGATGAGGGGCGGCTCGGATTCGGTGGAGTTGCTTTGTTCGCTGTGCGTCTCGGAGCCACTGCAGTGGTCACCGGACTTTCGTATGTCCTCATCGAACAACCGATCCGCGCTCGGCGCATGCTTGCGAGCCGACGGTCTCTTGTTATGGGAGTCGGTGCGATGAGTCTGATCGCGGTCATCGCGCCACTCGCAGTACTCGACTCGGTTTCGGGACAGCCATCGACCCAGGTGCGTGTCCTCAGCACAGCGCCGTCGACAGTTCCAATGTCTGATCCAATGTCTGATCCAATGTCTGATCCAATGACTGATCCGACGACCATGGCTGCACCGAGTCGCATTCTCGTGATCGGAGATTCGACAGCGGAAAATGTCGCACGTGCGCTCGCCGAGATCGAGACGCTCGGGGTGATCTCAGCAGGAGTTCTCGGATGTCCGCTCGTTGCCACCCGAGAGGTTTTCGATCGACCCCGGGCATCCCAGGAATCGTCGTACTGTCCCGACAACGTCGAGATCGTGCGGACGCACGCACCAGACATCGATCTCGTGTTGATCGTCGGTGGAGTTGCCAATCAGTGGGCCTACACATCGAGCACAGGTGTGCGGGTCGAGCCGGGCAGCCAGGACTATCGACGTGATTTGGACGAGTTGATGGATGAGTTCTTCAGCGTCCTGGCGCCATGGGCCGTGCCGATCATCGTTCTCGACAACCCGGTGACTCGTCCCGATGACGGTGTTCTCGGTGACGAACCCGAGGCTCACTCTGCGTGGAGAATGCAGATCGAGCACTGGGACGAGGAGTGGGAAACCGTTGCCCGAATCACGATCGATGATGCTCTCGCTCCACCGGACTCCCCAGAGGGTCGAAGCCAGCGTCCCGACGGTGTGCATCTCGCGGAGACCTTCGCTGCAGAACTCGCACGAACACGGCTCGTACCCGATATCGAGTCGATGTACGGCGACTGGATGAGGCGCCTGACAGACATCGGGTGTCGCGTGTCGACGGGTACGAAGACGGTGTTCGACCTCGAGGCCTGTCGAACCAGATAGCGGTGCACCGTCACATCAGGCCCGGGAGACGGTGATGCGGCGTGTATGCCAACCGGTTGCTCCATCAGGTGCAACCGGAGTCACCGTTTCGGTCTGCGTGGCGCCGTTCTTATCGGTGGCTCGCACCTGGATGGTGTGGTCTCCAGGTGTCGCGTCCCACTCGTAGGTCCACATCCGCCACGTGTCGTCGGAAACATCATCGCTCAACGTCGCCCGTCCCCACGGACCGCGGTCGACGCGCACCTCGACCTCGGAGATGCCGATGTTCTGAGCCCAGGCGACTCCGGCAATCAACATTGGACCCGGATCGATCGTGGCATTGCGGCGCGGGACGTCGATACGTGACTGGGTCTTGACAGGGGCCAGGAGTGACCACCCACGGGGGATCCAGTATCCCCGATCGTCGGACCATCGATTGATTTCGATGTCGGCGAGCCATTTCGTCGCCGAGACATATCCGTACAGTCCGGGAACGACGAGGCGTGCCGGAAAGCCGTGCCGCAAGGGGAGAGGTTCCCCATTCATGCCGATGGCGAGCATGGCATCTCGTCCGTCGAACGCCGTCTCGACGGGGAAGCCACAGGTCCAGCCGTCGAGACTCGTGCTGAACACCTGCTCGGCATCAGGTGAGACTCCTGCCGAGCGCAGGACATCAGCCAAGAGCACCCCTTGCCACACGGCATTTCCGATGTAGGGACCTCCGACTTCATTGGAGACACAACACAAAGTGATCGTGCGCTCGACCTGTGGAAGATCGAGAAGATTCTCATAGGTCAGTTGGAGTTCGCGATCCACCATCCCGTGGATCCTCACCGCCCACGAATCCAAGTCGACGCGCGGGAAAGACAGTGCCGTATCGATCCGGAAAAAATCGTCATTCGGCGTGATGAAGTCGATCTCGTCGACAAGCGGTGCTGGTGCAGCAACAGACTGCTGGTTGGGCGCAACAGACGGGAGAGACGTCGGTCGCTGGTCGGCAATCCGGCGCGCATTGCGACGTTCACCGCGCACTGAGACCCCTGTTGCGATCGCAGATGAGGCAGCGACGGCTGTTGCGGCGACGAGAAAGGCTCGACGATCCCAGCCAATTGGTGCACGAGACGGACGAGGAGTGTTGCGTCGCCACCAGTGGGACATCATTGCCCTCCACATCAGCATCGATGCTGCGATTCCGATTGCAGCACCGAGGACCAATGCGCCAATCGCACTCCCTGCAACACCGGGTCGCTCGGTTATCGAAGCTGCACCCACCACTGCCATGAAGACGATTCCCAGGACGATGGGGGCAGGAGAGGTGCGGCTCGAAACACCGAGAGCAACAGCAAGAATCGCCAAGACGGCGAAGATGCCAACTCGGAGAGCGCTCTTGTTGTCATCGCCGAACCAGGCAATGGCAAGATCCTTGAGCCAAGAAGGTGTGCGATCGATGGATGAGCTTCCGACTGCATCAACTGCCGATGTCGTCGAGAACAGGGCTGCGAAAGCTGATCCGAAGGCAAGCGATGCGGCACCGCTGAGAAGGCCGAAGATCGAACGCGCCCACCAGGGTGATGGGCGCGAGTCGGAAACGTGTGGCGCTAGAGGATCGACCTCAGCGTTCATCACGTCAGCGTGCAGAGAGCTGCACGTAGTCGCGATTGTCGGCGCCGGTGTACCACTGTCGTGGTCGGCTGATCTTTTGGTCCTTGTCGCTGAGAAGTTCCTGCCAGTGGGCGAGCCAGCCAGCCGTGCGTGGGATCGCGAACAGCACCGTGAACATCGAAATGGGGAAACCCATGGCCTG
>JAULYE010000126.1:0-9954 GCA_032118015.1 Ilumatobacteraceae bacterium | reverse complement strand
GTGCATCGCTGTCACTCGCACGTGCAGTGGCGTACCTCAACTCGGGAGTGATCATCGTTGCGGTCGACCCGGGTGCAGGTGGGGATCGTCGGCTGATTGCGGTCGAAGTCGGTGACGCTGATGGCATTTTCCTCGGACCTGACAATGGAGTACTGGCACCCGCAGTCGCAATCGCAGGTGGGGCGCGTCGCAGTGTTGTTCTCGACAATGACAGGTTCCACATGGATGCGCCCGGGAAGACATTTGCCGCACGCGATGTTCTCGCCCCTGTTGCAGCGGCGCTGTGCAATGGCACCGATCTCTTCGATGTCGGAACGCCGATCGATGCCGACACGTTGATGCCTGGTGTCATCCCGATCCATCGTGAAGAGAATGGGATCTTGGCTTGTGAAGTGATCTGGGTGGACCGTTTCGGCAACTGTCAGATCAACATCAGCCGCGACGATCTCGAGACGCTTTGGGGTGCGCCTGTGTCCCGTGTGCGTGTCACGATCGAGGACTCCGTGCGCAATGTGCCGATCACCGAGAGTTTCGCGGCTCTTGGTCAAGGGGCGCTCGGACTCGTGGTCGACTCAGCGGGACTGTTGTGTCTGGCCGTCGAGCGCGGTTCGGCCAGTGCCGAACTCGGAGTGGGCGAAAGCACCCAGGTCACGATCTCTCCGGCCGGTGAGGCACCGTCCTTGGACGCAGGGGCGGGTACGACGACTCGTGTCGCCCCACCCACGACCCGAGCCCGTTGACAGGGCTCACCGTCTGGGCGGGTACGACGACTCGTGTCGCCCCACCCACGACCCGAGCCCGTTGACAGGGCTCACCGTCTGGGCGGGTCGACTGTGAGCCTGGACTAGTGTGATCGTGTGCGACCGGCAACGACCTTGACGATGGCCATTTTGTTGGCAGCAATCTTCATCGCAGGGATCGTGTCGTTGCTGCGTTTGTGACTCGGGGGTCTCGATATGAATTTGGCTTCGATCGTCGATCCGCACGATGCGGATGCCACGGCCATCATCAGCAGAGGACGTGCGACGTCGTACGGTGATTTGCGAATTCAGATCGAGTCGTTTCGCGGGTCGCTGATGCAGATGGAGATCAAACCGGGTGACCGCGTGGCGATGCTGTGTGGCAACGGTCGCTGGTTCGTCGTGGCCTACTTGGCAACTGTCGGTGTGGGGGCGATCGCAGTGCCACTCAATCCGCTCAGTCCGACTCCTGAACTCGAAGCTGAACTTGCGACTGTCGATCCGATCGCCATTCTCGTCGAAGCCTCCGGCGTACCCTCGTTTTCGCGTGTCGACCGCAGCAAACTCGTGTCTCTGCGCAGGATCATCGTGACCGATGAGAACAGCACGGAACCCTTGCGCAACCCAGGTGAGGGTCGCGAGGTTCTGAATCAGGACAGAACCGTGCACGAAGTGACCATTCATTCCTTCGATGAACTGCTCCAGGGTCCACCCACGAAATGGGTCAGCCTGCCCGATCACACTCCGGCTGCGTTGATGTTCACGAGTGGAACAGCAGGTTCGCCGCGGGCTGCGATTCTCACGCATGGCAACCTGCTCGAGAACATCTGCCAGAACAACTCGACTTCGGACAAGATCGGACCCGATGACGTGGTCTTTGGCATTCTGCCGATGTTCCATATTTTCGGACTCAATGTCGTGCTCGGGATGTCGCTGATGGCTGGCGCGAGTGTCGTGATGATCCAGCGCTTCGATCCGGTCACTGCCGTCGAGACGATCGTCCAGCGCAAGGTGACGATCGTGCCGGGAGCTCCTCCGGTCTGGGTTGCACTGTCACTGTTGGAAGGTGTCGATGCGTCTGCGTTCTCGACTGTTCGGATCGCTCTCACTGGTGCAGCGCGAATGCCAGGAGATGCAGCCGAACGCATGCAGCGCAAATTCGGCATCGAATTGCGCGAAGGATACGGATTGACAGAGGCGGCTCCGGTCGTGACGAGTTCTGTGGGTATTCCAGTGCGCCGCGGTTCGGTGGGTCGCGCTCTCGAGGGTGTCGAAGTGCGTGTGGTGGACGAGCACTTCGAGGACGTTCCCATCGGTGACAGTGGTGAAGTATTGGTGCGCGGAGCAAATGTGTTCGAGGGCTATTGGAAAGATGCCGAGGCGACCGCACGTGTGCTCGATTCCGACGGTTGGCTGCACACAGGCGACATCGCCATGGTCGATGACGATGGCTACCTGTATCTCGTCGACCGCGCGAAGGATCTGATCATCGTGTCCGGGTTCAACGTGTATCCAGCCGAAGTCGAAGATGTTCTGTTACGGCATCCTGCCGTGGCCGAAGCCGGTGTTGTCGGCGTGGCTCATCCGCACACAGGCGAGGCAGTGCGCGCGTTCGTGGTTCTGCATGCTGGTGCCGAAGCCGATGAGGACACGCTCATCGACCACTGTCACGATCACATTGCTCGCTACAAGTGCCCGAGCAAGGTGTTGATCGTGGACGAACTACCGCGGAACGTCTCGGGCAAGTTGTTGCGTCGGGCTCTGTGACGGCCGAGTCGAAGCAACGAGGAATCCTGCGAACAGAACGACCACACCGATGAGCAGAGTCACGATGAAAGCCCGACTCTCGCCGAGGCGTCCCGCAAGGCTGCCACTCAGGGACAACACGATGGTGCCGAGTGCGATCAGAGCATTTCCACCAGCGTTGCGACGCGGGTCGAGAATCTGACGCTGGTGTCCGGGCGCTGCTGGTTGGCGTCTGCGCAGGACACGCCACAGCGACCACAGCGCTCCGACGAAGATGACGAGCGCTGCGAGTCCTGAGCCGACAGCTGCAAAGACACGTGGGGCGACACCGAACAGCTCACTTCCTTTCGGGAGTTCCCCGGCCGAGACGATTTGGTCCTTGGTGGGAGCGATCAGCACGACTCCTGCGGCTGCTCCGGACAATCCGATCAGCCACGCACGAGTCACGTCGCCAATTCGGCGCCCGAACAGCAGATACACCGAACCGAGAGCGAGCCACGGAACGTTGAGAATTGCACCCATCAAGAAGAACACGCGAAACGAAGCCAGGCTCCATCCTCGGGCTTGGGCCCACCAGAGTGCGGCCGAGCCAAGTGCGAAGAACACGAGTGAGACAGTCCACGCTCCGTCATGGGGACGCCGGCGTTGCAGCCATCGGTCTCCGGTCGAGATGGCGAAGGCGCACGCGACGAGAGTTGCAGCAGCTGCCAGTGCGGCGTTCATCGTCACGCTTCGAGATTAGAGCGCCATGTGAGCGTCTGCCGTTTCGTTCGCGAAATGCCGACGCACGTGACGGTGACGAACGACCGTTGTGTCACGTCAGAAGTCTTGTAGCCGAACTCCGAGGTGGATGCGAATGCACCGTAGTTTTGAGGCATGGCTGAGCGTTCACGTCGACGAGTTCCCGAAGCCACTGTCGAGCGACTTCCCGTTTATCTGCGCTGTCTGACATCTCTCGAGGACGAGGGCGTGCAGCAAGTCTCATCGGAGCAGATCGCCGCCCTCGCAGCAGTCAATTCGGCCAAAGTGCGCAAGGACCTGAGTTTTCTCGGGTCGTACGGGACACGCGGCGTCGGGTACGACGTTGCCTATCTCGTGTACCAGATCCAACAGGAACTCGGCCTCAATCACGAATGGCCAGTGGTCATCGTCGGCGCGGGAAATCTCGGTCAAGCTTTGTCTGCTCACGAGGGTTTCGGTCAGAAGGGTTTTCCGGTCGCGGGCATCGTGGATGTGGATGCGTCGAAAATCGGTGCTGTCATCGGGGGCGTCCGTGTGCGCCACATCGACGAACTTCCGCAGATCGTTGCAGCCAAGAACGTCGCAATTGGCGTCCTCGCCGTTCCGGCTGAGGGGGCCCAGGACGCAGCCGATCGTCTCGTGCGATCAGGTGTGACGAGCATCCTCACTTTTGCTCCGGTGGTGCTGAGCGTGCCTGCGGGAATCACGGTCAGGCCCGTCGACTTGGCTCTGGAACTGCAGATTCTCAGTTATCACGAGCAGCGTCGGGCGTCGACTGGACCGGGCGCTCGCGGGAGAACTGCCCCAGCGACGGCGTGACACCGGTCGCCATCGAAGGTTGCGGTGGATGGTCGGGGATCGAGAAGCAGGGAATAAGGTGACGACGTGTCCATCGTTGTCTTCGGCGTGAACCACCGCACGGGCCCGCTCTCTTTGTTGGAGCGAGTGACCATTGCCGAAGATGCATTGCCCAAGACCATCCACGGGCTCATGTCGCAGCCGAATATTCGTGAGGCTGTGGTTCTGTCGACCTGCAACCGCACCGAGGTCTACGCGGTAGCCGAGAAATTCCACGGTGCATACGCCGATCTACGCGACTTCTTTTGCACCCTCGGAGGATTCTCCGCCGATGAACTGACGCCACACGTCTACAGCCAGCACGATGCAGAGGCGGTTCGCCACTTGTTCGAGGTTGCTGCCGGACTCGACTCAGCAGTACTCGGTGAGAGCGAGATTCTCGGTCAAGTGCGCACAGCTTGGGATCAGGCCAAGTCCGAGGGCGGCGCGCTGTCGACGCTCAATTTGCTGTTCCGCCATGCTCTCGAGACCGGCAAGCGAGCCCGCACAGAGACATCGATCGGCCGTCACACGACGAGCGTGTCCGCTGCGGCCGTGGAAATGGCGCGTGAAAGCCTTGGCACTGTCGAAGGGTTGACAGTTCTCGTCGTTGGAGCAGGGGACATGGGCGAAGGTGTCACTGTTGCGCTTGCTGGAGCAGGAGCTGGCGAGATCCTCGTCACCAATCGCACGATCGAAAAGGCGCAGAGCCTGGCTGACCGCGTCGGTGGACAAGTCACCGAGTTCTACCGGCTGTCCGAGTCGATGGGTCAGGCCGATGTCATCGTCACCTGTACTGGTTCGGGAACCTCGATCATCGATGTCGACATGGTGTCCCCGGTCATGCCGATGCGTGCAGACCGACCGCTGTTCATCGTCGACATTGCAGTGCCGCGCGATGTCGAATGTGCCGTGGGAGAGATCAACGGTGTGACTCTCATGGACCTCGACGATCTTCGTGACTGGGCAGCCCATGGGCAGGCTCTGCGCTCGAATGAGACGTCGGCAGTGAAATCGATCGTTGTGGAAGAGGTCGAACGATTCGTCGTGGAGTCCACGGCCCGCCAGGCGGCTCCACTCGTTGCTCAGTTGCACGAGCGTGCCGAGGTAGTGCGAGTCAGCGAGATCGAGCGACTCAGCCGCAGATTCGGATCCTTCGACGACGAACAGCGTGCGGCAATTGATGCTCTCACCAAGGGCATCGTCGCCAAGTTGCTGCACGACTTGTCGGTACGGCTCAAAGATGACGCTGGCACACCCCGGGGTGAGCGCAATGCTGCGGCTGTGCGCGACCTCTTCGACTTGCATTGATCATCGGATATGTCACGCATTCGTATTGCGACGCGTAGTTCTCTGCAGGCTCGCACTCAAGCAGAGGTGATCGGAGATGCTCTCGCCGCGAAACACCCCGGTCTCGAAATCGAGCTCATCTTCGTCGACACGACCGGTGATCGTCGTACCGATGTGCCACTGCACACGATCGGCGGCCAGGGCGTCTTTGTCAAAGAAGTCCAGATTGCAGTTCTCGACGGGCGTGCCGATATCGCCGTGCACAGCGCGAAGGATCTGCCGTCCACACCAGCAGACGGTCTGGTCATCGGTGCATTCGGGCAGCGGCGAGACGCACGTGATGTGCTGATCGGCATGTCGTTACGCGACTTGGCCCGAGGGGCGACGGTGGCCACAGGATCCGTTCGGCGCCGGGCACAGTTGGCTTGGGTGCGCCCCGATCTGACATTCGTGGAGTTGCGTGGAAACATCCCGACGCGACTCGACAAGATCCCAGCTGGCGGTGCAATCGTGATGGCCGCTGCAGCCCTCGAAGTTCTTGGATGGACGGACCGCATCGACGACTATTTCGATGTCGACACGATGGTTCCGGCTGTGGGTCAGGGATGTGTCGCAGTCGAATGCCGTGATGGTGACGAGTCGGTGCTGCAACTGCTCACAGGAATCGACCACGAATCCTCGCGTCTGAGCGTCGAACGTGAGCGAGCCTTCCTTGCCGAACTGGGTTCTGGATGTTCGCTTCCGGTGGGCGCCTACGACAACGGTGAGTCGATGATTGTTCATCTGTCATCCGATGACGGCAGTGTGCATCATCGTGAGACCATCCCCACAGGTGATGCGCGATCCCATGGCGACCTCCTCGACGCAGCCCGCGCTGGGGCTCGAGCGGCGCGCTCAGCAGTCGGGGGTTGAGACATGGGTCGATTGGATCGACGACGGATCATCGTGACTCGCTCTGCCGATCGTGCTCGAGTGCTCTCGGACTTGCTGCGTGCAGAGGGGGCAGAAGTCGTCGAACTCGCACTGATCGAGATAGTCGATGCTCCAGACTCAGGAGAAGCCCTGCGTACAGCACTTGCGTCCATGGGCGTATACGACTGGCTGGTTGTGACATCGCCCGAAGGTGCTCGACGCGTGAGTGCGCTTGCAGATGTTGCGGCGCTGCGTGACATACGGATCGCAGCGGTTGGACGAGCCACAGCCGATGCCATGGGACGCGTCGATCTCGTTCCTGATGTGCAGACCGGCGCAGCCCTCGGAGAGGCTTTCCCATCCCTCGGAGAGGTTCAACCATATGCGTCGGGACGAGTTCTTTTCGCTGCCGCTCTCGACGCCGCAGAGGACTTCGAGCGAGCGGCTCGTGCCAAAGGCTGGAAGGTCGATCGGATCACGGCCTACGCAACAAGACCCGTGCCGATCGACGCACAACACGTCGATGACATTCATGGTGCCGATGCTGTTCTGTTCACATCCGGATCGGCAGCCCGTTCCTGGGTGCAGTCAGTCGGGACATCCACTCCTCCCACTGTCGTGGCCATGGGGCCTTCGACTGCTCGTGTTCTCGAGGAACTCGGGATCACAGGAGTCGCCGTCGCTGCAGAACAGTCACTGCAAGGCCTGGTCGATGCAGTGGTCGATCGACTTTCAGCCAGCTGAACACTGCGCTGGCACCAGGCACTGCCCATAGGCTGAATCCATGTCCGCAGACTTTCCGCTGTCTCGTCCGCGCCGTCTGCGTCGTACGGCAGCACTGCGCGATCTTGTCGCTCAGACTCGTCTCGGCGTTCACGATCTCGTCGCTCCATTGTTCGTCCGTGAAGGAATCGATGCGCCCGTTCCGATCAGTTCTCTACCCGGGGTGGTTCAGCACAGCCAGTCGAGCCTCATCGACGAGGTGCGTGAACTGCGCGATCTCGGGCTCAAGGGGATCATCGTGTTCGGCGTGCCTGCCCACAAAGACGAGGTCGGTTCTGGGGCTTTCGACCCCAATGGCGTGGTGCAGGTGGCATTGCGCAACCTGCGCGAAGAGTTCGGGGACGACGTCGTGTTGATGGCGGATCTGTGCGTGGACGAGTACACGAGCCATGGCCATTGCGGCATCCTCGACGGTCAGGGCTCAGTGGAGAACGATGCAACACTCGAGATCTATGCCAAGGCAGCACTCGCTCAGGCTGCGGCGGGCGTTCATGTGACAGCCCCCAGCGGAATGATGGACGGCCAAGTCGGAGCCATTCGTCGTGCTCTCGACGGAGCTGGGCACTCCGGTGTCTCCATCCTTGCCTACTCGGCCAAGTATGCATCAGGTCTTTATGGTCCTTTCCGCGACGCAGTGGATGTGCAGATCGCGGATGGGGGAGATCGCAAGGGTTACCAGCAGGACTGGCGCAACGCGCGCGAGTCGATCATCGAAGTACGAGCAGATCTCGAACAAGGCGCAGACATGGTCATGGTCAAGCCGGCTCTGGCCTATCTGGATGTGATCTCTGCTGTGCGAGCGATCACCGATGTCCCTATTGGTGCGTATCACGTGAGTGGCGAGTACGCGATGATCAAAGCGGCCAGTGCCAACGGATGGATCGACCACGATGTCGTCGCTCTCGAGCACCTCACGGCGATCAAACGTGCGGGTGCCGATTTCATCCTCACCTATCTGGCCCGCTGGTTCGCCGAATCGATTGGTGCATGACATGGCACACGAAGAGAGTTCTGCGTCCAGTACGTCGATTCCATCTGAGACGTCGATTCCATTGTGTGATCCGTCATCGTGTGTGACGGCCGGTTGCGATCCCGTGGTGTGCCGCGGTTCAGGGATTCCGTCCAATGAAGAGATGTTCGCCCGTTCCGAGCGGGTGATCCCCGGAGGTGTGAACTCGTCGATCCGTGCCTTCAAGGCCGTCGGCGGTCGTCCCTACGTGGTGGCTCACGCCCGGGGGGCGTACATCACCGATGTCGAAGGTCGTTCCTACATCGACCTGGTGCAGAGTTATGGGGCGGTGATTCTCGGACACGCTCATCCAGCGATCACAGCAGCGATCAGCGCTGCGGCGACCGATGGCACGTCGTACGGAGCTCCCACACCGCGCGAGATGAAACTCGCGGAAGCCATTTCCGAACGTGTGCCTTCCTGCGAACGCGTTCGCTTCATGAACTCGGGAACAGAGGCGACGTCGACAGCCGTGAGATTGGCGCGAGGAGTCACGGGCCGATCCAAACTCATGATCTTCGAAGGCAATTTCCACGGTGCGACCGATGCCTTGCTCGCTGCAGGGGGAAGCGGTGTGGCGACATTGGGTATCCCCGGAACAGCCGGTGTGCCACCAGAAGCTGTGGCGAACACGATGGTTGTTCCCTACGGCACGGTCCCTGAGATCGGCGATGATGTAGCGGCGGTCATCGTCGAGCCAATAGCGGCGAACATGGGCGTCGTTGCTCCAGCTCCTGGATTCCTCGAAGGATTGCGCGCCGCATGTGACCGTGTCGGTGCGCTCCTCGTTTTCGATGAGGTCATCACGGGTTTTCGCGTCGGGAGCGGCGGAGCGCAAGGACGCCTTGGTGTCCGACCGGACCTGACGTGTTTCGGCAAGGTGATCGGTGGAGGTCTGCCGATCGGAGCCGTCGGCGGACGGCGCGATGTGATGGAGAACCTGACACCATTGGGCAAGGTGTTCCATGCAGGAACCCTCGCGGGCAATCCCTTGGCGACTGCTGCCGGTCTGGCTGCGCTCGGACAATTGACTCCCGATGTCTACGCTCGCATCGAATCGAGTGCCGAGCAATTGCACACGGTGATCGAAGAGGCGCTCTCGAGTGCAGGAGTTGCGGTGTCGGTGAGCCGGGTCGGCACTCTTGTGGGGATCTTCCTGGGCGATGCGTTGCAAGACGGAACCTCGCAGCGGCGCACACCTGTTGACTTCGAGGAAGCCAAACTCACCGATGAGTCGATGTATGCGCGTCTGTTCCATGCCCTATTACGAGAAGGCGTGGCCATGGCTCCGGGTGCATATGAGGCACTCTTCGTCGGTGCAGCCCACGACGAATCGGTGATGGAGGATCTCGCTGAGCGATTTCATCGGGCTGCCCGGTCGCTCGCCACATGAACCCGTACGCTCTCGTTTCGTGAGTCAGTTCTTCACTTGGCGATACTGGGCCGCCCTTGGCAGCCTGATCGTGCTGTTCCTCGTCTTGTTGGCATTTCGCGACGATGGAGGACCCGCCGAAGTTGTTTTCGATGCCAACGATCGGCGTATCGATCTCATCGCGCGGACATCGACGATTCGATCCGAAGGCGCATGGTCGGTGTCCCAAGGACGTTCACGCGGTGATGCCACCGCAGTGTTGCAGAACGGTCGTGTCCTGATCATCGCCGATGGAACTCTTGGGCAGTCTTCGTGTCTGGTGCCCGAGACTCCCGATGCCTGCGTGATTCTGGCCGACACCCTCGGGGACGGCATCGTGTGGTTCGCACTCGTTCCGGCCCCTGCGGTGGGAACGACCGAACTCGAATTACCGCCGATCGATGCACTGCTCGACGGGGTCACCTATGCCCGACTCACCAATGGCTGGGAGGTGCCCCTGCTGGATCGTGTGTCACGTCGATGCG
>JAULYE010000125.1:0-10623 GCA_032118015.1 Ilumatobacteraceae bacterium | reverse complement strand
TGCGTGCCGACGTCATCGTGGTCGGAGAGGATTTTCACTTCGGGCGTGGTCGACGGGGAAATGTCGAGCTGTTACGCACTCTTGGGGCACGGTTCGGCTTCACCGTCCATCCAATCCCGCTTGTGGATGCCGGAACAGGCACGGCGAGCTCGACAGCAATTCGAGCAGCCATCGCCAGCGGAGACATCGAAGCAGCCAACGCCATGTTGCAGCGGCCATTCGAGGTACGAGGAGTGGTCCGACGCGGCGATGCGCGTGGTCGCACCATCGGTTTTCCGACAGCGAACGTGGAAGTTTCAACAACCTTCGCTCAACCGTCCGAAGGGGTGTACGCAGCCTGGTACGTGCGCACGCTTCCCGATGGTTCGAGTGCGTCATTGCCGGCGGCAGTGAACATCGGACGTCGACCGACGTTCTATGAGAATGCTCCACTCGCTCTGATCGAAGCCCATGTCATCGATGAACACGACTTGAACCTGTACGACGAACAGGCCCGTTTGCAGTTCGTTTCTCGTCTGCGTGCTGAGCGCAAGTTCGATTCACTCGAAGATTTGAAGCATCAATTGCAGATCGACATCGATGCTGCACGTAGGATCCTGGCGCTTCAGTGAGGTTGGATACGGCGTGACTGCGCGTCACACCGGTGATCACACGAGAAGTTGATATGCAGTCGACCGCTGCACAAGTGTCCGCCCGAGAGGCGATACGAGAGCCGAGAAGGAATCTTCGCTCATCTTTTGCCCGTGGTTGGCGCCAGCAGCTCGGCTGATGTTCTCATCCATCAGGGTTCCGCCGAGATCGTTGCAGCCGGCGCGCAGGAGTTGCCGTGCGCCGTCGACTCCGATCTTCACCCAGCTCACCTGGATGTTGTCGATCGAACCGTGATACGCGATACGGGCAATGGCGTGCATCAGCAACGTCTCGCGGAAAGTCGGTCCGCGTCGAGCCCGCCTTTGCAGGTAGATCGGCGAGGCCATGTGGACGAATGGCAGTCCGACGAATTCGGTGAAGCCACCCGTTTCGGCTTGAAGATCGCGAGTGCGCACCATGTGGCGAGCCCAGTGGAGGGGATGCTCGACTGATCCGAACATGATCGTGATATTCGAACGCAAGCCGACGGAGTGGGCGACACGATGGCATTCGAGCCACTCCTCGGTGTTCACCTTGTCCGGACAGAGCACAGCGCGTATCTCGTCATCCAGGATTTCTGCAGCCGTCCCGGGCAACGAGGCAAGTCCAGCTTCTTTCAGCCGGGTCAGGTACGTCTCGAGATTCTCGCCATTGCGACGGGCACCTTCGGTGACTTCGAGAGCCGTGAATCCGTGCACGTGCATGTCAGGAACAGCGTCTTTGACGGCTTGGGTCACATGGATGTAGTAGTCGCCATCGAAGTCAGGATGGATGCCGCCTTGAAGAGTGACTTCGGTTGCCCCCATGTTCCAGGCCTCGAGAGCGCGCTGTGCAATGTCGTCGAGAGTCAACAAGTACGGCGTACCGCGCAGGTTCAGCGAGAGCGGACCCTTGGAGAATCCGCAGAACTTGCATTTGAACGTGCACACATTGGTGTAATTGATGTTGCGATTGTGGACCCAGGTGACGACATCTCCCACGGTCTCGCGGCGCAGGTGATCGGCGTATTCGGCGATTTGATGCACCTCGGGGCCCCGGGCTGCGAACAGATCCACGATTTCCGATTCGCCGAGGAGATGCCCCATGCGATGTCCCTCGAGGATCTCCCAGACGCGCGAGCGATGCGATGACGCAACAGGCGGCGCATTGTGTGCGCTGTGATCATTTGGCGGCGCATTATGTGCGCCGAGGATATTGGGCGGCGCATTGTTTGCGCCGAGAATGTTGGGCGGCGCATTGTTTGCGCCGCTGTACCACTGAGTGCTGCGGTGGCCGACCAGCACGACTTCGGCGCCATCGAGCACGACATCTGCAGCGGTCACCTTCTCGGGCCACATCGATCCTGGGTCGTCGCGTGCGAGTGACTCTGCGTCGGTGCGATCGATCACTGCGAAGCGAAGATCGACGTCGATCCACGCGTTGTGAGCAGGAGTGAACGTTCGTCCGGTATCGAGCGCGAGGTTGTCGATGAATTCGGGGTACACCGTGAGACGGGGAGCAAGGGTCATCCCGCGCGCTTGGGTGACTGCGCGCAGCAGATCGAGATCGGGCCACGGTCGCTCCGGATTGACGTGATCAGCGGTCACCGGCGAAACACCTCCCCAGTCGTCGATGCCCGCATCGAGCAGATGCCCGAATTCATCACTGAGATTCGGCGGGGCCTGCAAGTGGATTTCGGGAGGTAGGACGATGCGAGCAGCGGCGATGGACCACAAGAATTCGTCTTCGGGGCATGGCGGCTCATTCTTCATACCCGTACCCGGTTTGGGCAAGAAGTTCTGCACGATGACTTCTTGGACGTGTCCGTGGCGGCGATGGCTCTCGGCAATGGCCCACAGTGCTTCAAGGCGATCGATACGTGTCTCGCCAATTCCCACGAGGATGCCTGTCGTGAACGGAATCCGCGCTCGACCGGCAGATTCGAGGGTTGAGAGACGACGTGCAGGCACCTTGTCCGGTGCGCCGCGGTGGCACGCAAGATCGTCCCGCAACGTCTCGATCATCATGCCTTGGCTGGGACTCCACCGACGAAGAGCCGTGAGCTCCTCGATACTCAGCGCACCGGCATTGGCATGGGGCAAAAGACCGGTTTCTTCGACGACCCGTCGAGCCATGTCGACGAGATAGTCGACAGTCGACGCGTATCCGTGGGCTTCGAGCCACTCTCGGGCGATCGGATAGCGCTCCTCGGGCGCTTCACCGAGCGTGAACAATGCCTCGTGACATCCCTGTCGAGCACCGGCTCGAGCGATGTCGAGAACTTGTTCCGGTGTCAGAAAGGGTGACTCGAGGCGTGCTGGTGGCTGGGCAAATGTGCAGTAGCCGCAGGTATCGCGACACAGCATCGTCAACGGGATGAAGACCTTGGGGGAATAGGTGATGCGCGATCCGGTGCGCTGAGAACGAATCTGACGCGCCTTGGCCATGATCTCGTCGAGAGGTGTATCGATGAGGGACGCGAAGTCCTCTGGAACGCTGCTGGGGACAATCGAGGCATCGTCCGAGGCTGAGCTCGAACGAGACGAGACGGGTATGAGCTGGCGCGCCATGGGTCGCTCCATCCAGGGTCGGTCCCGGCATCACGACATGCTCGGGCGCCGAGGCGTTCAGGCATAGCGGGACAACGGGGACGGCACGATCGGGGCAGCGCCCTTCACATGTCGCAAAGTGGATCGGTTTTTGCCAGCGCACAACGGGGTTGCAACGGATGCGAGAGAGCCATGACACCCCCAGATCGTCGTACGCCGTCAGCATATACCGATCAGCGAATCAGCAGTCCAGTTCAGTCGGGGGAAGACTCGTGACGAAACGCTTCGAGGACGTTACGCGTGGCCACCCCGTGGCGATGGCCGGTGCGGGCAATGAACCCGAATTGCACGCCGGACGTCTGGTCGCGCACTGTGAAGAACTGCTCGTGACCCTGTTCGTCGACGATGAGGTCCGTCACGGCCGAACCAGGCTCGAGAAGGATCGACCGTGCATAGCCGGCGTTGAGCACCTCGATGGCGATGTGGTGGATACCGCTTCCGTGTTCGGCGAGATGAGCAGCGACATCTGGTCCTGCTGAGGGGCCAACGAGCACCAATGTGACCCCACCGGCGGCGATGACAGAGATTTCTTCATGGTTCGGGTCATCACGACGTATGTCGTCGTGAGATGCGTCTGCGACCCGATGGAATCCGAAGCGGTTCGTGAACTCCTCGACAGCTCGGCTCACATCTTCCACGGCGACCACGACATGGTCGATTCGCGTCGTCACGGTGTCCATCGCCGCATCGGTGTGCGAGCGAGTCATGTTCGAGACCGCCAATTTCTCGGGTGCTGCATCACTGCGGCGCCCTGCGACCTCGATGCGGTGGGTCTCAGCGAGGACGACTCGCATCACGTCTTCGATGAAGTCCGGATCGATCGCACGATCGATCGCCCATTGGCGGCGTCCCCTCAGAACATCGCGCACGCGCTGAGGTTGAATGATCGGTGTATCGGACTTCTCTTTCAGGCGCGCCACTTCATGGCAGATGTCGAGCCGGCGAGCGAGGACGTCCACCAACTGGCGGTCGAGCTCATCGATGCGGTCGCGCAAAGTTGCGAGTTCCGGAGATGTTGCGGGGGTTGACGACTCCGACATGGATTCCACCGTAGTTGGTCGATCGATGTTCGCGATTTTCGAGGGCAGACGCCTATCGGATCAGCGAGGAGACCCGTAGGGTTCGACGAGACGTTCGATGTGTTTGGCGAGGACGTCCATTTCCAAGTTGACGCGACTGCCAGCTGGACGATGTCCGAGGGTTGTCACCTCGGCTGTGTGAGGGATGACAGCGACGCGAAACGTGTCCTGTGTGATGTCGAAGGCGGTGAGGCTGATGCCGTCAACAGTGACCGAGCCCTTCTCCACGAGGTAGCGCATCAGCGCTTGTGGAACACGGACCACGAGGTCGGGGGCAGGGGAGACGACTTCGCCCACCCCGTCGACGTGTCCGAGCACGATGTGCCCGCCAAGCCGATCTCCGAGGGCCATGGGACGTTCGAGATTCACCCGATCGCCGGGTTGGAGTGCTCCGATCGTGGTGCGGTCGAGGGTTTCTGAGCTGACATCGGTCTCCCACCACGATTCGCCAGGGTTCTTGGACGGGACAGATGATGAAACGAGTGTCAGGCAGCATCCATTGACCGCGATCGACGCCCCCACATCTGAGCCGTCCAGGACCGTCGAAGCGGCGATCCGCAGACGAATTCCCGGCCCCCAAACCGAGTGCGAGGGCTCGCTCATCAGCACGGTGCCCAGTTCCTCGACGATTCCGGTGAACATGGGTTCAGGGTAGCGGGAGCATCTCGGACGCGATCGAGCCTGCACGCCGGGAAACACGCCCCAGGGAGGGGAGCGTTTGGGTTCGGCCGACCCTAGGATGACGAGGTCCATCGGGGCTCTGGCTCCGGTGCGATGCAGGATGTGAGTCCTGCGACCTCCACCGCAACATCTGGAAGGCAGAGCCACCATGGCTGGAACACCCAAGAACGAGACAATTTCTCAGCATCGCACGCACGAGACCGATACCGGTTCTCCTGAAGTGCAGATCGCACTGCTCTCCGAGCGCATCAATCATCTCACTGACCACTTGAAGGGCCACCCGCACGACCATCACAGTCGCCGCGGACTCCTGATGATGGTTGGACGGCGTCGTCGTCTTCTCGATTACGTCAAAGGTCGCAACGTCGAGCGGTATCGCGAAATCGTTGCCAAGTTGGGTCTGCGTCGGTAAGACGCACCTCGACACACAACAACAAACGGGCAGAGAAGGTCTGGTTGTCAGTCGCCGGGGCCGGCACCGAGGTGCCGACCGTGCCGACTGGGAACCGACCCGCTGCTCCAGAGGCGGCGCAACACGATGTTGTCGCCGCGTGAAAGGAGCTCGCTATGGCTGACGCCATCCGAGTGTCGGGTCCTATCGGGGACACCGACAAAACCATGTCCCTCGAGTCGGGCAAATTTGCCCCTCAGAGCCAGGGAGCCGTCGTTGCCAGTATCGGCAACAGCATCGTTCTCGCCACGGCCAATGCGGCCAAAGATGTTCGACCGGGTGTCGATTTCTTCCCGCTGACCGTCGACGTCGAAGAGCGTGCGTATGCCGCAGGAAAGATTCCCGGTGCATTCTTCCGTCGGGAAGGTCGTCCGAGCGAGGCGGCGATTCTCACGTGCCGTCTCACCGACCGTCCCCTGCGACCCGCATTTCCGGACGGGTTCCGCAATGAGACGCAGATCGTGCTCACGATCCTTGGCGCCGATCAGATCAACCCGCATGACGTGTTGAGCATCAACGCAGCATCTGCGGCCTTGATGATCAGCGGCATCCCCTTCGACGGACCGATTGGCGCGGTCCGCATCGCCTACGCGCAGGACGGAACCTGGATTCCTCATCCGACATATGCCGAAGGTGAAGAAGCCACATTCGAACTCGTCGTGGCCGGGCGTGAGCTCGACGGTGGCGACGTTGCGATCATGATGGTCGAAGCCGGCGGCACCGAAAAGAGCTTCGAGTACTACGCAAGCGGTGCGCCCAAGGTGGACGAGACCGTTCTCGCCGGAGGCCTCGAGGCCTCGAAGCGGTACATCAAGGAGTCGATCGCGTTGCAGCGCAAGCTGGTTGCGTCGGTGATCTCGACCAAGGGTGCGATCACGCCGATGGAATACACGCCAGTCCTGGATTACGGCGATGACGTGTGGGCAGAAGTCGAAAAGATTGCAGCACCTCTTTTGGCCGATGCAGTCAAGATCGCTCTCAAGGCTGATCGCAATGCAGCAATCGACGCAGCCGGGAGTGCGGCCGTGGCCCAACTCGCCGGATCACCTGGGTCGACGCTCTTTGGACGCGACAAGGAGATCAAGGAAGCGGTTCGCAGCCTGACCAAGAAATTGGTCCGCAAGCGCATCGTCGAAGACGGCGTGCGTATCGATGGTCGCGGTCCGCGTGACCTGCGTCCGGTGTCGTCGGAAACGTCGGTGTTGCGTACAGCTCACGGTTCGGGTCTGTTCCAGCGCGGTGAAACGCAAGTCATGAGCGTGACAACACTTGCGATGCCGCGCATGAATCAGATGCTCGACACGCTGTCGCCGATCACTGCGAAGCGCTACATGCACCATTACAACATGGCTCCGTGGGCCAATGGTGAGACCGGACGAGTCGGTTCCCCCAAGCGCCGCGAGATCGGCCATGGTGCACTCGCAGAGCGGGCGCTCCTACCGGTCGTGCCGAGTCAAGAGGAATTCGCCTATGCACTGCGTCTCGTCAGCGAGGTCATGAGTTCCAACGGTTCGACGTCGATGGCATCGGTGTGTGCGAGCAGTCTGTCGTTGATGGATGCCGGTGTTCCGATCCGTGCGCACGTCGCCGGAATCGCCATGGGCCTGATCTACGCCGAGGGCAAGTATTTGAGCCTGACCGACATCCTCGGAGCCGAAGATGCTTTCGGAGACATGGACTTCAAGGTCGCCGGTACCGCTGATGTGGTCACCGCACTTCAGCTCGACACCAAGATCGACGGCATCCCCGCCGAGGTTCTGGCATCGGCTCTGGCCCAAGCCCGCGAGGCTCGTCTTCAGATTCTCGATGTGATGACTGCAGCGATTGCCAAGCCGCGTGACTCGGTGGCAGAGACCGCACCGAAGATCACGTCGATCACCATTCCGCTCGACAAGGTCGGTGAGGTCATCGGCCCCAAGGGCAAGGTCATCAACACCATCCAGCAGGAGACCGGTGCCGACATCGGCGTCGATGACGACGGTGTCGTCGGCATCGTGACCATCGGTGCTGTCGAAGCGTGGCGGATGGAAGATGCCAAGGCGCGCATTTTGGCGATCGTCGATCCGCCCAAGGCCGAACTCGGCGCCATCTACTCCGGCCGTGTCGTCAGCATCACCAAGTTCGGTGCTTTCGTGAACATCCTTCCCGGACGTGATGGATTGGTGCACATCTCCAAACTCGGTGGTGGCAAGCGCATCAACAATGTCGAAGATGTACTCACTCTCGGTCAGGAGATCGAGGTGCGTGTCGACGACATCGATGACAAGGGCAAGGTCAGCCTCTCTCCAGTCGGTGAGCTCGCTTCTTCTGGAGGGTCATCGGATTCCGATGGTGGCGCACGAGCACCGCGCTCGAGCGGACGCAGCGGTGGAGGAGACAGTGGCGGAGGTAATGGAGCCGGCCAGCGTGCCGAGTCCGGTGCGATCACCGTCAGTTTCGACGACGCCTTCGATGATGAGATCAGTGCTGAACTCGGCGATCTCGGTCCTGGTGGAGAAGCAGGTGGAGCCGAGCGTGGCGACCGGGGTGGACGCGGTGGAAGCGGTGGTAGCCGCGGACCTCGCCGTCATCGCTGACCGCAGATGTGATGACGATCAGCTGATCGTCACGTGAACGTACGGCATTCGACCCGGTCTCGGGTCGGGTGCCGTTTTCACATCTAGGATCTGCCCATGTCGAAGATTCGCGTGGGTGTGTTCGGGGCCGGTGGCCGTATGGGTGCAGCAGTATGCGACGCCATTGCGGCAGACCCCGAACTCGTTCTCGCTGCTGCCGTCGATCCTGCGGCGGCAGGTGAGACGGTTCACGGGATACTCGTTTCAGCCGATCCGCGGTCGCTCGCAGATGCCGACGTCCATGTTGCGGTCGACTTCACGGTTGCTGATGCAGCACGGACGAATCTCCAATGGTGTGCGCTGCATGGTGTCCACGCGGTCGTAGGCACCACCGGACTCAATGATGGCGATATCGAGGACTTGCGGGCTCGGTTCGCGTCGTCGAATTGCCTGATCGCCGCGAACTTTGCCATCAGTGCCGTGTTGATGATGAGGTTTGCCGAAATGGCTGCACCGTGGTTCGACACCGCAGAAATCATCGAGCTCCATCATGATGCCAAGGCCGACGCCCCCAGTGGAACAGCTCTGACGACAGCTCGGCGCATGGCCGATGCGTCATCGGCTTGGGCCGATGACGCGACGACTCATGAGGTGTTGGCCGGTTCGCGTGGAGGGCTCGGACCTGCAGGGATCCGTGTCCATGCTGTGCGGATGCGCGGAATGGTCGCACACCAAGAGGTGATTCTGGGCGCCCCGGGTCAGACGTTGACCATCCGACAGGACAGTTACGACAGGGTGAGCTTCATGCCGGGAGTCGTGTTGGCGTGCAAAAGAATTGCGGACCTACCCGGTCTGACTCTCGGGCTCGAGGCGGCTCTCGATCAGAGATGATCGAGAACGATTTCGCATGCGCTGACAGTGATACCAGGACCCTCTTCGACGTTCAATTCCTTGACGACACCATTTTCCAGAATTGCCGAATAGCGGCGTGAACGGATGCCGAGACCGAATCCGGATCCGTCCATGTCCAATCCCACCGCCTTGGTGAACACACCTGCTCCGTCGCCGAGCATTGTGATGCCATCAGCTCCGTAGGCCTTGCTCCATGAATCCAACACCCACGGGTCATTGACGCTGATGCAGGCAATGGTCTCGACACCCTTGGCGTGGAGCTCCTGGCGGTTCTTCACGTAGCCGGGAAGATGGATGTTCGAGCAGCCAGGAGTGAAGGCTCCAGGTACTGCGAACAGCACGACCTTTCCTTTGCCCAAAACGTCGTGGGTCTGGACGGGTTTGGGCACTCCGTTCTCGTCGAGAACATGAACGGTGATGTTGGGGATTGTGTCTCCGACTGCGATGGTCATGTGGGGCGCTCCTTGTACGAAGTGCACACGTCAACTGGACGGCTGCATCGTCGAGAGAATCTACTGTTCCGAGGACCCTGATCCGGAGTCGACGTCAGGGTTGTGGGTCGTCAGAGGGATGCTCGAGTTCCTGGACGATCTCGGGAAGGTCACGCCGTGCGTGTCGAGCCGACTGCAGGAACGAAATCACGAACAAGCCTGCAACCACGTACCATTGGTAGTCCTCGATCCAACTCAGGAATGAGCGGATCTGGTCCTCGAAGGCCTTGCCTCCGATCCAGAGCACGATCAGTTTGAGAACAATTCCGATACTGATCAAAGGTATGAAGCGACGCGCTTGCACTCGCTGGTGGCCTGCCATGATGCACACGAGATTGCTCCCCGGCATGAGGATGAACAGCAGCCATCCGGCGCGGGCGACAGCTCTCTCGAACCATTTGTAGATCGGGGGCAAGTCTCCGACCTGTCGCTCGGTCCATCCGATGGCACGCTCTCCGTACCACCGCCCCAAATAGAAGAGCACCACTGCTGCCAGCAAGACGCGCAAGAAGCCGATCACCGCGTACGGAAGAGGATCGATGAAGGGGACCGACCCGAACAGATTTCGATTGCGTGAAGCGAGAAGAAGGACGAGGGTGGGGTTTTCATCCACAAGTGCCGGCCCGATGTTGGATCCGATCGTGCCCGCAGTGAACAGCGCCACCGAGGCGATGAGAATCGACCGTCGGGCTCGGGAACTGACATGTACGGAGGTGGACTGCCCGAGGGCGAGGGACTCGTCTGGTTCGGGCACGTGGGTCAATCTAGGTGATCGAGGGCAATCGGACTATTCAGGACTCAGCTGGTCAGGACTCAGCTGGTCAGGACTCAGCTGGTCAGGACTCAGCTGGTCAGGACTCAGATGGTCAGGACTCAGATGGTCAGGACTCAGCTGGTCAGTATTCAGCTGGTCACGAGTGAGTTTGTCACGCAACATCTGCTGTCGGCATCTGGTCTTGCCATGTGACATTCAGATACGCTCCGACGATCCGCAGTACCGGAGTCGCCAGTGCCTGATCACCTGCCGATGAACATCGGCCGGTGAGACGCGGGTGACACACAAGGGGGAAGACATGTCACCGTCAGCTCAGAAAACACCCGCTGCAGTCCCCGGACTGATGCAACAGGTCCCGCTGTCGATCCTGCACATTTTCGACCGAGCGGAAAGGTACTTCGGGCACAAGTCGATCGTGACGTCCACTGGTGCCGGTGTCGAGCGCACGACATATGCCCAAT
>JAULYE010000124.1:0-55512 GCA_032118015.1 Ilumatobacteraceae bacterium | reverse complement strand
AGATCGAGACCGAGACCTGCATGCCGTGCGGTCGCCAACACGTGTTCGATCATCGAAGCCCCATCTGCCTCGAGATGAGGGCAGCCACCGATCAGGTCGATACCGAACTCGATCGCCTTGTCCAGTGCGACTCTGTTCGCGGCTCCTTGTGACCCTGCGAGTGGTGAATGCATCAGTGCAACGATCTCAATGTCGACGAAATTGGCAAATGTCTGTCGAGCCGCATGAACAGCGCGAAGATTTCGCAGGTCGGGGTCACTTGCGCCGACATTGACGTGGGTGCGTATTCGACTGGTCCCGGCGTGAATCAACTGCTCGATGGCCGCCTCAGCCCTCTGTTGCATTTCGTCGACATCGAATACCCCAGCAGATTCAGCCTCGATCCATCCTTCGATCGCGCCCATGAGGTCTCCCGAAGGGTTTTGAACCTTGTCTGCAGTGAGAGCCTTGTCCAGATGGGCATGATGTTCCTGAAGTGCAGGTAACAACAACATTCCATCGAATTGCTCGATTCCCATCTCAGGTTCGGATTCCGGGAAGCCATCCGCAGAGGAGTGCTCAGCTTGGATGCGACTCGCAGTCGTTCGCACGTCGGACACCAATCCATCGACAACCTCGATGTCCAGCACACTCGAGTCATCGGGTAGCCGAACTCCCCTGAGGAGATCACGTGTCGATCGAACCACCGCCACAGTCTTTCACACATCGCAGGCCACTATTCAGGCTGCAGTTGGCAACCTCGCAAGGATCTGTGACATCGTGATCGGGTGAGGACAGGAGTGTGGGTCCATCCGAAAGAAACGGTCACCGACGTAGCCGAAGCTGCAGTGAAGATCGAAAATGCGGGTGTCGACGAACTGTGGATCGGAGACGAGGGAGTGTCTCGCGACCCTTTTGTTCTCTTGACAGTCTGTGCTCTGCAGACACAGAGATTGGATCTCGGTCTAGGTGTTACCAATCCTGTTCTGCGCCACCCAGGCGTCGTCGCCGCAGCAGCATCGACCATTT
The DNA here is from genome assembly GCA_032118015.1 of Ilumatobacteraceae bacterium. Lineage (GTDB taxonomy): Bacteria > Actinomycetota > Acidimicrobiia > Acidimicrobiales > Ilumatobacteraceae > Casp-actino8. The sequence continues at coordinate 54,504 of JAULYE010000124.1, read as the reverse complement.
CGGAACTGAGTGACGATCGGTTCATTCTGGGTTGGGGCTCGGGAGGTTCTGATTCCCTCGAGCCATTCGGTTTGAGGAGTACCTCCCCGGTCGAGACTCTGAACAATGCCATTGAGATGACTCGGAACGTCCACTCAGGTGTAGCCAGCGCAACGTATCGTCCGCCGATCCACGCGCAACCTCCACGTCGAGTCCGTCAATACATCGGAGCCCGCGGACCCAAACTGAACACCCTTGCGTCCGCAATCGCTGACGGTGTTTTTCTCTCTGGAATACCCGCAACGAATCTCGATCACATCGTCTCGTGTGCCCGATCGGTACGCAACATCGATATTGCGCTCTACCAGACTGTGCACTCCTCCGGACGAGATAGTCCTGACACTGTGTCTGGCCCTGCTCGTGTCGTGGCAGAGCGTCTGGCGCAACTCGTCGAGCGATACAAACCTCACACGATCGGTATTGCATGTGTCGACGATTGGGACCTCGGGTACAAAATGAACTTCTGTCTCGAGGTATTTCAACAACTCGAACTTGCTCGAGAACGAATATGAGTCTCAACAGTCGCGAACGACATCGAAGACTCTCATCGTGCAGGCTTTCCAGAACTCTCCCATTCGCTCGTCCACGGCTCGAACGGTCGTCTCTGAAATCGCGTGCCACTTCTCTCGGCTCTCCCACCAGATCACAGCATTGACCCGCGACTCGTCTCCTTCTTCGATCCACATCTGCTTTCCGATGAAGCCATCGCAGGTTTCCAGGAAGCGGCTCCAAACGTCTTCTTCGATCCGCAGCCACGCCTGTCTTTCCTCAGGGGAGACGACGAACGTCAGCCACTCCACAACGCAAGGTCCAGAGCGACCCACCGCAATGACATCATCAAAGTCGGGCATGACCCGACTCTAGACACGTCGGGCATGAGCCGACTCTAGACACCTCGCACGGGACCGTTCGCCTCATAATCACACCAACGCCTAAAGTGAGTGGGAGTTCGGAATTCTCGACCTCATCTCAAAGCCCGTCGTACGTTGATCCAGGGATCGTCATGACTGCTGCCAAGGATTACAGCCACACCTCTCCTCTCGAGCACTTTCAATCGTCGAGTTCGGTCCATCAATGGTTCAAACCTGACATCGATCGTGATCGTTTGTTGGTTTTGATGCGCAGAAGCAACGGGCGAGCAACGAGGGATCTTCTACTTTGGGTTGGCCTTGTCGTGCTCGCAGCCTGGTGGTTGATCGAAACATGGGCGAGCATCTGGAGTTTCCCGGCGGCTCTCGTCTACGGGGTTCTCTACGGATCCGCCTCCGATGCCCGCTGGCACGAATGCGGTCACCGCACAGCATTCGCTTCCAAGAGAGCCAACGACATCGTGTACCACTTTGCGTCTTTCATGGTGCTTCGTGAACCGATTTCTTGGAGAAGGAGTCATACACGGCATCACGCCGAGACGATCGTCGTCGGTCGAGACCCTGAAATCGCTTTTCCCCGACCCACGTCCCGCCGCCGAATCGTTGCAGAACTGTTCGGTCTGCTGAGCGCTGCTCAGGAATTTCGTAAATACGCCTACGCCCTGATCGGACGCCTTCCCTCCGACGTCGAAACGTACACACCCGGTCGCGAAAAATCTCGGGTGATTCTGTGGGCTCGGATTCATGTCCTCGTACATGGTGTTGTCATCGTCTCGTGCATCTTGACGAAGTCGCTCCTGCCGTGGATGCTGATCGGACTCCCCTCGTTGTACGGTCGCTGGCTGCTGTTCATCTTGGGTGCAACGCAGCACGCCGGACTCGAGGAAGACGTCAGGGATCACCGCATGAACACGAGATCGGTTCGGATGAATCCAGTGATTCGCTTCTTGTACTCGAATATGAATTATCACCTCGAGCACCATTTGTTTCCCGCTGTCCCGTACCACCGACTAGCGGATCTCCACATCGATCTCAAAGATCAGATTCCTGCACCGTACCCGTCTCTGTGGAGCGCCCTCCGAGACGCTTCGTCCCGTGTACGACGAATCAGGTCGGAGTATTCGACCTGAGGAACGTCACGAGAAGTACTCGGTTCGATGAACTTCGGGAGAACAGAATCAGTCCCCGGCTCGATTGTCCGACGCCCACTTACCGACCACTCGCTGAGCGAGCCAGCCGAAGCAGCCGAACACGAGAACTCCCAGAAAACTCGAAACAATGACTGACGCCAGCAGTTGCTCACCTTGAAGTCGAGCTGCATAGCGTTTCAAGAGTTGACCGATCCCAGTCGCGCCTTGGCCGAAATAGAAATCTCCAACGATCGCGCCGATCACCGATAAGCCTGCTGAAATGCGCAATCCGGCGAAAATTGCTGGCAGGGCGGCTGGAAACATCAGTTTGCGCAGTCGAGTGATCCTGCTCGCCTGATGCAAAGTCATCAGATCGTGCATGCCCGAATCGGCCGAGAGCAATCCGAACAGTGTGTTCACGATGATGGGAAACAGGGAGATGATCACGCATATGAAGACGCGCGGCATGAAGCCGTAGCCGAACCAAAAACCGATCAAAGGGACGATCGCCAGGATGGGGATTGCTTGGAGCACGACTGCATACGGGAAAATCGCTCTTTCGATGAACTTTGCCTGACTCATGATCACTGCCAGTACGAAACCAAGCACGATCGCGATGAGCAAGCCCCAAAAGGCGGTCTTGGTCGTCTCCCAGAGCCCGACCATCATCTCTGAGAAGTTGTCGACATTGGCGAACCCAACGTTGAACACTTCATGGGGAGGACGCAGCAAAAAACGACGTTTCGGATCGAGAAGGACGTAACTGATGAGGTACCAGATTCCAAGAATCAGTGCCCCGGTCAGAACAGGAGGCAAAAACATCCTCAATGAACGCTTTGCCGATTCATTGCTCCTGGAAGTGCTCGCATTCAGAATGTCAGTCGTCATGCGTGTGCCCCTCTCAATGCGTGACTGATGTGGGCGGATATTTCACCGAACGTTGAATCGAAACGGATGTCAGGATGGCGCGGATACTCGAACGGAACGTCGACCGATTCCACGATCCGTCCCGGGCGAGATGACATCACGAGGACCCGCGTGGACAAGAACACGGCCTCAGAAATGGAATGAGTGATGAACAATCCGGCGAAACGCTCTTGCTCGAACAGTTTCAAAGTCTCCTCATTGAGTCTTTCTCGTGTGATCTCATCGACAGCTCCGAATGGCTCATCGAAAAGAAAGACTGGAGGCTTCATTGTCAAGGTCCGAGCCAATGACGCCCGCATCTTCATTCCCCCGGACAGAGCTTTGGGATAGTGACCCTCGAAACCTGTCAGACCGACGAGATCAACGGCCTCTCGCACTCGACGTTCTCGCTCGGCCTTGGAGATTCCGTGGAGTTCGGTGAGTAACTCGACATTGCGCCAAACGGTCCGCCACGGGAGGAGTGTCGCATCCTGGAACACGTAGCCGATTCCAGCCGGGTCGACGTCAACTGTTCCGCTTGATGCTTTGAGCAATCCGGAGGCGATCTTCAGGAGTGTCGACTTACCGCAACCAGAAGGACCGACGATCGTCACGAATTCCCCACTGTCGACGGACAGGGACACATCGTCGAGTGCATCGGTGCCATCGGGAAACCTCATGGATACGTTTCGAAACGACAGAGCCGACACTAGAACCTCACATTTCTGATCATCGACCCGTAAGTCTGATTCATTCGAACGAATTTTCCGAATCGACGTTCCTCACTGCTCGATCCGGCCACGGCAAGCGCCACCTGTGCACTACCGACCCCTCAAAACCAACCCGCATGCTAGTACCCACGAAACAAGCCCAGCAGACTTCAAGTCCGACCCACGGAACTTTCCGCTTCATGCAGTCTTGACCGGCCGACTCAGTCGAACCTGTCGACATCGCGCATCAGGCAGAATGACGACAAGGGGATTTCCTTTTTGTAAAAAGTGTGTCCGTCGAGAGCAAAGGTGAACTCGGGGGCTGCTGGGAGAACTATTGTCCCCGGTCATCGGATTGCTGTTGTTCGAATGTTCGCAGAGCAGCTGTTCGAGTTCATCAACACTGAATTCATCACACAAACAATCGAGGCGACTCGATTTCCGGGGAGGGACGTTCATGGGAAGTATTCGTACACGATCACAACATCGCCGTTTGCTAGGGGGCGTGGGGCTCGCAACTGCCGTGCTCCTTGCTGCTTGCGGCAGCGACGATTCAGGATCGGGAGGATCAACGGAGGGTGCCGAAGGTGCTCTTTCTGGAGTCTGTCCCGAAACGATCGTCATTCAGACGGACTGGTTTCCGGAATCTGAACACGGAGCCCTCTATCAGCTCGTTGGTGACGACTACATCGTCGATACTGACAAGAAGATCGTCAAGGGGAGCCTCATCGACAGCGATGGGACCGACATGGGCGTGGACATCGAGGTGCGTACAGGTGGCCCAGCCATCGGCTACTCGGCGGTCTCATCAACCATGGCCACGGACACCAGCATCACCCTTGGCTACATCAGCACCGACGATGGAGCGTTCAACTTCGACACCATCCCGACTCTTGCCGTGGTTGCTCCATTGGAAATCAATCCCCAGATCATCATGTGGGATCCGCAGACCTACCCCGATGTCGAGTCCATTGCTGATCTCGGCGAGGCTGGAATCACGCTCAATGTGTTCGCAGGCGGGTCCTTCTTGCAGGTGTTCGTCGCAGAGGGAATCCTTGCCGAAACACAAATCGACGGTTCCTATGACGGTTCTCCCGCTCGATTCATCTCTGAGGGTGGAAAGATCGCCCAGCAGGGATTTGCCTCGGCCGAGCCGTATCAGTACGAAAACGAATTCACCGATTGGGGCAAGGAAGTCAGCTATCAGTTGATTCATGATGCTGGCTTTGAAATCTATGCAGCTCCATTGGCTATTCGTGCTGACGACAAAGAGGAACTCTCCGACTGTTTGAAGGTCTTTGTTCCTATGGTGCAGCAGTCTGCAATCGATTTCATCACCGATGGTGCTCGGGCAACAGCGATGATCATCGATGCCGTTGAAAAGTTCAATGACTTCTGGGTGTACGGAGAGGGTGTCGCGAACTACTCCACGCAGACCCAAAAGGAACTCGGTCTCGTTGGCAACGGACCCGATGCAACTCTTGGGAACTTCGATCTCGACCGTGTCACCAGAATGCTGGACAAGATGCGCGCCGCTGGACTCGAGGTGTCCGAGGATCTGACAGCTGAGGATCTGTACACCAACGAATTCATCGATCCAAGCATCGGCCTGAAGTAAATCTCAAAGGTGACGGACTCTCCGTCACCTGACGTGCCCGGGGCGGGTGACGGACTCTCCGTCACCCGCCCCGAACGTTGTAGGCGTCGATCTCGAGGAGAGCTCCGCAAAAAGCATTGACGGCATTCTCGTACCCATGAGATCCGTGTGCGGCATTGGCTCCTTCCGGATCCCCGATGACACCACTTTCGTCGAAATCATTGCTCAGCCAACCGAACTGCACCGATCCACCGAAGCGCACATATGTGTTCTCCTTCATCTCCTCGGGTATCGACCGCTTGGCTTTGGACATGTCGACGAGGTCAGGGCGAAGGTGGAGCATCAACGACGTTTCGTCATGACCTCCATGAATACCCATACCCGATTCGCCACTATCGGACCCTCCGCCTTGATCCGCAGGAAGAGATGGGTGGGTGAGAAAGGTCATGAGACCGAACTGGAGTCGAAGTTCACGGTTCATCATCGAAATGAGAGAACTGTTTCCTCCATGCCCGTTGAGAAACACCAACTTGCGACAGCGTGACGTCGAGACGCTGCGCCCGATGTCGCAGACAACGGCCTGCATCGTCGCCGCCGAGAGCCAGATGGTTCCAGGGCACCACGCGTGCTCATTGCTTTTCGAAAAGGTCAAAGTCGGAAGCAACCAGGCATCGACACCTCGAGACGCCGCGAGCTGGACTCCGTCACGAGCAACAGATTCAGCGATGATCGAGTCTGTAGCCAATGGCAGATGCGGACCATGTTGTTCGAGTGCCCCGAGAGGCTGAACGATGATCGACCGTTCATTGATTCGCTGAGCAAATTCTTGGGCAGAGAGATGGGAGATGTCGCGAGAATCCGTCACAGCGCAGAATCTAGCCCTGACGATGATCGGCCCCGGATGATCGGCCCGGTACACACAGGTAGCGAGACTCCCCAGCCCTTCGGTCGGTCCACACGCATGACCGAGTTCGCTCCGATGCCAGACATTCGCATCCGATCGTGCGCACTTGAATGTGACGATGGCCTTACCTGGGATCCCCTTACTCGTGTCATCATGAGGAGGTGATATCGGATTCCTCACCAGGCCGGCTGCCGTCCAGTGAATCAGCAACCTATGACGTCATCGTGATCGGAGCGGGACACAACGGTCTCATCACTGCGTCCTATCTGGCTCGAGCTGGACTTCGAGTTGTGATCGTCGAAGCTCGGGACTCCGTTGGAGGCTGTTCATCGACTGAGTCGTTCGCTGGCTGCCGGGTCAACATCTGCAATTGCGATCACATCACTTTTCGAACAACACCAGTCATGGAAGAACTCGAACTTCAAGATCTCGGTCTCGAGTACGTGGACATCGACCCCAGTCAGATCAATGTTCCCTGGGATGGACGCCCTGCGTGGCCGATCTTTCACTCTGTGGAACGCACCCTTGAAGCGTTGAGTCATACCTACCCGCACCAAGTCGATGCCTATCGGAGGTACTGCCGTGAGGCTTTGCCAGTCGCACGTCTCGTCCTCGAGGCTGCTGCCAATGGACCGAAAAGATGGGATCTCATCGGCAGCGTGATCCAAAACCGTGGCGCAGGTGTGCGACGGCTGCTTCAGTGGAGTCGCTTGAGCGCGACGTCGGTGATGCGGACGTTTTTCAGTGATGACAACTTGATTGCTCCTGCACTGGCAACAGGACCGATTGTGTGGGGCGTGTCACCCGAGCTTCCCGGAACAGGGCTCGGCGCTCTCACATATGCAATGCGCCACGTGGCAAACGTTGGCCGTCCGGTGGGTGGAAGTGGGCGTCTCGCCGAGGTTCTCAGTCTGCGCTTTGGACTCTCAGGTGGATCGATTCTCACCAACTCTCCCGTTGCCGGAATCATTATCGAAGGAGAGCGAACCCGCGGTGTCGTTCTGGAATCGGGAGACGAACTTGGGGCGCCGATTGTCGTCTCTGCAACAGATCCTGGTCGGACTTTTCTTCAGTGGGTGAAGAACCCTCCAAGAGGTGCCGGACGAATGATCGAACGTTGGCGACGTCAACCACATCAAGAAGGATATGAAAGCAAGATCGACGCTGTTGTTCGCAGGTTGCCTGAGTATCGACAGTTGGAAAAGATGCGTGTTGCAGATCCCAGCTTTGATCCCAACGGTGTTTCGACGATGATCACTCCGTCGGTCTCCGATATGCATCAGGCATTTCTTGATATGCAGCGCGGGCTCATCTCCTCCAAACCAGTCATGTTCGCCAATGTGCCCTCGTATCACGATCCGACGATGCGAGGAGACTCTGGAGTGGAAACGCATGTCTTCAGTTTGGAAGCGCTGTTCACTCCCTATGGATACGTCGGCGGGTGGGACGGTTCCGATCAACCTTCTCGTTGGCTGGACATGCACGACACTTTGCTCGACGAGGGTCTACGCCACGACATGGGCCCATGGAGAGCAATGACCCCCGATAAGTATGAGTCCGAGTTCCATCTACCGGCCGGACACGCCACGAGTTTTGCCGGAGGCCCACTGGCTGCTTTTCGCGGGAAACCTGAAGAACTCACTCGCTACCGCACGCCCATCAAAGGTCTCTACCTCTGTGGGGCTGCCACCTTTCCGGGAGCCGGTATCTGGGGTGCGAGTGGGCGACACTGTGCTCGGGAAATACTTGGGCAATCGTGATGCGGGTCGCACGAACAACGCCACATCAGGCGTCGCGCACCGAACTTCTGTCGACAACAGGTTCCTTGTCGCTCCAGGGAAAATTGATCCACAGATCAGTCTTCTTCCAGGCGTAGTTCGTTCGAACAACAGAGTGAGATTTCTCGTACAGCACGGCCGTACGAACTTCGCCGACCTTGCCCTCGCAGAACAGTTGCACGCTGCGCAATGTATGACCGGTATCGGCTACATCGTCAGCGATCAAGATCCGAGCTTCGGCCAAATCGACGAAATCCGGTGCTGGCGGCAAAATGCGCGGCACTTCCAGTCGTTCATCGACACCGGTGTAGAACTCGACGTTCATCGTGTAGACATTTTTGACGGCCAAGGCGTACCCGAGAGCACCGCCTATGAGCAGTCCCCCACGTGCAATTGCCAGAACCATGTCTGGTTCGTAGCCATCATCAGCCACCATTTCAGCAAGTGAACGAGACGCTTCACCGAACATCTCCCAGGTCATGATCTCGCGCTCTTGGGACATATCGTTCAATGTAGACGATCGCCCTGCGACCGACCCCATCTCTTGTCTCGCAAAGTCATCACCCCCGGGGACGACCTGTGGTCGTTCGACCCTGATGTGACTGGCGTCGATCTCAGCTTCACATCACTGTGATGCCTCGTAGGTTTTCATCCGGCTTCGGAAGTTGCGGATCCATGGCCTCGAGAATGGACAATACGATTCTCGCAAAAATGAGATCACGAACCCACTTGAGATCAGCGGGGACGATGAACCACGGCGCATGCGGTTTGGAAGTCTCGACGAGCAATTCCTCATAGGCCTGCTGATATGCCGGCCAGATTGCTCGATCCGTCAAGTCACTCGGGTTGTGCTTCCATCCACTTTCAGGATTGTCCACTCGCTTTTGCAGACGTTGACGTTGCACCTCGTGGGAGACATGAAGGTAGAACTTTGCAATGCGCGTACCCTCATCAGCGAGAAGACGCTCGAATTCGCGGATATGTCGATAACGACGCTTCCACGTTTCTTCAGAGACGAGCCCTTTGACGCGTGGCACCAGGATGTCTTCATAGTGACTTCGATTCCAGACACCGATCTCCCCATGAGCTGGTGCAGCCGCGTGACACCGCCAGAGATAGTCGTGCTCGACTTCTGATCCAGAAGGAACCTTGAAGCTCGTCACGCGAACCCCAGCAGGATTGAGCCCGCGCATCACGTGACGGACGAGACCATCCTTCCCCGATGCATCACGACCTTGAATGACGAGCAACAGTGAGCGCGCAGACTCAGCCATCAAGCGATGTTGGAGAAACGCCAACTTCTCCAAAATCTTCGACAACTCCACCCTGGCTGAATCTTTGTCGAGTCCGAGTGTCTCTTGTGTGTCCCACGACGACAGAACGATGCTCTTGTCTTCAGGGACGAGAAATTGCCGTTCAAAGTTGACTGACATGGAAACGCCTGGTTCTCTGGAGGGCACGATTCTCGCGATGAATCGTGACGGTCGACTGACGCGACGTTAACCGTGCTCGGCACGAGATCGAGCGCAACCACAGTTTCCCCCTTGGAACTGAACTTCGGGGGAACCCACAGAGCACGTCAATCTTGTGACTCCGGCTCGTACGGGCAATGCCGACAACCGCTATCACAGCAGTAGCCCCGGTCTGCGAGAAAACGACCGGTGAAAACTGTCAGGCCTGTTCTCGGATCGCGATAGGACGTGGATGAGCGGAAAACTGCGTCACGGTGGGCATGCAGAATGCGCTCTCGCTCGACCTCGGACGTGGGCATCCGGGAGGTGAGAGGAATGCTCGACCCGTCCTTGCGCAAAGACGCATATCTCACAACCGACTCTGACCTGGATCCGAAGCCATTCGATATTGCGGGTCCTTGCCCAGGAACTTCTCTCCTGACACTTTGAAGCCGCTGTACACACGACTAATGTAACGGTACTTCTGTGAAGGCGGTCACATATGTGGTTCGGTAGACCAGGAGGAATTTTCAGCCGAGGTGGAGGATCTCCCTCCCTTCGGGTCACAACGCCGGGCTCGTCTCGGCTGACAAGGGGGAAGAACATAGTGAAATCCTTGCGACAGTCCAGGCGTCGTCCTGGCGTCATTCTCGGAGCGTTGGCGGTGAGCCTTGCGCTCGTCGGCGCAGCGTGCGGTGGCGGCGATAGTGGCTCATCCGATGACACGAGCGGCGGACCGGCCACAGAACCGGCACAGCAAACCCAAGCTCCGATCGCCGAGGTCGTTCTCGGTGGAACACTCAATGTCGGTGGCGAGGCAGAGGTGACCAACCCTTGGCTTCCCGCGCAGATGCAGTGTGATTCCTTCTGCCAGATGCGAGCGCGCTCAGTATTCGACCCCCTCGTCACAGTCGATGAGGAACTGAACTGGCGTCCATTTCTCGCAGAGAGCATCGAAGCAAACGCAGAAAACACAATCTTCACAGTGACGGTTCGTCAGGGAGTCTCGTTCCACGATGGAACTCCTTTGAATGCTGATGCTGTGATCGACAACCTGCAGCGTGGTGCAAAGGGTCTCCTGCTTTCAGCGGCGATCAAGGATCTTGCGCGCGTCGACACGACATTGGGAATCGGTTCCGATCTGATCATCGAAAAGCTCGACGAATTCTCGTTCACGCTCGCAACTGGTAAAGACGGCAACATCAACGAGCCATTGCCATGGCCGGGCTTCCCGTATTATCTGGGCAGCCAGTGGGGATTGATCGCTTCTCCGACCTGGTTGGCAGCAGTCGACGCTGGAACCGCCAAGCCGGATACTCCAGTCGGCACCGGCCCCTTCGTCTTTGAGAGTTACGCACCTGGGGACAATTTCATCGTTGCCAAGAATGCGTCGTATTGGCTGAAGGATGCAGAGGGTAATGCCCTTCCGTATCTCGACAAGATCCAGTTCCGAGTCATTCCGGACAGCCAGGTTCGTGCCACGGCACTGCTCAATGGCGATCTCGATCTGATGTCGACATCGGATGCAGCAGTTCTCAAGGATCTCGAGGGCAATGCCGACTACCCGACATTGCTGCAGAACCAGTACGGCGAGACGAACTACATTCTGTTCAACCTCACGAAGCCGTACTTGGCTGATAAGACGGTTCGCTGTGCTCTGCTGCAAGCAATCGACAAGGTTGACCTGATCGACGTCGTTGCAGCTGGAAACGCTGATCCGGCAAATGGTCCTTTCTCGCCCGGACAAGAAGGCAACCTCGAGGACAATGGTTCATTGCCATACGATCCAGAAGCTGCAGCTGCTGCTATTGAGGCTTGGGAAGCCGAGAATGGTCAGTTGACGATCAACTACTCGACAACTGTGGCTGCCAGCTCGTTGGCTACGGCTCAGTACCTCCAGGCGGTGTGGGGTGACGTCGGAGTCGATGTCACCATCGATCAGATCGAGCAGTCGAAGCTGATCAACAACGCCCTCTTCGGAGATCCAGCCTTTGATGCTTTCGGTTGGCGTAACCATGCCGGTCTGTACGCAGACCAGCAGTACTACTGGTGGCACAGCTCCGCGGCAATCGATCCTCCTGGATTGGCTCTCAACTTCGGTCGACTCAAGGACCCTGAAGTCGACCGCCTGTTGGAGATTTCACGTTCGGCAGCAACCGCTGAAGAGCGACTGGCCGCTGCTGAGGATCTGAACCGTCGGTTCGCCAGTGAGTGCTTGATTATTCCTACTTCGTTCACGAAGTGGGGAGTTGTCAACAGCACCAGTGTTCAGGGCATCGGTCGTACACCTCAGGCTGATGGTTCCGGATTGCTACGAGATGGCGCCGGCTTCCCAGGTCAGGTTTGGTTGACTTCGGTCTTCAAGGTTTCCTGACCCACGAGTCATAGAGGTGTCGGTCGCTTCTTCGGAAGCGGCCGACACCTCCATCTCGTTTCCCATTCCATGCACACTCAAAAGAGTGTGTTGTCTTCCAGAGGTGTTTCGTGCGGTATACGCTCCAACGTGTAGGACAATTTGTCATCGTGTTCGTCATCGTGACATTCGTGGTCATGGTTGCGACCCGAATCGGAAGTAAAGACGTTGCGCGTGACTTGGCAGGTGGCGCGGTCAGCGACGCCCTGATCGAACGGGTCAACAACGACTACCCGTACCTCGACAAACCTCTCGTCGTTCAGTACGGCTATTGGCTCAAGGACATGGTTACCGGCAACATGGGAACCTCGTATGCCCAGAGCCAAGACGTCGTGGACATGTTCAAGCAGCGCCTTCCGGTCACCTTCTTCGTCGGTTTTTGGGCAATTTTCATCGGTCTCCTGATTGCAGTTCCATTGGGGGTCTATTCGGCCTATCGGCGTGATGGTTGGGTGGATCGAGTATCCAGCTACATCTCTTTTGCATTCATCTCCACTCCACCGCTGGTCTTTGCGGTGTTTCTGATCTACTTCGTCGCCTTGCGATTGGATGTCTTCCCGGTGCTGTCCGACTATGTGGCACCCTGGGACAATCCTGTCGAGCACGCCAAAAACTTTTTCCTACCTGCGCTTTCCCTCGGAATGGGTCTGGCTGCAATCTGGACACGATTTCTCCGCGCTGACATGATCATCACTCTTCAGAGTGACTTCATCATGCTTGCTCGAGCGAAAGGGATGAGCCCTTCGAGAATCCTCTGGCGACATGCCCTTCGAGCATCTGTGTTGTCGCTCGTGACAAGCGTTGCCCTCCAGGTGTCGAGTCTTGTCGGTGGCGCTGTGATCGCCGAGCAGTTCTTCGGCTTGGCCGGCATCGGCACGCGTCTCGTCTTCGCAGTTCAGGCAAACGACATCCTCGTCATCCAAGCGGTCACTGCGGTCCTTGTGGTCACCGTTGTCGCCGTGAATTTGCTGGTTGATCTTTTGTACGCAGTCATCGATCCTCGGATCCGTCACGCAAGGGTGTTCGCATGAGTACGACAGCCACTTCCTCGACTTTGGACGCTGCCGAGCCGTCGGCGGCCATGTCAGCTTCTCCACAAAAAGGCAGCCGCAAGCGCTGGCACCCGACGACGATCTTTGCGTCGATCTGGCTCGGGGCATTGACCATTCTGGCAATCCTCGCTGACTACTTGCCCTTCATACGTGGGTATCAAGAGCGCGTCAAGGGCGCAAGTCGATTTCAATTCGGTCCGGGGACTGATTTCCTTTTCGGCAGCGATCAGCTCGGACGTGACATGTTCGCCCGTTGCATCTATGGGGCTCAGATCTCACTCAGAGTTGCCGCATCATCGATCCTTCTCGGTTTGCTGATCGGAGGAACTATGGGATTGGCTGCGGGCTATTTACGAGGGTGGTTCGACAGAGTCATTTCCATCTTCGTCGATGTTCTCCTCGCCTTTCCTGCGCTGATCATTTCGATTCTCATCGTTGGGCGCTTCGATGTTCTCTCGGCCAGTAGCTCGACATTTTCCTGGCTGACGCGAACTTGGTCGATCACCTTCGTTCTCGGACTGTTGTCGATAGCGCCGATCGCGCGCATCGTGAGAGCTCAGACATTGAGTCTTTCTCAACGCGAGTTCGTGCTTGCCGCGAGAAGCTTGGGCGCGAAGAACTCACGCGTGATCTTTCGCGAAATTCTCCCCAACCTCGTACCGGCCATGACATCTGTCGTCTTCACTGGTATCGCCGTGCTCCTCGTGGCTGAAGGTGGCCTTGCATTCCTGGGGTATTCGGTCAAACCGCCATCACCATCGTGGGGCCTTCTCGTCAGCGAGAACCGCGAGCGCATTCAAGAGGCGTGGTGGGCGACAATCTTTCCGTGCATCATGTTGTTCCTCACCGTTCTCTCGTTCAACATGATCGGCGACCGGGTGGCGCGCCGCTTCGACATCAGAGAGGCCGCACTGTGACAACTCTGCAAACATCTCTGCGTTCAGCTCAAGGAACTCTCATCGAGGTCAAGGATCTGAAGACGCATTTCACGACTCCACGCGGAGTGGTTCGCGCCGTCGATGGAGTCACTTTTTCCATCGAGCGTGGTAAGTCGCTAGGAATCGTTGGGGAGTCGGGCTCTGGAAAGACGGTCCTGTCGCGTTCGATCATGGGACTTCTTCCAAAACATGGGACGATTCGGGAGGGTTCGGTCCTCTTCCAAGGTCAAGACATTCTCCATCGCTCCCCCAAGGAAATGCGCGGCATCTGGGGAAGCGAAATGGCGATGATCTTCCAGGATCCGATGTCCTCGCTGAATCCACTGATGAAGATCGGAAGGCAGATCGCCGAGCCGCTGCGCGAGCATCTCGGCATGAGCGTGAAGGATGCTCGCACCACTGCAGAGAGACTCCTTCGCGATGTTCGGATCCCCGAAGCTGCACGTCGACTTGAGCAATACCCCCATGAACTCAGCGGTGGTATGCGCCAGCGAGTGATGATTGCCATCGCCCTTGCCTGTGGACCGACAATGCTGTTTGCCGACGAGCCGACGACCGCACTCGATGTGACAGTTCAAGCCCAGATTTTGGAACTGATCAATGAACAGCGTCGTGACCGCAACATGTCGTTGATTCTCGTGACTCATGATCTCGGCGTCGTGGCTGGAAACACTGATGAGATCGCTGTGATGTATGGAGGAAAGCTGGTCGAGAAGGCGCCAACGAAAACACTCTTCGCCCATATGAAAATGCCGTACACACAGGCTCTGCTCGAGAGCATCCCTCGTCTCAACCAGCCTTCTCACTCCCGCCTGACAACCATTCCAGGTCGGCCGCCAGATCTCGTCAATCCCCCTCGGGGTTGCCGTTTCGCGCCTCGCTGTGCTTTCGCCCGAGATAGGTGTCTCGAAGAAGAACCAGAGTTGACCAAGGGCGAACAAGCCGGACACGTCTTTGCTTGCTTCTACCCCGTTGGATCGAGTGAGTACGAAGAGCGAAAACTTGAGTTGAAGCGCAAGAGCTCAGCAAGCGCCGAGGAAGGAAAGAAGTAATGGCCGGAACAGGCAAGGACCACCTGAGATCTGGAGACGACGTCCTCCTCAGAGTCGAAGATCTCGTAGTGGAGTTTCCTGTCGGTCGTACCGGACTCAAGGTCAACGCCGTGACAGGCATCTCTTTCGACGTGCGCAAAGGTGAGACTCTCGGCGTTGTGGGCGAGTCCGGATGTGGCAAGAGTACGACTGGTCGCGCGATCATGCAGTTACCACGCCCGACGAGTGGATCAGTGTTGTTCAATGACAAGGACCTCACGAAACTGAGCGGCGATGACATGCGCGAGGCACGAACCAAGGTCCAGATGATCTTTCAGGATCCGATCTCGTCGCTCAATCCCCGCCGCAAGGTATGGGATATCGTCGCAGAGCCTTTGTCGATCTGGAAAAGGGGCACGAGCGCAGAACAAGCATCCGTGGTCGACAAAGTCCTCGAGGATGTGGGTATCGACCCTGAGCGAGCACGCGAAAGCCAGCCTCACCAGTTCTCTGGTGGACAGTGCCAACGCATTTCGATCGCTCGATCTCTCGTTCTCGATCCTGAGCTCATCATTTGCGACGAGCCCGTCTCTGCTCTCGACGTAAGTGTTCAGGCACAGGTTCTCAATCTTCTTGAAGATTTGAAGAAGCAATACGGCCTCACCTTGATTTTCATCGCTCACGATTTGGCCGTGGTGAAGAACATCAGTGACAGAGTGGCCGTGATGTATCTGGGCAAGATGTGTGAAATTGCGCCAAGCGACGCTTTGTACCAAACCCCGGCACATCCATATACCAATGTGCTGCTGGAGTCGATTCCGGTGCCGGATCCGACAGTTCCCTTCGCAGGTTCGGCCGTCGAAGGTGAACCGCCCTCACCGGTGCTACCGCCGTCAGGATGTCGATTCCATCCTCGTTGTCCGAATGTCCAAGAACGCTGCAAAATCGAGGAACCAAATCTGCGTTCCGTCGGCAACGATCATTGGGTTGCGTGCCACTATCCCCTTCATGGCGGTGAGGCTCCAGTCAAAGTCTCGACACCTTCAACCAAGAATTGATCTATCGCAACCACTATTGATTGCGATAGATCGGGGGCCGCTTCTCGATGAATGCAGTCATTGCCTCTCGGGCATCGGCAGTGTGGCTTGCAAGGATCTGCTGGCGATTTTCGAGATCGATTGCCGACTGAAGTGCCGGTATCTCGAGCGCCGTCCACATTGCTTCCTTCGTCAGAGCTACACCGAACGGGGAATTGCGAATAACTTCCTGAGCTTTCGCCATTGCCGCGTCCTCCAGCTGATCCGGAGGCACCACATCTACCACCAGTCCGATTCGCAAAGCCTCGTCGGCATCGATGATTCGCCCCGTCAACATGAGTTCTTGAGATCGTGCGACACCAACTATTCGGGGCAGAAGCCACGACGTACCGATGTCGCATGCCGAAAAGCCGATACGAACGAAAGCCACATTGAACTTCGAAAGAGTGGAGGCCATGCGGATATCGCTACCAAGAACCAACGCTAAACCGCCACCTGAAGCTGCTCCATTGACCGCGGCAATGACCGGCTGAGGTAAAGAGCGCAAGCGAGGGATCAAACTAGCGATGTGCTTTTGGACCAGGAAACCCGTTTGAGTCGGGCCCAAGTTCTCTGAATGGGGTGCGTTTCCATATCCACTGAGATCGAGTCCGGAACAAAAGCCCCTTCCCTTTCCTGTCAAAATGACAACACGACATGAACTGTCGACTGCGATTTCCCCAAGAACCGTGTGCAACCTTTCGACGAGTTCTGATGTCATTGCATTCAGGCGGTCTGGTCGGTTGAGAACGATTTTGACGATCTCTGTCGACGGACGCTCGACGATCAGAACGTCATTGCCTTCGGACTGTCCCCCGTGGAGGTGAACCCTCTCCGCGTCCGACGAATTCGTATCTCGGTCCATCTCATCAACCTTCCTGTGACAAAGAGCAGAGGTTCGCGCCTGAGCTCTGCGTTCTATCGTGCTCCGTCGAGAAGCCATCTGGCGAACTCGAGACACTGAGAGACGTTCCGTGTGCGTGTTAGCGTTGACTGGTGTCAAATATGGGCGGTGCTTCCGAACCAAGAGAAACCGAAGTCTGCTGATGAGTTCTTCGATCCTTGACACAAATGCCGAGTCTTCCCTCTGGCGTACGGCTCTTCGTCAGGGTCTCTTCGCATATCTCCTGTCGAGGATTGCTGTTTTTCTCGGGGCAGCCATCGTCGCAGCAGAGATCAAGGCCGATGAGAACCGGCTGAAAGAGCGGCTCATCTGGGGACTGACCTCTCGACCGGATCCCCATTCCCGATCTTTGTCGGCTCCTCAATCAGCAACTTCGATGGTGCTCGACGTCCTGACGTCGTGGGACGGCATTTGGTACATGCGCCTCATTCGCTTCGGTTACCCGCCCTATGTGCCGCCCGATATCACCTATGACGACACTCAAGCTCGAGTCGCCTTTTTTCCCGCCTATCCGTATTTGGTGCGCTTCACTGATCGGTTCCTTCCCGGAGGTGACACCTTCGCTGCTCTGTTCACGAATTTCCTTCTGGGAGCCGTGTTCGTGCTGATAGTCGGTCTCCTCACCAAAGCATGGTTCGGAGTCGTGCACGCACGCACAGCAATGATCCTGGCCGCCATCTTTCCCGGCAGCTTCGTACTTTCTTTTGCTTACAGCGAAGCGCTCCTCTTGACTCTTGCCGCCCTTTGCTTGTACCTGTTGCATCGACAGATGTGGCTTGCAGCGGGTCTGACAGCGATGCTTGCCACCGCTGCTCGACCCAATGGTGTCGCAGTCGCAGTCGCATGCCTCATCGCTGCAGTCATTGCTGCTCGGTCGCTCAGAAGCTTTCGCCCGTTGATTGCACCACTTCTTGCCCCGTTGGGTTTCGTGGCATTTCAGTTGTTGATCGATGATCACACTGGTGAAAGAGGCATCTGGTTTCGGGTTCAGACCGAAGCGTGGGACGAGGGTGCCAGTTTCGGGCTGACGGCAGTTCGTCGAACTCTGGAAGCCTTCACGCAACCCTTGACGTCTCCGACCGACCTGATAACGGCTGCTTCATTCTTGACAACGATCTTCATGATCTACGTCGCCTGGAAAAGGCATCGACTTCCGATCGAAGCAGCCGCGTACAGCGTCGTCGTCGTGGCATTGATGATTCTTCCAGCAACCGTGACTGCCAGGCCGCGCTTTTTGTTCACGGCATTTCCACTGCTGATCGCAGTCGCTGTGTGGTTGGATGCGCCACAACGTCGTGATTGGTGGCCATACGTCGTTGGGCTCTGCTTTATGGGGCTCACAGCGCTCACAGGTGTGTATGGCGTCTACGGAGCAATTCCGTAATGAATCGTCCACGATGGACAACGCCATGACGTCCCTGGGCGTGAAAGCATCAACTTTGTGTGGTCAGGCGCAGGAAGGGTTCCGCGCGCGGATTCCTTCAATCGTGCTCTGTGTCAGCGCTCTCGCTGCATGTCTCACTTCATTTCCTGGGAGCGTTCCCGCTGACACCAAGTTGTACCTCTACCTCGACCCCATACGGTTGATCTCGGACTCGATCTGGTCATGGGATACACGTCTTTTCAGCGGATGGGTCCCTCATCAAAATGTCGGATATCTCTGGCCCAGTGGTCCTTTCTTTGCCTTCTTGGACATCATCGGCTCACCGGACTGGATTGCTCATCGTCTGTGGATTGCCTCGCTGATGATCATCGCCGGTACCGGTGGCCTACGACTTGCTCGGTATCTCGGCGTCAGTTCCTCCGCCGCGTTGATCACAGGCGCCGCATATCAATTCTCGCCGTACATCCTCCCCTACATCTCACGAACGTCTGCTCTTCTTCTGCCATGGAGTCTTCTTCCCTGGCTGATCCTGCTTGCAATGAAGTACGCGCAAGACCGACGTCTTCGACATCTGGCTGTGTTCGGCCTCTTGGTTTTCTCATCAGGCGGTCTGAACGCGACTGCCCTGCTCATGATCGCTCCCGGGCCACTGATCTGGCTCTTCTACCTTCATCGCAACTCCGAGGCAGGGACAACTTCGAACAGAGATCTTGTCTCCCTCGTTGTCAGGTTTGCTGGAGTGTCCCTTCTGGTCAGCCTTTGGTGGCTCGCTGGATTGTTCATCCAGGGGCGGTATGGAGCCGCAGTCCTGTCCTATAGCGAAGCCCTGCAATCAACGTCTGCTACATCGTCAGCTCCCGAAGTTCTTCGAGGACTCGGCTATTGGCTGTTCTACGATCGCGGCGCCGTTGCACCTTTGACCACAGCAGCTCACCCGTATCAAGTGTCGATCTTCACCATTGCCGGCGGAGCAGCCCTCCTCGTTGCGGGTTTGATGGGAATCCAACGCAGTGGACGTTGGCGAGCTCCTCTGGCGACAATGCTGCTTGTCGGAGTTGTACTCGCAGTCGGAGCTCATCCGTACACCGATCCCAATGCCGTTTTCAGCGCCTTTGCGAATAATCCCAAGAGCACCCTGAGTCTCGCCTTGCGCTCATCGACGCGCGCGGTACCAATGGTCGTGCTTGCACTCGCGATCGGCCTCGGATTCTTGTGGCACACCCGCCGACTGTCGGCTCATGTGCAGTTACGAAAACTGCAATACCTCGCGTTTGTCGGCTTGATACTGGGGAATCTTCCCTCTGCCGTCAATGGAGATCTCATCGACCGAGCGATTCTCCGTCCTGAAGAACTCCCCTCTGCCTGGCACCAAGTAGCTGAGTACCTCGATGAGAGATTCGACACAGGCGAGACTGGAGCAGTTCTTCTCCTCCCGGGAATCGAGTCCGCTGCTTATCGCTGGGGCTATCCGGTCGATCCGATTCTCCCTGGTCTCAGTCGCAAACCTCTCGTGACTCGCGACTGGTTACCTCTTGGATCACCTGCCCTCATGGACCTTCTCTACGCCTTCGACGACTCGTTCCAGAATGGAACTGCCGATGCCGATTCCATTGCTCCGGTGGCACGAATGCTCGGTGCAGACACTGTCATGTTCGTCTCCTCGCATCAGTACGAAAGATTCGACACAGTTCGCCCAGAACGTGCTTATGATTTATTCGATCCCGTTCCGGCGGGTCTGACGTTTCTGACTCAATTCGGCGAACCCGGTGCGCAGCGAATCGAGTCCGACACCTGGACGGAGGAGTCCGTCGCCTACCCGCCGTTGGATCTCCCTGAAATCTTGTTGTTCTCGGTCGACGAGAGCGGATCGTCCACCCGTGTCCACACCGATGCTCTCTTGGCGTCGACAGACGGCACCGGTCTGGTCGACCTTGCCTCGTCCGGAGTTCTGCGCGGATCGGAACTGACTTTCAGTGAGGCGAGTCTGGACGAGAGTTCCGTATTCGATCTCATCAGTCGAACGTCTCATGTGATCATCTCGGATTCGAATCGACGACGCGCCCACCACTGGAGAGGAAGCCAAGACGTATGGGGAGCCACTGAACCAGCACACGGTGTGGTCAGTGTTCGAGACGATTTCGATTCTCGCCTTCCGATCCATCCCGGGCAGACATCGATATCTGAAACAATGGTCGAGGCATCTCCAGTGGAAGCGAAGGCCTCGAGATACGGCGCAGCTTTGCGTTATCACCCTGAATATCGCCCGAGGATGGCAATCGATGGTGACCCCACAACCGCCTGGCGGATCGGACCCGACCGCCCAGCAGTTGGACACGTACTTTCTCTCAGTTCACAGGACCTCATATCAGAGGTTCAGATTCTTCAACCGCTCGACAGCGGAGCCCTGCAGTGGATCACTGCTGTCTCCATCAGGGCCCAAGACGGCGCGTGGACATCTCATGCCCTCGATGCTTCCTCCCGGAACACACCGGGTCAGAGGATCGACTTACAGACACCTGCACGCTCCGTCGATATCAGAATCGATGCTCTCAACGATGAGGCCCTCATGCAGACCTCTCTCGGAGTCGGATTCGCCGAAGTGGTACCTCCTTCAATCACCTCCGCCGAGGTGATCGCTCTCCCCCAACGTCTGGCACAAGCGACGCCCTCCGTTCTCACGTATTCACTCAATCGGCTTCGGAGCGATCCATTCGAGCGATGGAGAGATGACCCTGAGAAATCCCTCATTCGGCGGCTCCCGGCAGCGTTGTCCTCAGACGCTCAGTTCGAATTCGAAGTTCGTCTCAGTCCGAGGGCTGCAGATGGTGTCCTTGCTGCTGCGCTCGGGTGGGATGGCGCTGTTGCCCAAACGCGCTTGCATGGCAGTGCATCTTGGTGGGGTCCAGCGGCCTTCGATGGCGACCCTGCCACAGCATGGCGGGGTCCGGTCGCCGTCGACACACGATCTAAGGGATTCGGGGCGTTCGTCGTCCCACTCACAGCACCGCTCGAATGGTTGGAGATTCATCAACCTCTCGTCGGCGAGTCGAGTACAGCAAGACGGCTCACTCTCACGTTCTTCAATGAAGAGGATGAAACCTTTGTGCTCTCGCTCGACATACCTGAACCCGACTCCGAAGGCCGCTCCTGGATCACTCTGCAGGACCGAGTAATCGATGTCTTGTCCGACACAGTGTTGATCGAGATCGATGAGATCGAACCAGTCTTCATCACAGACGGTTTCACAGGTCGTCGGATGCCTGCGCCGGTGACAATTTCCGAGTTGCAATCCAATGCCTGGTCGAATACATCGTCGAGTTCTTGGTCGAGCAATCCGACGCCTTCGATGTTCGACACGGGATGCCGATCCGATCTGATCTTCATCGACTCCGAGCCGATTTCGATCCGTCTCAGTGGAGAGATTGCATCTGCACTTCGAGGCGAGCCTGTCGTTGCTCGAACCTGCGACCAGGATCTCAGCAAAATGCGGGCCGGGTCTTTGTTGAGCGTCGTTCCCGGATCGAGTACGGGCTGGGATGTCGACCGAATTCTCATCTCGTCGATCTCCACGGTGGCTTCCTTGATGCCGTCTTTCGATGTTCCCTTCACGTCATCTCGAGGCACGTTTGATGCAACGGTCCCACTGTGCTCGAGCGACTGCTGGATCGAAACACCCTTTGGCTATTCCGAAGGATGGTCAGCTTTCATCGATAAGAAGGCTCTCGATCCGCCCATGCGCTCTGCTGCTGGTCGCAGTGTGTGGTCATTGCCCACCGACCAGGAATTGAACTTTTCTGCGACGTGGACACCGCAAAGATGGATGTGGGTTGGTTTGACCATCTCAGGGGCGACCGTTGTCGCACTTCTCAGCGTGGTCATTTTTTCACGGGTGCGCAGGCGAGCAACACCTCTGTCCAATCTTGGGTTCTCACCTTCAGAATCGATGCAACGAAAGATGCCGTCACGAGTCGCTCTCGCAGTTGTCGGTTTCGTTCTCGGAGCAGCATTCGTTTCACCTCTGTGGGGACTTGCTATCGCAGCACCCTTTTTGGTGCTGCCCATGAGATGGATCATCCACTCAGCCATCACCTCTGTCGCACTTGGGTACCTCTATGTCATCATCCAACAAATTCGAGTCGATCCAGTCCCCGGATTTGGTTGGCCTGAGCTCTTCCACCGTGCCCACCGACCGATGCTCGCCGTCCTCATCGTTTTTGTCGTTGCGATCCACGCCGGCCGCCCACCTCTGCAACCACCACTCGACTCACCTGAGAGCCCGTAAAAGAAGAGCACAACGAATCGATTGTGGATTGCCTCCAGTGGGATCGTCTTGATCCAGTCCTCACAACCCCTCGAGAACTAGGGTTTCAGCGTGGCTACCAAGAAGTCCTCACGTTGCCTGAGTGTCGTCATCCCGTGTTACAACGAGGAGAAGACCGTCAAGTCCCTCGTCACGCAGGTTCTGGCTTCACCAGTCGTCCAAGAAGTCATCGTCGTCGATGATGGATCAACGGACGGATCACGCTCGGTTCTGTCAACGATTGACGATCCTCGATGCAAAGTGTTCTTTCATGAGCGTAATCACGGAAAAGGCGCAGCACTGCGAACAGGCTTCACTCATGCGACAGCGGATTATGTGATCGTCCAGGATGCCGATCTGGAATACGACCCTGCTGAGTATCCGATTTTGTTGGAGCCCCTCCTCGACGATCGTGCCGACGTCGTCTTCGGGTCACGCTTCCAGTCGGGTCGCCCTCATCGTGTGCTCTATTTCTGGCACAGTATGGGAAATCGCTTCTTGACGCTTGCGTCCAACATGTTCACCGACTTGAACCTGACCGACATGGAAACGTGTTACAAGTGCTTCAAGCGCAGCGTCATTCAGGGCATCACCATCGAAGAAGACCGTTTCGGCTTCGAGCCGGAGGTCACTGCGAAATTGGCTCGGATGAAAGTCCGTATCTTCGAGGTTGGAATTTCCTACTCAGGAAGAACGTACGCCGAGGGGAAGAAAATCAATTGGCGGGACGGCTTGAGGGCGATGTACTGCATCCTTCGCTACTCTCCCCTCGGCCACGAAGTCACTTCACGTCTCGACAAGATTCGCTGATCTCATCAGCGTTGTCGAACGTTTGCCCAGCGCCGGGACAACCCCCACTTTGTCACCAGGGTCATCGATTCGAAAATGATTCTTCCGGACATTTTCGAGGTTCCAGCTGTTCGATCCGTGAAGAGAATAGGTACCTCTCGAACGAGATATCCCGCACGAGTCAAACGAACCACGAGTTCGGTCAGAAATGCATACCCCTCAGCAGTCGTACTCTGGGGCTCGATAGATTTCAAAGCCTGCAAGCGATACGCCCGGAAACCCGACGTACAGTCCTTGACCGGGACATCGAGAATCCAACTCGTGTACTTGTTCCCCCACCGTGACAACAGCCGACGATGTAGAGGCCAATTCACTGTCCCACCGTCTTCGACATAGCGAGAGCCCACCACAGCGTCGGCTCCACCGGCGATTGCAGTCAGCATGTCCGGGATGACCACTGGGTCGTGGGAGAAGTCCGAGTCCATTGTGATGATGACGTCGTCATCTCCACTCGTCGGATCGAGAAATAGTCTCGAAAATGCAAAACGATACGCACTCCCCAGACCATCCTTGGATGCTCGTCTCACAACTTCGATGGAAGCCCATTGCTGCGCAACTTCCTCAGCCGCGTCAGCTGTGCCATCAGGGCTCGCGTCATCCACGACGAGCACATGGCAATCAGGAATCACATCCTTGATACGAGCCAGGATTCCAACGATGTTGTCACGTTCGTTGTATGTCGGAAGGACAACAGTTGTTGACACGGTGTGTCATCTTAGTGACTCGGCTGTGTCCCCCACGTCCATGGCGAAGACACCGCTCGGTTGGCCCATACCGATCAATTCACGAACGAGTTCTGCCGTCTCTTCAGGGAGCGGTGGCGTCGTGAACAGGATCGAGGCTCCAGGCGACTCCAAACTGGACACCAGATCCTCCCTTCCGGCCGCACGTAAACCTCGCTCGATTTCTTTCAGCAGTTCAATCGCTCTTGCTTGTTGCTGTTCGGTTCGCGGGTTGAAAGCAGCAATCAATGTAAGGCTCGGATCAACATTGGCTCGCTCGAGCGCTGGTCCAACAACGATCCAGATCACACCATCGGTGTCCTGCATGGGGGCTGTACGGTGCGGAAGCGCAGCGGCGGCGAACTCTGGGTCAACTTTGACGTCGAACCCCCTCCGCTCCAATTCGAGGGCAAGGCCGAATCCTGTGGCGTTGAGTGTGTAAGGGTCATAAAAACGAATTTGGTACGTCTTGTTCCGGTCCAGACTCTGAGATGTCTTCTCGATCAGACCTGAAAGGATGCGCGAGTCCGTCGAACCGGGAAGTTTCACCCGATCGATGACCTGTAGCACGGACACCAGCGAAACATATGTCAGGGCGCCACACAGGGCGATGTTGGTACCCAAGGAACGTCGCTGCGCTGGGACAGATCTGGAGGGACGCACCTGGAGACAGATCACCAGTGTCCAAACAGATACTGCGATTGTCGTCGCCGACATCATCCATAGCCATCGAACCGTGTATTCGTAATACGGGCCGAAGATCCGCACAATGGAAACAGCTCCCAACATCATGAATCCGGCCAAGACTGCAAGCGTGATCACATGGGAGCGCAGAGCGTTTCGTCGCGAGATGACGATTGCGCTACCGAACAAAAGAATGAAGCCGATGAATCCCAACCAGTGAAGGATCCTCGATCCCGATCCAGCTGGACCAACGAGCCACGGCCCAAAAACGTTCAATTGAGAGGTGAGGATGTCCCAGGATCGACTCAATCCGATTGTTGGCTCCGATGGCGATCCGAAATGCTGGATCAAGATGGTGAAATTGCCGGGTACTCGACGCATCTGATCGATGAAAGGTGCAAGCCAGATGAG
This sequence comes from Ilumatobacteraceae bacterium, assembly GCA_032118015.1. Taxonomy (GTDB): domain Bacteria; phylum Actinomycetota; class Acidimicrobiia; order Acidimicrobiales; family Ilumatobacteraceae; genus Casp-actino8. The sequence continues at coordinate 29,356 of JAULYE010000124.1, read as the reverse complement.
AAAGGTCGTACCAACTGCGGCTACGAGAGGAGTGAATGTGGATGTCGTCAGAACCCTGGTGGACTCGATCTCTTTCGCGCGGGAACCGCGCATCATCGTGAGAATCAGCCCCAGACCCAATGGGGGAACGACCAAAAGCGCGTACCCCGCATGACTCTGCACACAGTGACTACCAACAACAATGGCGAGAACAAGGTGCCACACGCCTGGATTCGATCCGAACCGAGATGACGACCGAAGTGAATATGGATTTTTTGGATCGACGATTTCCAGAATCAGGAAGATGAACACGATGAATGGAAGAAGAGCAAGCCACGGATTCCACGGTTCGATCATGAAATCCGTTCCTGCGCTGCGAACCACTGCTAGGACGCCAAAGGCCATGCTCCAGGCAAGAACCAACCCCCCGCGACGCCAAGCCAAAAGCATGATCCAGGCAATCGACGCGATGTGCACACTGGCTGCCGCTGCCATCAACGCCGAGCTGGAACGACCGCCGAGGAGGTACACCGGCAGCATTGCCACCCAAGGACTCGGGCCCGGATGAGAACCCTGAAAGCCGCTGTCGCTGACAATGCGACCAGCAGCACCGACCAAAGGGGGATGTCGCAAGAAGCCCCGCATGTGCAATTCGGCCTGTGCCATGTCCCCAGCAGGAAACCATCGATCTCCGAACAACACCACAACGACTGCAACCACGATCGGCGCGATGATCAGGCCGAATAAGGCGAATCGCAAACGAACGACATTCACTGTCGATCCATCGTTCTGTGGTGAAGCGGACGAAGAACATCGACTGCCAATTGGTCCCACGAGAGCGACCGAGCCCATCTGACAGCTTCCTTGGCCATCTCATTCCTCTTCGTCTCGTCCACCAAAAGATCTGCGATTCGCTCACCAAGATTGCTCATCTCGACCAACAAACCTGTTTGCTCGTGGAGTACAGCACTGCGATGCCCACCGATGTCCGAAACGACGGCTGGTGTCCCGCATCCAGCCGCTTCCGTCAAAGTGAGTCCCCAGCCTTCAGCCATTGAGGCACTGGTGATTAACCATGACGACCGATACACATCCCGCAATTTCTCCTGATCGACTCGCCCCATCAACTGGATCCAAGTAGCTGCGTCGTTGTCTTGGATCCACTGTTCAAGACGATGTCGATCTGACCCATCACCAACGATGGTCAACGTCGCAGTCGGCAACCTGTCGCGTACCGATCGGAACTGGCACATCAGTTCCTCGAATCGCTTCACAGGTGCAAGCCGGCCGACAGCAACAACAGACGGGTTCTCCGTCTTGGTGCCCCCGGGATGAAAAAATGCGTCCACTCCAGCGGGTGCCACATGGACTCGTTCCCTTGGCCAACCAAGATGCTCCAAGTCGACCTTGGAATCCTCGCACAGAGTGACAGTCTCGGTTCTCCGGTACAAGGGAGGTGCGATCGATGACTCGAGCTTCCTCCCGAACCACGCCGCTGGCCCTGGAAGAATCTGATCCCACATGCGGTCATGGACATGATGCAAGACGACGACGTGCGGCTTACGACACCAGACCGGAGAAAACCAGGGAACACCATTCCAGATCTCGACAACTGCATCGTAGGGTCCCATACGGCGCAGTGTCTCGGACACGACAGTCCTGGGAAACACGGTGAGTCGACCACCACGACGAACAACGCGATACCCATGACGCACCGTCTGACTCGGCTCCCCAACTGCTTTGGATGTTCGATGAACGATGTCCAAACCAGCATCCTGCCAACGTCGCATGAATGCGTCGGCATGCACCTCAGAGCCACCTGCTTCGCGATCCTCGAGATCACGCCAAGCCAGAACATGGATCCGGCGTACGCCCCGTTCCATCATTTCCTTGGCCATGTCTGCCAACTCGTGCAGGGGTGACTGATCCACAGCGCCACCTCCATTGAAGAAGGCCTGCGATTCCGGTTCAGTTGATTTCGACGAAGACGACGATGTCATAGAACTCCCGCCACGATGAGGCGAGCCAAGCGCTGATGACCAGCCTCCGTGAGCCGATCGTTGCGGACGGTGACAATGCGACCAATCGGAGGGCAGTCGTCCCACCAAAGGCAGTTCTGTGCATCACCGAATTCTCCAATCAGAGGGAGCGGATCAACGACGCGCACACCCTTGTGCCGAAGAAAGTCACCGAGGGACGGATCCTGTCGGTCTTCGTGCCACGAGAGAACCACAACCGTACGGACGAGACCCACCGAATCTGCGATCTGGAGAACCCGAGTCCGCACGAGCGCAGGATCGCATTCGATTGGCGGCAACGCAACGACCAAGATCTCGAAAGGTTCGCTGGGCGGATCACCCAAGGAGCAGGAATCTTCTGGAAATCTCTGCCAAAAGGTCGTGAACCCTTGTTCACGTAGTCGCCGGTCAATGATGTCCCGAGCCGAAATGGTCGATGCGCTCGACATGATTGCCACATCTGTTTGTCGATCCTGACCTGTGAGACCGGGCCACCACCATGCGATGAGAACGAACAATACCAGGGCTCCTGCCAAGACCCTGATCCTCACCGAACGCGGTCCCAACGACTCCATCTGGACTCGAAAATAGCAGTTCTCCGACCGGAAAATTGGCTCGCCTAGTCCTCGACGTATCGGAGACGGAGCCGGAACCTGCTCTAAGATCGTGCAGTCCTGTCGGCTATTCGTCGATTCGACCTTCTCGAGAACCAGCAGATTCGAGTTACTTCTTGCGTACAGAGACTTTCTTGTCCGGACGTTCACCTTTGGTCCTACCTGTGACGTTCACTCTGTTCTCAGTCGGAGCCCTCGGGCATTCTTTGTGGTCGAAAACTTCAGATGGTGGTATCCAGACAGTCGGATCCGTATCGGGCGCCCTCGAGAGCCTGTTGGCCATTGCACCCTGGCTCTTCTTCGCCGTGTGTGTCCGCATGCTGTTGCTGGTTCGTCTGGCATTCGGTGTTGGACGTCTCATCTCTGCGTCAGTGTTTGTCTGGGCAGCAACCTGCGCTGTGTCCTTCGTTGTCCATCGAGGATCCGATCAGACTCTCACAGACACAATCGTTGCTGCTGTAACTGCTGGCGAGTGGCCAAGGGCGGTCCCGGTTGCGGGACTTGAGTTCGGTCGCCAATTGATGATTGGCCTGCTTCTTGCAGTCTTGTGTTCTGCTCCTTCTCTGATTCGTCTCTCCAAGTATCTGACATCTGCCTTAGCGGGGATCGGAGGGATCCTCTTTTTCGCATTCGATTCCGCCGCTGATGTGTTCGACGGCACTTCTCGGCCAATATCCCTCCTGATCATCGTCGGAGCCCTGAGCCTCGCCAGCGTCAACTTCTCCCCCATGAGGATCAAGTCGAAGTCAACATCATCCTTTATCGGTCTGCTCCTGATTGGATTCGGAGTCGGAATAGCGGCGTTTGGAACTTCCATTTCAAACCTGCTTGCTCGCCAGCACGTCGAGCGAGTCACCGTTGATACGCGCACAGGCGCAGTCACCCAGTTCGTCGGCCCAGTCCTGCCTTTGATGATCTGGACCACAATTGCTGCAGCGCTCCTCGGAGTCCTTCTTTTCCTTCCTGGATTCTTTCTTGCCAGTCGTTGGAGGAGAGAGCCTTCGCGTTCTTCAACGAGTCAGCTACCCGCGCACGTAGATGGGAGGCGTCAAGAATCTGTTTCGTTCCTTCTCGGATCTGCTTGGGTCGTTGCTCTCGGCTTCTGGGTGAGAATCGCCACCTTGCTGACCGTCGCTCCAACTCGAACCGATGGAGGAGATCCGCTCTTCTACCATGTGACGGCAAATCTCTTGGCCCAGGGTCGGGGTCTTCCTGAACCGCTCAACTTCATTGCCTTTCAACGATGGATTCCCTCGGCGCTTCACGGTCCTGCTTACCCGATCGTGCTTTCCATCAGTTCACGATTGGGGGGTACGACGTATTTCGATCACAAGGTCCTATCGATCCTGATCGGAACTGCCATCGTCGGCGTCACGATGCTCCTTGCCTATCGAATATCCCCGAGCAACCTCCGTGGCCCGACGACGCTGATCGCCGGAGTCCTGTGTGCGGTTTATCCCAATCTTTGGTTGGTCGACAGCGTCCTCTTCCCTGAGGGACTCATGGCTCTTTTGACACTCGGGGTCGTCCTGGCTGCATACTCCTGGTGGTCCCGACCGAACATGAAGACGGCTGCTGCAATCGGTGCTCTGATTGCAGCGAGCGCACTGACGCGTGGTGAAGGATTGCTGTTGTCCGTTTTGCTAGTCGTTCCTCTCTTTTTGAGTATGCGACGTATCGATGTGCGACGACGTTGGTTGCATCTGGTCCTGGCGGGACTTTCATGTGTGGTCGTCATTGCGCCATGGTCTCTTCGCAATGCCCAGTCTTTCGAGTCATTCGTTCCGTTGTCCACGAACGGCAACGAGCTCTTCGTGTATGCCAATTGCCCGCCTGTGTACGAGGGCAAGTTCGTGGGTTTTTGGCTGTTCCAATGCCAGGAGGATCTCCGTGCAAGCCTCGGAGAACCAACCGGGGACGAGGCGGAAAAGGCCCTCTACTGGCGTCAGCAAGGTCTCGATTACGCACGCGAACATGTCGAGGACCTACCTCGAGTCCTTGCGGCGCGAATCGGGCGTCAGTGGGACATCTTTCGACCATGGCAGAACACCGAATTTGCCCCGATCGAAGGACGCGACAAAGACGCAGCCCGTATGGGTCTGGTCATGTATTTCGGAATGATTCCATGTGCGTTGCTCGGCGCAGTCCGACTCCGTCGCAATGGCACACGACTTGTGCCCTTCGGCGCAGTCTTCGCGAGCGTGACTTTGACAGCTGCCTATGCCTACGGCACGACCCGCTTTCGAGTGCCGTTCGAACCTTTGTTGTGCCTCCTTGCAGCGATCGGTCTCGCCGCAGTGTGGAAACGTCTGCGAACCCGTTGGCAGGCGTCGCCATTGCATGTTTCGAAGAATCTCCTTGGCTCCAGAGCAGACATGGCCAGTTTTGTTCTTGGGGGCCCCCTGCGGCGTGCGTGGAGCAAGGACTCTGTGCGAACTTGGATTTCCTATGGCGTGGTTGCAATCGGTGTGGCCGTCGCCTTGCCTGCGCTCTACCGCTCCGTCGGCTCATCGATGGAGGAGGGCTTCATGCTCGTCTTTCCTGAACTTCTCAACCGAGGCCTCATCCCCAACGTCGATTTTCTGCACCTCTATGGCCCGGGATCACTTCGTGCTCTTGCAGTTTGGTTCGACCTATTTGGAACAACTCTGACTGCTGAGCGAACGTTCGGACTCATGCAGCACATCGCATTCCTGACCGGGATGATGACTCTGGTTCGGCCGTGGGGCCGACTTGCCGTTGCGACCGTTGGATCTGTCTCATTACTTTTCGTTCTCACACCAATTGGGTTACAAGCGCTCGCTTGGAACGGTGCACTCGGTCTGGGGATCTGGTCCGTCATCTTCGGTATTCGAGCATCGAACCGGACCGCTCGCAGTGCCATTACCTATTCGTGGCTGACCTGTGGAGCCTTGGCTGGATTGGCTCTGACTTTTCGTCCCGATGTTGCGGTAGCTCTGGCACTGTCGATTGGTTTTCTTGTTTGGAAACGCTCGCGCCGGGAAATCTCAGCTGTTTCCTTCGGAGCTCTGCTCGGACTAGGACCGTTCTGGTGGCACCTCGTAGAAGCTGGTCCACGAGCCGTTGTCAATGGAATGTTTCTTGACCCTGTCTTGCGACTCCGCGCGGGGCGTGAACTTCCTCGCCCCCCGAGTATCGATCGACTCGATGGTGCGCTTCAGGTGATCAGTGAAAAGTTTGCGCCCTGGTGGGAATTCCCTCACGTGAGTGCACCAAAACAGCTGTTCATTTGGTTCTTCCTTTTGCCCCTCGTATCAATTGGTGTTCTCCTCGTTGCAAAGTCAATGCCAACTTTTCGTGTCGAGCGATCAGCACTGTTGGCTGGTGCACTGTTCGGCGTGGGTCTACTTCCTCAGGCTCTGCAACGACCAGACAGTGCTCATTTCCTTTGGGTGTCAGCTGTGTCCTGGCCCCTGGCAATCATCGCACTTCTCGAATGGTCACGACGCCGACGGCCACGCTCTCATCCTCGAGTTCACCTCATTGTCGCAACGACTGCCTTGATGTTGACAGTCTTGATCGCAGTGCCTTTCTACACGGTACGCACCTACGCCGATCTCGTGGTTCGTAGCGTGTCCGGACAACTGGAAGTGAGAGAAGTACGACGTGGTGAGAGGGTCTTCTATCTCGGTGATGAGCGTCCGTGGAGGGCGACTCTCGAAGTTGTCGAGGACTTGGGGTCACTTGCTAAACCGGGTGAACGGCTCTTCGTCGGTCCAGTCGATCTACGACAGACTGCATACAGCGATGCCTTTTTCTACCACTTGTTTCCTGAACTCGAACCGGCAACGTATTACATCGAAATGGATCCTGGCCTCGCCAATCAAGACGACCGTCTCTCCGACGATCTCAGGTCAGCTGACTGGCTGGTGCTCACACGTTTTTGGAGCGGTTGGATCGAGCCGAATGAGTCCATCATTTTTGGATCCGATCTTCCGAATCAAATCGTCGAAGATTCGTTCTGCCTCGAGGGGAGTTATCAGAACGATCTCGTTCGACTGTTCCGACGTTGTGCCCGAGGAGACGGTGTCGGCCCGTACGAAGGTCCATATCGTCCGGAACACGACTATGCCGTCGAAGTGCTCGTACCCGTTCCTCCACGACCCGATGGCACGTGCACACCCACGTGTCGCGGCAAGCCGTCGAGCAGCGGAGTGGAAATCGGTATCGACACTTCTGTCGTCAATTGATCGGGAGTCGTCTCCAAATGGGAGTCGGCAGGTTCCTCAAGATTGTGAAGACGTACTGAAGGATTCCCGGAGCCCAGATCACTCTCCTGCCACGCCTCAATCCTTCTGCGACACGTTCTGCAACATGAGCAGAATCGGTTGCAAAAGGGGCTGGATCCATTCCACGGGTCATTGCTGTGCGCACAAATCCGGGACGCACGATCGTGACTCCCACCCCAGTGCCCACGAGAGCATCTCCGAGACCTTGAGCAAAGGCATCCATACCAGCTTTGCTTGCTCCATAGATGAAATTCGAGCGCCGTGTTCGGACTGCTGCGACACTGGAAAGGAAGATGATCTGACCATGTCCTTGCTTCTCCATCGCAGAAGCGACTGCCAACCCAACAGAAATGGTTCCTGTCATGTTCACGGACACGAGATCTGCTGCACGCCGTGGATCCTTCCTCAATTCGTCGTGATCTCCGAGTTGACCGAAAGCGATGATCACGAGATCGATGGAATCGAGACCGAGATCATCCATGAAGTTGTGGTGATTCTGGAAGTCGATCGCATCGAAATCTCGAGTGGAGACATCGATCGAAGACAAGTCCCGTTGAGACAATCCGCTTCGAAATGACTCGACATCGTCAGCAGACAGATTGCGACCGGCCAGAACGATCTTTTGGGTGAATGAGGTTGCAACGCGTTGCGCTATTGCTGTTCCGATCTCACTTCTTCCGCCGAGAAGAACAATGTTTTGATACTCCCCTAGTGCATTTTCCATGACATCTCCTCACTGCACAAGATCCAAGCGGCGAGCAAGATCACTCGTCCACATACCTTTAGGATCGACTCGGTTTTTGACTGCCTTCCATTCATCCAGTCGCGGGTACCCGCGAGCGAAAGACTCGGGAGTCATGTGAGCGTCCTTCGCCAAATAATGGCGCCCTCCCGCTTGCAACACCATCTCATCCAACTGGGCCAGGAGCCGAGGGAGGCCTTCGACGCGCGCAGGTATGTCGACAGTCAATGTCCAGCCTCGTGTCGGAAAACTGAGCATCCCTTTATTCCCAGACCCAAATCTCTTGAGCACGACAAGTGGGCTCGCAACACGAGATCTCGAAATCTCGGCGACGATCTCATGAAGAATCTCCTCAGCTCCAAAGGGAAGAACGAATTGATACTGAACGAAACCATGCGGACCGTAAAGCCGATTCCAATGAGCAACAGCATCGAGCGGATGGAAGAACGAGGGAATGGTCTTGATCTCACCGGTTCGGGATTTCGGAGCTGTACGAAACCACAGCTCATTGAAGACAGCAGTCGACCAACGATTCACCAATCCAGGAGACGGAATGAGCGGCGGAACGGATCCGAGATTCTTGGTCTGGTAGGAGAGCGGATCAGACACCGATGAGTCGATCTCATCTCGGCTCGCATGATCCCCTCGCCACAAGATACTTCTTCCCATAGACGACCCAGTTGCCAGTAAGTCTGTCCATGCAACCGAGTACTTGTACTGATCATCGTCCTTCGACATGGCTTGAATCAATGAAGAGAGGTTCTCGCAACGCCGAGTATTGACAGTGCACCAACTCGTCTCGATGCGAAGAAGGCGCAAGGTCACATCGAGAATCGCCCCGGTCAGGCCCATTCCCCCAATGGTTGCCCAGAACAGATCCGGATCCGATCGATCGGATACGTCGACAACACTTCCATCAGCCAACAGCATGGTCATCTTCTCGACATGAGAGCCGAAACTCCCATCGATGTGGTGATTCTTCCCGTGAATATCACTGGCAACTGCTCCGCCCACGGTCACGAACCGAGTCCCCGGAGTCACGGGGACGAAAAACCCCTTGGGTACGAGAAAGGAAATGAGATCGTCGAGAGAAACTCCTGCTCCTACCCGCACGCAACCGGTGTCGGCGTCCAGGCTCACATCTCGGAGATCATCGGCCATTTCCAGGACCAGTCCTCCTCCGTTCTGAGCAGGATCTCCGTAGGCGCGTCCCAGACCACGCAAGGTGACACCACGTGCCGAGCCATTCAGCAACGACTCAATTGACGAAAGTTCCGATGGCGCTGTGAAAGATGACGTCGATAGTCGCAGGACATCGCACGACGACGCCGAGGTTCGGCCCCAGCCTGTCAAACTCTGTCTTCGAACTGTGTTCTCCATGGGCGTACGCATGCTACTGAGCCAGAACTGCTGGTTTTCGAACTCTCACACCTGTCTGAGGGAATCAGGACGAGGAAATTCCCTGTCAGGACACATAGACGCCCAGTCCGAAGATGATCATCCACAGCAATCCGAAGACCTGAAGGGGTCGATCCGCGGCGAAAACCTCTTCTGGAGCGGAACCTCGACCCTGATCGAGAACCAACAAGTATCTCAGGAGAGCTCCAAGCATGGGAACGATCGAAAGCTCGTAGAACGGCCACGTTGCCCCAGAGATTTCTTTTGTGGCGAAGGCCCACATGCAATACGCAACGAGTGTCGCAGACAGGCCAACGGTGACGACAGTTCGCAGGAAATCGGAACTGTAGGCAGCAAGACTGTGGCGTGTCGCGTGGTTCCCGTTGCCCACTTCGCGCAATTCTGCCAAACGCTTTCCTGTAACGATGAACAGGGCGCCGAAACTGACGCAGATGAGGAACCAATTGCTCATCTCAACATGGGTGGCTTGTGCACCTGCGATCGCCCGCAGGACGAAACCACTGGCCACGGCCATCAAATCGACGACTGCTATGTGTTTGAGAATCGACGAATATGACAATGTCAGAATCGCATAGACGACCATTGCGACGCCTGCTCGCCACTCGACGATGAATGACAGACCGCAGCCAACGACGAGAAGAACAGATCCAAGGATGCTCCCGGTTCGGCGCGAGAGCCTTCCGGCAGCGATTGGGCGTTCTTTCTTACGCGGATGTACTGCGTCTGAATCGGCATCGAGAACATCGTTCCAGAAATACGTCCCACTGGCAGTCGAACAAAAGGCGAAGAAGATCACGAGCGCTGGAAGAAACGACGTGAAGTTGTCCAACACGCCAGCGGCACCTGGAGCGGCGAAGACGAGGACGTTCTTCAACCATTGCTTGGGCCGCGCCGTCGAGACGATGTCATGCACACGTGTTCGCAACGAGCTCATCACACATTTGTCCTTTCGACCAGTAGCGATCGACCCACGAGATAGGGATGATCCGCCATTTCCAGAAGTTCACGATCCCCCATTGAATCCCCATAGGCATGAATGACAGCACCATCGAGCCCATTCAGGGTGATCCATTCCCGCAGCCTGCGAGCCTTTTCTGGCCCCCTGCAATTCCCGTTCACCAAATTGCCGGTTGCCGCATCATCAGAGTCGAATTCCAATTCAGTCGCGATCACAAAATCCACACCCAGGCTTTTGCCAATCGGCCGAAGATAAGAGACGTATGAAGCAGAAACGATGCCGACACGATGCCCTTGATCCTTGTGCCAACGAAGCTTCGATACCGTGTCCGAGCGCAGCCAATTGGCTTCGACACGCAAGGCAAAAGAACTCGATATTGCTTCAATTTCCCTTTTGCTGATTCCAGCAAGGCATCGATGAGTCACGAGTGATTTGACTCTATTTCGATCACGTCGCGCACCAGCCAACAAGAATGCAGGAATGTCCTTGAAGAAACCCACCATGCGTCTCCTCGGCATGACCTCCCGCAGGAAGGGCAGCACGCAATCCCGAGTGGACAGCGTCTTGTCGAAATCGAACGCAGCGACGGCTAATTCGCCACGAGAGGAGAATTCCTTGCTCAAGGACATCGAACTTCGACCCTAGTGCATCGAAGAACTGCGGATGAGCTCTCGAACACGCCACCAATCTGGCCAGCTCTTGGAAACAACGGTCACGTCGTCGATCGAAATACCCGTCCGCCGCAGGGCCACGATCGACCAGGCCATGGCAAGCCTGTGATCGTGATGAGAGGACAAGAGAACAGCATCAGGCGTAAGACTGTCGGAGGGAAGGACAACCAGACCGTCCTCTGTTTCACTTGCTCGACCTCCGAGCTGTTGAATCCCTGATACGAGGTCGCTGATCCGGTCGCTTTCTTTCGCACGGATGAAGCCGACGTTTCGAATACGAGTGGGTGAGGACGCGAACATTCCAAGAACTGCGACAGTCGGCACGAGATCGGAAATGTCGGACATGTCCAGGTCAACACCCCGCAGGGTTCCATCGGCGGTCACTTCGCAGTACCCATCGCCATGACGAACAGAACAACCCATATCTTCCAGTACATGCAAAAAGCGAATATCACCCTGCAGGGAATTCCGAGTCAGACCCTCGATTTCGATACGGCCACCTGTCACTGCTACCGCAGCCAAGGGATACGAAGCCGAACTTGCGTCGGGTTCGACTCGATAGTCACGAGCCTCGTATACGCCAGATGGGACTCTGATGCGTTCTCCTTCAACGGCAACCCCTTCCACGCCGAAAGAGGCCATGACATGCGCCGTCATCTCGACATATGGACGAGACACGAGCGGCGATGTGAGGTGTACTTCTAGACCGTCAGTGAGGTACGGAGCGATCAACATCAATGACGTCAGGAACTGACTACTGACATCACCCCTCATGTTGATCCTGCCACCGTGCAAGTCATTCCGACTGACTTTCACTGGGAGATATCCGGGTGCCCCCAGTGGTTCGACGAGGGCACCAAGCTCGACGAGGCCACTATGGAGATCGCCCATAGGTCTTCGCATCAGAGGTCCACCGCCGGTGATGGTCGATGGGTCGACGGACAGAGCAGCCACCGCCGTCAAAAATCGAGACGTCGTCCCTGCAAGACGCGCATCGAGCACACTTCCACCCTTGGGCACACCTGCAACTCCGTGGATTCGGATCGACCCTGATGATTCTTCGATCTCGACTCCGAGGACTGTCAAACACTCGATCATTGCTTGCGTGTCGTCACCTGGAGCAAGGTTGTCGATCACACTCCATCCGTCTGCCAATGCAGCACACACCAGTACTCGATTGGAAATGCTCTTCGAGCCCGGCACGCTCACCCGCACATCTATCGGTCCGAGCGCTGGCTCCAAAGGTTGCCGGGGCAATCCTTGATCCACTGACATCACCTGTCGAGAGGCTGGATCGATGGACGGAAACCTCTGGCCAGAAGTCCGCCACGGAAAAGTTCGACGCTCTTCGTATCGATGAGTACGACAGCGATACCTCGGTCACCCTCTGGCGAGTGGACAACCTCGAAGTTAGGAATGTTCACCCCCAACTCGGCTGCGAGAGTGAACACCTCTGCAGCCGATCCCGGTCGATCTGGAATGGGGATACGAACTTCTGCAAGTTCAGAAATTGAAGAAATCCGAGAGGGAAGATTTGCGCGTGCCTCACGTGCTGATCGAAGACGCGAGTACAACGTGTCCCGATCTCCCGTTGCGACCGCATCTCTGATTTCGCCGAGGCCAACAATCAACGATCCCAACTCGTCGACGATCGCATCTCGATTATCCGTGCAGATGTCCAGCCAAATTGCTGGATGCCCTGAGGCGATGCGCGTCATATCACGAAACCCTCCAGCAGCGAGTCGAAGCAGGACAGCGTGCTCATCCGATCTTCTACTCGCCAACCCCATCAGCGTTGCAGCGGTGAGATGCGGAACATGACTGACGACTGCGACGAGAGCATCATGGTGCTCCGGCTCCAATCCGACGACCTCGGCCCCCAACTCGTTCACCACTTCAGCGACGAAGGCGAATGCCGCATCCGAAGTTGTCGCTGTCGGAGTGAGGACCCAGACGGCATCAGTGAAGAGATCTGGATCCGCTCCGTCGAGGCCTTCGAGCTCGCTGCCAGCCATCGGGTGCCCTCCGACGAATCGCGCATCGGGAATGTCCCGGACAACCACACCTTTGACACTGCCGACATCGGTCACCACTCCGGTCGTGGTATCCAGAGCGCGGCGAACTTGGGAAGAAAGGGATGTGACCGGCACGGATACGAAAGTGATGTCAGCGGAAGGATCCAATCCGGTCTGATGAATCAGACCTCGTTCGAGCGCCATTTGGCATCTCGTTGGATCCGAATCATCACCACAGACCGTCCAATTGCGCTGCTGAAGGGCCGCACAAAGCGATCCACCGATCAAGCCCAGGCCGAGGACGTTGGCGCGTCTGCCTCGATCCTGAGTCTCCATCGCCTCAGATCGTATCGTCAGGGCGCATCGGCGACCGACTGGGTCAGCATTCTCAATTCCTCAATCGACAGTTCACGCCACTGCCCTGGTTCCAGCGTCGTATCCCGTAAAGGCCCAATTCTCACTCGAACGAGACGGGTTACTGGATGGCCGACCGCTTCACACATTCGGCGAACTTGTCTGTTCCGGCCCTCGTGAATGACGATCCGCAACACTCCATCTGCTGGCTGTGAGACCCGTGCAGGGAAGGTCTTTTCACCATCGAGTTCGACACCCTCGCGAAGCTGTCGTATCGCCCCCGCTGAAACTCGGTCTCCTGCAACTTCGACAATGTATTCCTTTTCCACTCCCGCACTCGGGTGAGAAATGCGCTGAGCCAGCGCCCCGTCGTTTGTCAACAACAGCAGGCCCTCGGTGTCGTAGTCCAATCGCCCAACCGAGAAAACCCGTGGGCTGTCCGGCACCAGGTCCACGACCGTCGGTCGACCCTCAGGGTCATTCGAGGTTGTGACCACACGCGTAGGCTTGTTCAACAGGTAGTAGACGAGACCAGGCCGAATACCAATTTCGACCCCATCGACCTCGACGATGTCAACGTCGACCTCGACACGCCGACCGAGTATCGCAACGACACCATTGACTCGGACGCGACCCTCAGCGATCATCTCCTCACACGTACGGCGGGAACCGAAACCATGCGACGCCAACACTTTCTGTAGTCGTTCGCCTGTTGGCAACTGAGCGGATGCCTGCGCCCACTGCTCCCACAGTGGAGGTTCGATATCAGGCGCCATCGTTTGGAGATCCCGAAGAAGAAGGACCTTCTGAGATCTTCGTCACGGCTGGACGGGAGGTACCGACATTGTCTTCACCGGACCCGTCGGCTGGGCCTTGGACAACGACGTTCGAGAGACGAAGACCGACCTCCAACGCCTCGACAACATCTGCTTCCGGCATGAATTCGGCAATGGGCGGTAGGTCGCTGATCGAATCAATTCCCAACCTCTCCAAGAACAGAGGAGTCGTTGCCCAGAGAACCGCCTGACCTGGGCCAGGATCTCGACCCGCTTGATCGATGTAGCCGCGGGATTGAAGCGTCCGGAGCACCGCGTCTGGATCGACGCCACGGATCGATGCGATCTGAGCTCGAGAAATCGGCTGCTTATAGGCCACGATCGCCAATGTTTCCAATGCGGCCCCCGACAGTCGCGCTCGCTGGCCGTCCAGAATGAAGCGCTCGACATACGCAGCGGTGTCCGGATGGGACTGAAAGCGATACCCACCTGCAACACGGAGCAATTGAAAGCCGTGTCCAGCTTCTTCATATGCGCGACTCAGCGAATCACAAATAACGACAACGGATTCGACGGATACTTCGAGGATTTGCGCAAGCAACTCCGCAGGCACTGGCTCTGAAGCGACGAGAACGATGGCTTCCAGCGCGCGCACCGTCGTTGCATCGACTCGGGCAGGCAACGCTTCCTCTCCGGTCTCTGTTTGGGTGATCTCCAATGGGTCCATCGTCATGATTTCATCCTTCGTAGTCATCGAAGGACACCGACGCCGACGCAAGAGGATTTCCGATCCACACGATGTCGATGTCCCCGAATCGCTGAGATTGGTCGACTTCGACCATGCCTTGCTTGAAGAGCTCCAAGAGAGCGAGAAATCGGACAATGATTTCCATTCGATCGACGAGATCAGACGTCAGGCGTCGGAAGGTGATGTTGCCAACGCGAGGCAATTCGTCCAACAACTCTGCCATCGCATCTGCGACATTCGCCCGAATTGCGGATACATGAAAAAGATCCACATGTGGGACCGGTTTGGGAGTCATCGCCCGTAGGAAAGCTGCCTTGACGTGACCAGGACCCACTCCCTCGAGTAGATCGGGCATCAACTCGGCGAAGCGCTCATCAGGCCCAGATCGCCGTGGATACGAAAGATCGGCGTCATCTGCCATTCGAGCGAAAACCGTGCCGACGTCTTTGAAGGTCTTGCATTCGAGAAGCCGCGACAACAGCAGGTCCCGCTCTTCCCACAATCCGAGTTCTTCATCGATATCAACGTCTTCACGACCTGGAAGAAGGCGCCTTGCCTTGATCTCCACCAGAGTGGACGCAATCAACAGGAATTCGGTCGCCACCTCGAGGTCGAGCGACTGCATCTTTTCCAATTCGGTGAGATATGCGTCCACGATGATCGACAAAGAGATCTCATAGATGTCGACCTGTTCACGCAGAATGAGATGGAGGAGCAAGTCGAATGGACCCTCGAAAACCGGGGTGGAGACATCGACAGCCATCGTCCCAGGCTAATGCGCAGCCCG
Source organism: Ilumatobacteraceae bacterium (assembly GCA_032118015.1). Taxonomy (GTDB): domain Bacteria; phylum Actinomycetota; class Acidimicrobiia; order Acidimicrobiales; family Ilumatobacteraceae; genus Casp-actino8. The sequence continues at coordinate 14,025 of JAULYE010000124.1, read as the reverse complement.
CTGATACGCAGATACTGCCCCTATACCCGGATATCCTCGCCTCGTGAATCGTGTTCTGTCCTGTATCCAGCCAACAGGGCGTGTTCATCTCGGAAACTATCTCGGAGCCCTACGCCAATGGGTCACTGGTCAGTCCCAGTACGACGCCTTTCACGGCATCGTCGATCTACACGCTCTCACAACGACCGATACCCCAGGAATCATCGGTACTCAGACCCTCGAACTAGCTGCGACGCTCTTCGCAGTCGGACTCGATCCCGATGTAGCTACGGTCTTCGTTCAGAGCCACGTACCCGAGCACACCCAATTGGCCTGGATCATGGAGTGCACGGTCTCATTCGGTGAGTTGAGCCGAATGACTCAGTTCAAGGACAAATCTGCCAAGCGTGCCGCTGACTTCGTCTCTGCTGGCCTCTTTACATACCCGGCTCTACAAGCAGCAGACATCCTTCTTTACGATGCCAATGAGGTGCCAGTCGGCGAGGACCAGCGTCAGCACGTGGAGATCACTCGAGATATTGCTGCGCGCTTCAACTCACGTTTCGGGGAGACTTTCGTGCTTCCCAAGGTCGTCACACCCCGGACTGGCGCCAAGGTGACGGATCTTCAGGACCCCATGGCGAAGATGTCCAAATCCAGCAGTGGCGATGCGGGAATCGTGTACCTCCTCGAATCACCAGATGCGGTCGTGAAAAAGTTCAAGAGAGCCGTGACGGACTCCGACTCAGAAGTCCGCTTCGACAGGACCGCCAAACCGGGAGTATCGAATCTGCTCGAGATTCTGGCAGCGTGCACCAACTCGACTCCGGAAGCCCTTGCCGAGCAATACTCGCAGTACGGACAACTCAAGAACGACACCGCTCAAGCTGTTGTCGAACTTCTGCGGCCGATCCAGACGAAATTTGGCGAACTGATGTCAGACCCGGGAGAGATGTCGCGCTTACTGCAGACAGGGGCCTCCAAAGCCCGCTCGGTCGCATCTGCAACCTTGCACAGGGTCTACTCGAACATCGGACTTCTTGCCCCGAAATGAAAAGCCCTGACTGACCAAGAACTGTGCCGATCCAATCCCGGTAGTGCTCTCCGCTTGTCTCGATCGGGAGTCGTCCATCAAAGATCGTCGGCTCGTCGCAGCCTTTCTCGAGCCTCGCGTGGTCCGTTTCCGCTGATGAGATTGCATACGCGTGGGTCGAGACCCGCGTCGCGACACATACTTGCTCCAATTGATTCATGATCGAGGTACTCTCGCCACCTGCGATTTCGCGGACCAAGAATCGTGGCTGCGATACGCGCAGGCACTCCGAGACCGGATTGCAACTTGCCGACATCGTGCAACAGGGCCGCAACGACTTCAAAATTCTCGACCCCGAGACTCCCTGAGATGAGACGGCGTGCAACTCCGATGGAGTGGACACGGTCCATGACCTGCATCTTGCTCCATAAGGCGAACTCTTCTGCCGACAAGGTTTCTCCAACCCACTCCAGATCGATTTGATCCACTGATGAGGCACGCACCGATTCGATCAGCCTGCGCGCGAGATGACCGATAGTGCCCACCATTTCCGCAATCACGATTTTCGCGACACCTGGGAACGCGGATGCGAACGTCGGTACTCATCGAGGAGATGTTCCTGGGAAACCTTCGTGTACACCTGTGTCGTGGAAATACTCGCATGACCCAACATTTCCTGCACGATCCGCAAATCTGCCCCATGATCCAACATGTGGGTCGCACAGGAATGCCTCAAGACATGGGGTGACAGACGGTCGGTCAACCCGACTTTGCTTCCATGTCTCGCAACGATCGCCCATGCTGCCTGGCGTTTGAGTCTTGATCCGCGCTTGTCGAGGAACATTGCTGCAGCGTCGACACGATTCCGCCAAGTCGTGGGGGTGAGATGAGGACGACCCTCCTCCAACCACACATTGAGGGATCGTCGGGCCATGAAACCCAAGGGAACAATTCGCTCTTTGGATCCCTTCCCGTACAGACGCACGAGACTCGACTCAGAATCGATGTCCCCAAGGTCGAGTCCGCACACTTCAGAGATGCGTGCACCCGTGGCGTACAGGAATTCGAGCAGGGCGCGATCGCGCATAGCAACCGGACCTTCTCCCGTGACCGATGCGATCAACTGTTCCACTTCCTGCTCAGAAAGAGGCTTCGGAAGGCCAGATGGGACCTTGATTCCTTCGAAATCAGCTGACGGGTCGTCGAGGCGCCGACCTTCCATGAACTGGAACCGATGCAACGAACGAACAGCCGTCATCTTGCGCGCGGTGGTCGATGCAGCCAGAGCTCGGTCTATCAAGGACCGTGAATACGAATCGAGGTGGCGGGACTGAACAGTTTCAATTTTCAGACCCTGATGCTCCAGCCAGAGCACATAGGCGTGCAGATCGCTTCGGTAAGCGTCCAAGGTGTTGGATGACCGACCGCGCTCAGCCGACAACCACGACAGGAACTCTTCGACGTCACGGAGCATCGTGGCACATCCAATGGAAACTCGATCACGTGACGTCACTGTCTTCGATCGTAGACCTCTGAACGGAAACGAGCGAGCGATGTGCGAGAAGGAGTCCGATGACCGATTTCGCGTCTTTGATATGGCCCGAGACAACGAGATCGACAGCCTCTACAAGGGGCAACCTCAACACTTCCATATCGACCTCTTCGGGACCATGAACGCTGCGCTCCACTGATTCGAGCACGGTTCCGAGATACACGTGGAGAACTGCATCGGTCATTCCCGGAGAGGGGTAGAAACTGTGCAAAAGGCGTAGTGACCCCGCCCGAAGTCCCACCTCCTCGGCCAGCTCACGCTGGGCGGTCTCCTCAGGACTTTCCCCCGCCACATCTCGCATGCCTGCCGGTATCTCCAGCACATACTCGTGAAATGCGGCTCGATACTGACGAACCATCACGACCTCGTGAGCACCGCCTGCACTTTCAAAGACTGGGACAACGCCAACAGCACCGGGAGAACGAACAATGTCTCGGCGAAAATGCTCTCCGCTCGGATCGAGGAAATCTCCCTGTACGACTCTCCACAGATGCCCTTGAAAGATGTGCTCATCACCGAGATGACGGAAACTGTCTGCACCCGACGGGTTCTCAGCCACCACAAGAATCCTCAGGCCCGAACGACGTCATCGGAACAGGATGATCGATCACGCACCTCTCTCACGTCGAGTGAGGCCTGAATCAAACCCTTGAAAAGTGGGTGAGGACGATCCGGACGACTCTTAAATTCAGGATGAGCCTGCGTGCCGATCCAAAAGGGGTGATCTTCCAATTCGATGAACTCGACGAGACGCTTGTCCGGGGACGTGCCCGAGCACATGAAACCTGCGGCCTCGAATCTGCTCCGGAATTGGCTATTGAACTCGTACCGATGGCGGTGCCTCTCACTGACAACGGTTTCACCGTATGCATGCGCAACCTTCGAGTTGGGCTGGAGAACTGCATAGTACGCACCGAGGCGCATGGTGCCGCCCTTGTCTGTCACATCTCGCTGATCATTCATGATGTCGATGACAGGAAATTGAGTCGAGGGGTCGAATTCGGTGGAGTGGGCATCTGCCATCGACAGAACATGACGAGCGAATTCGATCGTCATCACTTGCATTCCAAGGCACAGTCCAAGACACGGCAGAAGGTTCTCTCTGGCGAACTCTGCAGCGGCAATCTTTCCCTCCACACCGCGCACTCCGAATCCACCTGGAATGACCATCCCATCCAAATGAGCCAAGCGACCCTCGGCCAGCAGACCCTCCACTTCCTCTGCCTGGATCCAATCGACTTCCACGTTCGCGCCGAGATGGAATCCTGCATGCTTGATGCTCTCCACAACCGAGAGATATGCGTCGTGCAGATCGATGTACTTTCCAATCAAGCCGATACGCACCGGACGGGTTGCATTGTCCACCATTTCGACAACGCTTGTCCATGAAGTTAGATCGGGCTCGGCATCGATACGCAAGGTGTCACACACAACAGCGTCCAAACCCTCATCATGAAGGACGAGTGGCAACTCATAAATGTTTCGCACGTCAGCAGCGTTGACGACAGCCTTTTCGTCGACATCACACAAGTTGGAGATCTTTCTCTTGAGACTCTGACTGAGTGGCTCTTCGCTCCGACACACGATGACATCGGGCTGAATTCCTCTGCTACGCAACTCCGTGACGGAGTGTTGCGTCGGTTTGGTCTTCTGCTCACCTGATGGTCCTATGAAGGGGACGAGTGTGACATGGATGTAACAGACGTTGTCCCGACCGGCTTCCTTTCGATACTGACGGATCGCTTCGAGGAACGGGAGAATTTCGATGTCACCGACTGTTCCACCAACCTCTGTGATCACGACATCGACGTCGTCCGTGGCCATCCGGCGGATTCGTCTCTTGATTTCGTCTGTGATGTGCGGAATCACCTGTACGGTCTTGCCGAGATAGTCACCACGACGTTCCGCCGCAAGAACAGCTTGGTAGATCGAGCCTGTTGTTGCGTTCGAATTACGTGTCAGATTCTCATCGATGAAACGTTCGTAATGTCCAAGATCGAGATCGGTCTCACCTCCGTCATCAGTGACGAAGACTTCACCGTGCTCGAAGGGATTCATCGTTCCCGGGTCGACGTTGATGTACGGATCCAGTTTCTGCATCGTCACCCTGAGCCCACGCAATTTGAGCAGACGACCCAGCGACGAAGCGGTGAGGCCCTTGCCGAGCGAACTGGCGACACCTCCGGTTACGAAGATGTGCTTCGTCATGACGACCTCCCGTTTCCAACACTCACAACGGGAGAACACCTTACCCCCAGTCGAGGACACCAGCCGTCATACCCTCTCAGCGAGTCGGCCCTCTGTACGAAACGAGCCATTCGAGCCGACATCTAGCCTTTCCCAACCCTGAATGTGACAGTGTCCCAGACACCACATTCGGGAGGCGCTGGCACATACGTCAGGCTGCTCCCCTACGGTCGACACGGGCAATCACGACCGCTTCACCCACGATGACAGCAATTCTTCTGCGTGGTCTCGGGCACGCGAACTGTCCGGATGACCAGACAACATCCGTGCGACTTCGTCGATCCGCTCTTGTCCATCCACCCAGCGACCGTCGGTTCGGGTCGTCTCGACCCCTGCTTGCGACAGCACATTCTTGGAGATCACGAGGTGCTGGCGGGCGGCGGCTGCCACCTGTGCCAAATGGGTGACGACGAGCACTTGGTGCGTGTGACCAAGACGTTCGAGGCTCTGAGCGAGTGCGTTCGCTGCGGCACCACCAATACCGGCATCCACTTCATCGAACACCAGGATCGGAGGACCCTGAGTCAGCACCAGTCGAATGGCGAGCATTGTTCGGGCCAATTCGCCTCCGGAAGCGACCTTGGACAAAGGAGCCAAAGGTGACCCCGGATTGGATGACAGCAACATGGCGACGTCATCTGCTGGATCCACCCCTGCAACCTGGACAGTCACAACGGCCCGCTCCATGGCCAGATCAGGAAGGTGGGCGGTGATGTCGCGTCCAAGAGCATCCGCTGCTGCACGTCGGACCGCAGCAACCTCTCGCGCGGCTGCTCGTTCCTCCTCGACGATGCGGATTCTCATCGTCTCCAATTCACCCACACGTGCCTCGTAGGACTCCAATTCCTCAAGACGGCTCCGGCTTTCGTCGTGAAAACTGATGACATCATCCAAAGTTTCGCCATATTTTCGTCTCAGTTCACGGAGCAGTTGGCGTCGCTGGCGAATCCCCTCGAGACGTTCTGGATCCTCTTCGCTCGACTCAGCTCGACTTCGTAGATCACGGGCAATGTCCACGATCTCTGCCTGCACAATTTCCAGTCGATCACGCAGATCTGCAAAAGGTGATCGGTGGAGCAATGCCGAAACAGCCGAGCCAACAGCGTCGACAGCTCCCCCTTCATCTGATATAGCACTCTGAGCCAGAAGCGCTGCCTGACGATGAGCTGCGACATCAGCAAGGACCGACTCCTCAGATTCGAGTTTGGCGTCCTCATCGACTTCGCCGATCTCTGCACGAGAGATTTCCTCGACCTGAAAACGCAACAACTCGACTTCTCGAGCACGTGAACGAGAGTCACCTCCCAGTGCAGCGAGAGCCGCATCGATCTCCGAAAGTCGTGCTCGAGCACCTTTCAGAGGTTCGAGATCGGTTCGGGCATATTCATCCAGAGCCGCGCGTTGTACCGATGAGGTCAACAAACTTTGGTGGGCATGCTGGCCATGAAGATCCACCAATCGAGATCCGAGATCTGCGAGTTCACCCACCGTGGCCAATCGTCCATTGATGTACGCCCGTGAGCGTCCATCAGCTGGAACAACTCGCACGACGACGAACTCCTCGTCACCGAGGTGGAATCGACCCTCGACACGAGCTTCGGATTGCCCCGCTCGAACTCGAGACGGGTCTGCTCGCTCTCCGATCAAAAGGTTGATTGCCTCGATCAGCAACGTTTTTCCAGCGCCGGTTTCCCCGGTCAAAGCAATCAAGCCGGGTTGCAAGAGCAAGTCGACCGACTCGATGATGCCCAGATTGGACACTCTCAATTCACTGAGCATTACGGTTCGCTCCCATCTCCACGCTCATCGATCTGCGAGTCCGAATTTCGCCTTCAGAACCTGGTGGAAGCGATTGGGTTCGAGTCTCACGAAGACTGCCGGAGCATTCGAAGACGCACACGACACCAAATCACCAACAGCAAGGCTGCATACTTCCTGTCCATCCACAGCCATCACGACATCACGGTCTCCAACGACTTCCACGACGACTGATTCGCTGGAATCGAGCACGAGAGATCGATCGAACAGCATGTGTGGAGCAAGAGGCGTCAACAGAATTGCTTGGTGCGTGGGCGAGACAATGGGACCCCGAGCAGACAACGCGTAGGCCGTGGATCCTGTCGGGGTCGCCACCAATAGCCCATCGGCTTGGAACGTCGTGAAAGGAACACCGTCGATACTCACTGCGAGACGCACGGTCTGCCCGGATTTCGTCTTTTCGAAGGATGCCTCATTGAGTGCCCGATGCACTCGTCGACGGCCATCCTGATGGAAAACCTGCACCTCGAGCACGAGACGACGCTCAGTCACATAGTCCCCGGCAAAGAACCGCTTCAAACTCTCTTCGAGGTGAGACGGTTCGACCTCAGCGAGATAACCGAGCAACCCAACATTGATTCCAAGAACAGGAATCTCGAGTCCGTTCACGAGAGACACTGCACGCAGCATCGTTCCATCTCCGCCGATGCTGAGAACCAAGTCAGCTGACGCAAAAGGATCATCATCTGGCTGCAGTCCCCGAACACCCAAGACCTGCGCATCCTGCTGAGGAGCCACCACTCGGTGACCTCTTTCCACAAGCCAGTCCACTGCCTGTTGAGCGATCTCGCGCGCCTGTCGACGGTCGGTCCGACCGATCAGGACGACTGTCGCCGACCCCTGGAAAGCACGGTCCGAATTCACTGTGGAATTCTCTCACGGACGACCCCGAGGAGGAGGAATTCACGATTACCTTCCTGCCCCAGTAGGGGGCTGGGAATCACATCGAGGACGTCCACTCCGGCTCGTTCACATCCTTCTCCAACAGCGTCACACGCAGCACGATGGAGTTCTGGGTCGGTGACCACACCGCGTCCGCGCGACACCTCCTGACGACCCACTTCGAACTGGGGCTTGACCAGCAAGATCATGTGTCCGCCGACCTCGAGAACCGAGGTCAGAGCGGGTATGACCGCTGTCAAGGAGATGAACGACAGGTCTGCAACTGCGAGGTCGACTGGTCCACCGAGATCCTCTCTGGTGAGTCTGCGGATATTGAATCGCTCGATGACACGGACTCGTTCATCATTGCGAATTCGAGGATGCAATTGTCCATGCCCAACATCAACGGCAATCACGGAGTGGGCACCATGCTGCAACAGGCAGTCAGTGAAACCTCCGGTTGAAGCACCTGCGTCGAGAGCCGAACATCCTTCAATCACGAGATCGAAAGTCTCGATCGCTGCCAACAACTTGTCACCGCCGCGACTGACGAACCGCCTTGGCGGACCTGTCACGATCAGAGCATCGAACGGAGCAACCAGGTGCGCCGACTTGGCAGCGATCGCCCCATTGACCAAAACTCTGCCGGCCTGGATCAACTCTTGAGCTTCGTGGCGACTATCGACCAAGGTCCGACGAACGAGTTCCGCATCAAGGCGCGTTCGCTGAACCATCGACGTGCGGAATGGAATCCGCTAGATCCCAGCAACGACAGGCGAGACGGTGTCATCCGCCGCCGTCGACTCCATCGACACAGTCGGCTCATTGGATGTCTTCTTTGAAGACTTCTTGGACCCCTTCTTCGCGTTCTTCTTCTCTTTCTTCTTTGCAGACTTTCCTGTCTCGCCTGGACTGCTGTCCTCGGCAGACCCCGAACCCTTGCCTGAGTTCCTCGCTGCAAGCGACACAAGATTCACGCGCGTCGTTTCCAAGGTCTGACCGAGTGCTTCGACCTGACGTTCGAGATCGTCGATACGTGATGCCATACGGTTCAACTGCCGAGACCATTCCTGCTGAATCGAGCTCGCGACCCCCTCGGCGGTTCGTACACCTACCTTGGCGACGTCACCAACGACTCGTTCCACATCGCGTCGCCGTTCGTCGGCTACCCGTAACAATTCCTGCATGAATTTTTCGGCCGTCTCCGGGTTCATCGGAGTCAAAGTATCGATCAACTTTTTCACGGTGTCACGATTGACAGGGTTCTTCGCCATGGGGTCATCGTACCCCGAGAAAAATGCTCGAGACTTCCCACAAAGATCCACCCTCGAAATCGATTCTGATCCTGTCGAGTGTCCCACTCGAACCGAGGTTCTGCGAGCGAGCCTCATCGTGTGAAATATCAGAGTGCACGAGAGCAAATCGGCAACCCAGTGTTTCGGCAAACTTTCCGTCAGTGGACGGACGGTCCCCGACCATCACCGAGCGCTCATCGACTCCCGGAACGAGTGATCGAACAAGCCTCGCCATCGTTGTATGGGGCTTCCCAGTGACAGTGGGGGCGACGCCGCTCGCCGTCGCTACCGCCGACACGATACTTCCCCCACCTGGAATCGGACCCTGAGGAGTCGGATAGGTGGCATCCTCGTTGGACGCCACGAAGATGGCCCCGTTGCGAATCGCATGATGAGCTCGACGCAAAGACTCGTAGTCGAAGGCTCGATGAAATCCGACCACGACCGTATCGATGTCCCCTTCGAAAGTGTCGTATTCCGACATAGCAACTGGTCGAGCACCTCGAGCGCGCACTGCCTCTGAAAGTCCTGGTCCACCGCATATCAGAACATTCGAACAGGGCTCCACGACGAATGCGGCGGCCATCGCCGACGTCACAATGTCGCCTTTGGCAGGAATACCGATACCAGCAAGATGCTCACACTGCTCGTCCTCGGTGGCATAGGAATTGTTGGTGACGAATACGACGCGATGACCCAGAGACCGCAGACGAGCAATGGCGTCAGCGGCTCCGGGCAATGGTCGACGCGCAAGCCACACGACTCCATCCAAATCGCACAGAACCACAAACGGTTCAGGCATGAATCGCCACGATGCCTTTGAGCCTCATAGTCGAGCCGACTGTACCCGGCGGAAATGGTCCCGCGAGGCCAACGGCTGCTTCACACCGAATTTCCAACCTCGATGCCCTGCGAGGTGACAGTCTGTAGGAATGCCCCGATTTCAGCCCTTTCGCGCCCTGCGCTATGCCCCTGACATCTTGAGTTCGGTCACAGCACCTCCCTATGACGTGTTGTCCGATGCAGACCGAGATCGTCTCGCAGCGAGCCACGTCGACAACATCGTCCATGTCGATGTCCCGCTCGAGTCCGAGGGGAACTTGCGCTACGACCAAGCAGCAAAGCGTCTCTCCTCCTGGCGTTCCTCGGGGATCATGACATTGGATGCCCACGCCAGTCTGACGGTGTACCGCATGACGTTTTGCGATGAGAGTGGTCGTGAGCGCAAAACCTCTGGCGTCATCGGGGCTCTCGAAGTGGTCGATGAGAATTCAGGTGGAGTCCTTCCTCACGAACGAACGACGCCCAAAGCCAAGACCGACCGTTTGGATCTGACCAGGGCGACAGCATGCAATCTTTCTCCGATATGGGGGCTTTCTCTCGGTCGAGGTTTGACTGCCTCTCTTGAGACACCAGGCACGTACATGGGTTCAGTCGTCGTGAATGGGGTGGAGCACACCTTCGAGCGCATCGACGATCCGGATCGCATTCGCGACATCTGCGGTCTGATCGCATCCCATGAAGTCGTCATTGCAGATGGGCACCATCGCTATGCCATCAGCCGGACATTCCGCGATGAAATGCGGTCCTCTGCATCCCCTTTGGCGAGTTCAGCGGAGTTGACAATGACATACGTTGCCGAACTCGTCGAGGACCAACTCTCTGTCGCAGCCATTCATCGCCTCTATGACCTACCCGATGTTCAGGTCTTCGAAAGTGCTCTCTTGGAACATTTCGACATTGTCGAGTGCCCACCTTTGAGTCCGTCCATCACGTCGTGGATGCAGGACAATGGGGCTTTGGTGCTGATGCGGCGCGGCCAGAGCCCCCGAGCACTCAAACCCCGGCACACTGATTTCTCGGGTGTTCGTGCCCTGGATGGAAGTCGCCTCGAAGATGCGCTGGGCACATGCCCCCACGAGGTCCGCTATCAGCACGGTGTGGAGCACGTCGCGGAGCTTGTCGAATCCGGTGCGGCTGATGCTGCAATCCTGATTCGCCCTGTGACTGTCGACGACATTCGCCGAACAGCTCGAGAGCACGAACTGATGCCCCCAAAGTCGACGTTCTTTACTCCAAAGATTCTCACCGGAGTAGTCCTTCGACCACTCGATCTTCCCTCAGGTGGCTGAGGCCTTGTAGATCTCTGCAATGGTGCTGTCGAGAATTGCGTTGAATTCGTCGTCGCTCTGCTGCGAAGTGAGACCCTCCGTCAGGGCACGAGAGAAACTTGCGATCACACCGGGATTACGGCTCAGTCTTTGCGTCGCTTCCTGCCTGCTGTAGCCACCTGACAAAGCGACGACACGCAGCACCCCGGGATGGTCGACAAGACACTGATAGAAGCCATCGGTTTCGGGGAGTGTGAGTTTGAGCATCACCTCTGTACCTGCTTCGTGATGATCGAGTTCTTCGAGAAGACAGTCCACGAGCAGCTGTTCGCATTCGACCTTGTTCGGGCTGTGGATGTCGATCTCTGGTTCGATGATGGGAACCAGACCATGCTCAAGGATGCTGCGACCGACATCGAACTGCTGACGGACAACGGCCTTGATTCCCGTGGGTGACGCCAATTTGATCACCGATCGCATCTTGGTTCCGAAGATCCCATGCCCAACTGCTCGCTGCAACAACGACGCAAGATCAGGCATCGCCTTCATCACCTGAACACCGTCGGACTCGTCACTCAATCCCTTGTCGACCTTCAAAAAGGGGACAACGCCCTTGTTCTTCCACAGAAACGAAGCTGTTGACTCTGCGCCAATCGTTCGCTCCATTGTTCCTTCGAAAAGAATCGCACCGAGAACACGCCGCCCATCGAAGGCCGGACTCATGATCATCCGTGTTCGCATCGCATGCATGAGATCGAACATCTGCTCATCCCCTGAATAGGAATCCTCAGAGATTCCGTACAAACGCAGGGCCTTGGGCGTACTCCCACCACTTTGGTCGAGAGCTGCAATGAAACCCTTGCCTTCTCGGATTCGAGCTGCCTGCTCCAGGTTCATCTCAGTACCTTTCGTTAACGATCTTCGTTCAAGGGGTGAACAACGTCCGTCCATGCTCTGTCGCTGACCGGTCAGTCTTCACTGAGGACGCTTTCGCGAAGACCATTTGCCTCGCTCGTGACGCCTTTTTGGAGTCACAGTTGTGCCAAGACGATGCGACCGACGATCACAATAGTTCCTACAGACGCTCGGTCGTAGTTTCGATCAGGGAACAGTTTCGATCAGGGATATAGCAACCGCAGAGGATGATCTCATCAAAGACCGGCGAGGCGCTCACGAACGTCGGCAAATGCAGAGTCGTGGTTGGCAACTCGAAGGAAGAATTCTCGCGCCCGCTGTATATCTCCCGCACGATCGTAGAGATCTCCGAGGAAATACCACTGCCGAAGGTGATAGTCACGAACTCGGCGCGGAACAGGTGACGCTTTGCGCATCAAGTCGATAGCCGCACTCACATCACCTCTATCGGCCAGTGAACCAGCAACGACGATGCGACCTTCAGCCATCACCTCGGGAGCGGGAGACTGCTCTTTCAAGTCTTGCCACACTGCATCGACCTGAGCCCACTTCCTTTGGGCCCGATAACAGTCTGCAAGAATCGGAAGGTCTTCGATCCGCTCCTTCAGTGTGCGAGCCATCTCCAGTGCCGCTGTTGCATCCCGCCATTGCCCCAGGCGATAACTGGAAAGACCGATGATCTCGTGAACCGAAGCGACACCAGCCAACTCTTTCAACAAGGACCTGGCTATGCGCTTGGCCTCCGAATAGCGTTCCCGCTCGAGAGCGAAACGGGCGCTATCCAACTTCCCTGCGAGTTTTTCGACACGACGTGGATCGACGACTCGGGCGACCTCTGAAACGATGACCGGCGACGGTGCATCGGACCTTACTCTTCTTCTGTTGGTGACAATTTCTTGTGGAGAGATCCCTCGACTTCGGTGAACGGCACCAGATGCCTTCCTTCGGATGTCACCATCTGATGAAACAGGGCCCTCATCGATCCATGTTTCAACAACAGGTGGCGTACGTGGCTCCTCAGAGCTTGTTGCTCCCCCACTGCGGGCTGTCCCACCGCCCTTTGCTCGAACTGCAGCACGACGACGATCGGCTTCCGTGCGATGTTCAATCGGCTGGCGAGAAGTGCTTCGCCGAGAACGTGTTCCATCACGATCAGATGAACTGCGGGCCTTACCGAAGCGCGGTGACTCAGACCCTCCACGTTCGCCATAGCGATCCTCGTAGGATCTCCCTTCGGAGCGCCGCCCTGTACCGGATCGACCAGTTGAACTACGACGATCAGAGCTTCGGCCATCAGAGCTTCGGCTATCAGATCTACGGCCGTCATCAGCACGACCAGAAGCCCGACGAGGCTCACCAGAACGGCCATCAGATCTACGACCGTCATCAGCACGACCAGAAACCCGACGAGGCTCACCAGAACGACCGTCTGATCTACGACCGTCAGAACTACGGCCATCTGATCTACGGCCGTCAGAACTACGACCGTCAGAACTACGACCGTCAGAACTACGACGAGGTCCACCAGAACGGCCTGCATCACCCGTGCGTTCTGAATCTCTACTCGTTCGGCCGACGAATCGACTCGATGATCGACCTGATGAGGATCCCGACGTCCCCGCCTTCGAACCAGCCCGAGATGCTGAACTACCCCCGGTCGATCGTCTGGATGGCTTCGAATCGTCTCGTGCGGGCATTTTGTCCAGACTAGAGCCAGGAACGCAGCGACATTTGCGAACCAATGGAAAATCCCAATAAAGGCTTGTACGTCAGTCAGTTCGATCCTGACGATGTCCCATCTGCGTTCAACTCCCAAGCGACCGATAACGCACAATTCGATCCGGAAAACGACGAAGCCCCGATCCAAAATGGATCGGGGCTTCGTCTTCGAAAAATTCCGGCGACGACCTACTCTCCCAGGAGGTCTACCTCCAAGTACCATCGGCGCAGGCGGGCTTAACTGCCGTGTTCGAAATGGGAACGGGTGTTTCTCCACCGCTATGGCCACCGGAAATCTGTTGTCAAGGGGTGTTCCCCAAGTACTCCAGAGCAAGCGCGAGCTGTTTAATTAAGCCCTCGGCCGATTAGTACCGGTCGGCTACGAGTGTTACCACTCTTCCACCTCCGGCCTATCAACGTGATGGTCTTGTCACGGGCCTTACTGCGTTAACCGCATGGGAGTGCTCATCTTGG
>JAULYE010000123.1:0-16145 GCA_032118015.1 Ilumatobacteraceae bacterium | reverse complement strand
GCCCCCGGATCCCGACGTGTCGACATATCGGGCATCTCGCAGCGTCGAACCCCCCAGGGCGACTGCTGCCTCCAAAATCTCGATCACCGCGTCACGAAGTCTCTTCGCATGGCGCCGATCGAGGGTGAATGCCGGACGCAGGGGATGCAACCGTGCTCGATGCAGGATCTCATCGGCGTAGATGTTGCCGATACCTGCGATGAGGTGCTGGTCGACAAGCACGGCTTTGATGGGTCGCCGCGTGGACAACAGCACCGCAAGCACGTCGTGGCTCGTCAGACCGTCTGCGATGGGGTCGATACCGAGTCGTTCGAGTTCAGGAAGGACGGGAGGACGTTGGAGGGGATCGTACGCGATGACTTCACCGAACGTGCGCGGATCCACGAAGCGAAGTTCGTCCACGGCGCCGGAACCCGATGTGTCACCGATTCGCTCTCCCAGAGTCAAAACGACGTGACAGTGATCGGGACGTTCCACTTCGGGTCGAGAGATGAGGACTTGACCACTCATTCGCAGATGGATCATCAACTCATCCCCCGAATCGAGAGAGAACAACAAGTACTTGCCGCGTCGGCGCGCATCCATTGGTCGCCGACCGGAAAGACGAGCGACCAGTTCCTCTCGCGAGGTACGCCGCACAGTTCTTTCCCTGCCGACTTCGACTCGATCGATGCGTCGACCCACGAACTTCTCTTCCAGACCGCGTCGAACGGTCTCCACTTCGGGGAGTTCAGGCACGGCCGGTGTCGACACCGCGCAATGCGAGCTCCGCGAGGGCCAATGACGACGCTGCTTGTGCTGCGGCTTTCTTCGAACGACCTTGTGCCCGTCCCATCACTTCACCGTTGATGATGACTTCAGCGCTGAACGTTGGTTCGTGCGCGGCCCCCTGCGATGTGATCTCCAACTTGGGCGGTCGAGCAAATTCGCTCACGCACAGGCGAATCAGATGGCTCCGAGCGTCGAACTCATCGAGACGGCCGATACGTCCCTCGCTCCGCTCCTCGAGAACCCCCACGACGAACGAGCGAGCCTTTTCAGATCCGGCGTCGAGATACAAGGCCCCGATGAAGGCCTCGAGGGCATCTGCAAGAATTGACCCCTTGTCGCGACCACCGGCGGCATCTTCGCCGACACCGAGGAACAACCACTGTCCAAGCCCGATCGCGCGGGCCACGTCTGCCAGCGTCTCGGTATTCACCAGGGATTTGCGCAACTCGGTCAGCACACCCTCGCTCTGTTCAGGATGGGCTCCGTATATCCACTCGGTGACGATCCACTGCAGCACAGCATCTCCGAGGAATTCGAGCCTTTCATTGCTCGGAAGGGATTGACGCTCAGCACACCAGGAGCGATGCGAACGGCTCAGATCCAACAGACCCTTGTCGCAGAACACATGCCCGGCGACATCGAGGGACCAGGAGTCGATCGCAGCATGATCCAGGTCGACCCTTTCGGCATCGGCGATTCCTGTCATGTGCGAGTGTCGACGCCTCGGTTTCCACGGCCATTGCCGCCCCACCGCCCGGGACGCCACCGGTTCACTTCCCCGTGCCGTGCGCCATCACGTGTGCGTAGACGAAATCGACTGCATCACGCACGGTTTTGAGATCTGCCAAATCCTCGTCTTCGATTCGAAAGCCCACCGTGCGCTCGCTGAGCTCTTCTTCCAAAGCGTCGACAAGTTCGACGAGAGCAAGTGAATCGGCGTTCAGATCGTCCTTGAACGACTGTCCCTCGGAGATGTTCTCAGGATCGATCTCCAAGATGTCGACCAATTGATCGCGCACGATGTGGAAGATCGCTTCACGATCCAGAGGTCCGTCGACGACATGGGTTTCTGCAGGCACGATGTCCTCCGTATTCGATGATGCATCGTTGGACGATGCATCGACATGGGCTCCCAGTATGGGCAGAGCCATCCTAGAGATATTCATCGAGGATCGACTGACAAGCCGACCCGCACAACTGCTGTTCCTCAAGCCTCGCTGATGGCGCGTCGGATTTCTTCGACCATCCCGCGGTCGACCATTTCTGCAGCAACCTTGATGCCGTTGACGATGGCCCGAGACGATGAGGATCCATGCGAGATGATGCACACCCCATCGACCCCCAACAGGATGGCTCCTCCAGTGTTCTCCGGATCAACGGATTCGTACAGCGGGAACAACGCAGGCAGAAGTGCATCTGCATGCACCTTGTATTCCTCTTTGGATGCGAACGCCGCCATCAGTGCCTTGATCAGTGTCTTCATTCCACCTTCGAGGGTCTTGAGAACGACATTCCCCGTGAAGCCGTCGGTGACAACGACATCGACGGAGTCGGACATCACGTCACGCCCTTCCACATTGCCGATGAAGTCGATTCCCTTGGCAGTGGAGAGAAGTTCGAAGGCTTCTTTGCGGAGTGTGTCTCCCTTACCGGGTTCCTCGCCGATGGAGAGCAAGCCGACACGAGGCTTGTCGATGCCGTAACGATGCTGCGCGTAGACCGACCCCATCAAAGCGAATTGAACCAACCAGTCAGGTTGCACTTCGGTATTGGCTCCCGCGTCGAGAAGGACAGTGGGTGTTCCTCCAGGAACCGGAATCGGCGTTGCGATGGCAGGACGATTCACTCCCTTGATCCGGCCCATGCGCAACAACGCCGACGCCATGGTTGCGCCTGTGTTGCCGGCCGAAATCATCGCACTAGCGCGTCCGTCTCGTACGGCCTCGGCAGCGCGCACCAGGGTCGAATCCTTCTTTCTCCGCACGCCATAGGCAGGGTCCTCGTCCATGGCGATCACTTCAGAAGCAGGGATCAACTCGAGATCGCCCACATCAGCTAGGTCGACTGGACCCACGAGAGCAACTGGGATCCCTGCACGATGTGCCTCGTGCGCTCCAGCAACGATTTGAGCAGGAGCAAAATCTCCGCCCATTGCATCTACTGCGACGGGCAACATCATTTACTCACGACAGCGACGTAGGTCGAATCACAACACCGAGCGACTGGGTGCTCAGACTTCGATGGCAACGCGGTTCTTGTACCAGCCGCACGTCTTACAGACTGTGTGTGGAACCTTGGCTGAATTGCACCTCGGGCACATACTGCGCGACGGGGCGGCCAACTTCCACGCCCCAGCGATGTGGCTGTGGCCCTTCATTTTGGACTTTTTTCTCTTCGGAACAGCCACGGCAACATCTCCTCGTTACGGCTCCGAAAGGATAGCGGTCAAAAACCCACCTCACCCACTTCGGGGGTGACTCAACTTTCGACTCAGCTCCCCTCCTCAGTCGGGAAGTTGGTCCCGGAGGGCATCGAGAACCGACCACCGAGGATCGACAGAACCCGATGGGCACGAACACGCGCCCTCGTTCAAATCCTTCCCGCAGATGGCGCACAGGCCAGCACAGTTCACCTTGCACAGAGGTCCGTCGGGCAACTCGAGAACCATCGTCTCACGAATCATCAGGGCGAGATCGACCTGATCGTTCTCGATCAAGAAGGCATCGGGATCGGTGATCGTCACTTGATACATCTCATGCACGTCGGCTTCGATCCGGCCGATGAGGGGTTGAAGACAGCGCCGGCACTCTCCATGAAACTTCCCCATCACATGGCCGCGTACGACGATGCCATCGGTAAGGCTCTCGCACACCAGATCGACGTCGATCGTGCTGTCAGGTACGAGTCGCGGATCGGCAAGTTCGATCACTGCAGGATCCACTGGGAACTGAACTGTCTTGATGGTGCCCGGTCGTCGCAACATCTCCAGGGCATTGATCCTCAACTGGCTCCTCTTCACCGTGCTCATCGCCCTAGTGCCTTTCCCTGCCGTATCGGGTCGACGTCGCGATCACATGTGCGCTCCGCTGGCTGACCCACCTCGTCGAATTCGTTCCGCTGCATCTGACCCGTGAGCCCAGCTCAGCGTATGAAGGAGTCGTCCTGGTCGAAAAAGATCGCTTCGGAATCGTCCCGTCCCGTCCGCGCCAGTTCCTCACCGTGTTCGGCGTCAGCACCCTCTTCGGCACCACGCTGTCCGATCGCCAATCTGCGACGTCCAGTGGCAACGGTCTTGGCAAGCTTGTCGAGGAGAATTTCGAAACTTGCCAGTCGCTGATCGAGAAAATCCTCGGTCTCGAGCTTGGTTCGGCGAGCCTGGTCATCAGCGGCCTCTGCGATCTGACGAGCGCGCTGCTCAGCTGCTCGCACCACTTCGGAGCGCTGTACGAATCGCTCTGCTTGCACTTTGGCAGCCTCGATCACCTCTTCGGCTTCACGGCGCGTCCTTTGGATGAATTCGTCGCGCTCCTTGATCATCCAGCGCGCTTGACGGAGTTCGTCCGGGAGCCGATGCATTGCCTCTTCCAGCAACTCGATGATCTCATCACGGTCGATCCTGGGCGTCGACGACAGCGGCATGTTCGGTGCAGTGGCAATGATGTCGATGGCACGCCTCAAAAGCATGCCCGAGTCACCTGTTTGCTCGTTGACAACCCGGTCGTAGGAACCGGTGTCCTCATCGAAGTCGTCGAACTGATAGCTCATGTGTTTCGTCCCAACTTGCGGCCGTGGGGCTCCCCAAAGATATCCGCCAGGGCTCGCCGCACCGGTTCAGGAACCATGTGGGAAACATCGCCGCCGTAATGGGCAACTTCCCGAATGAATCGGCTGGAGATGAAGGCATGGTCCGAGCGGCACGGGAGATACACCGTGCGCACACCTGCAACGGCGAAATTCGTGTGCGCCATCTGCTGTTCGACGTCGAAGTCCGTCCCATTGCGAAGACCTTTGACGATGAAGGAAGCCGACTCCGCGATGGCGGCATCGACTGCAAGTCCCGGATGTGATCGCACTTCGACGTGAGGAACATGAGCCAGACATGTTTTGGCCAACTCGACACGGTGTCCAAGGTCGATCAGACCTGTGGGCTTGCCCGGATTGTGCATCACTGCCACGACGACAGAGCCGAACAACTCGACTGCCTGTTGGATGACATCCAAGTGACCGAGATGAAACGGGTCGAAACTGCCCGGATAGAGCGCCGTGAGCGCCGATGAGCGGTCCATGCGATGAGTACCGTACCCGTTCGGACTCAGATTCGTTGAAGAAATGAGACCCAGGTCCGCCCGTACTTTTTGGACCGAACAACGTCCCACCTTCCAGATGCCGCCGCGATTGGCTCAATATCGGCTCCGCTTTCGACTACCACCACGCCGTCAGCAGCGAGCGCCCCCTCGAGACTCGTGAGTAGTTCGGGCCATCGGTCGTATCCGTACGGAGGGTCAACCACGATCACATTTGCCGCTCCGAGGGTTCTCAATGCTGTCTCGACTCGGCCTCCAATGATCTCGGACCTGTCCTCGAGCCCCAGTGTGCGCACATTGTCACGAATGACTGCGACTGCCTGAGCGTTTCCCTCGACGAAGGTGCACCGCGCAGCACCACGAGAGAGCGCCTCGATCCCCAAGGCTCCGCTGCCCGCGAAGAGGTCGACCACGACGGCGTCGTCGAGCACACCGAGACTCACAAGGGCATTGAACATCGCCTCTCGAGTTCGGTCCGTCGTCGGGCGGGTCTGTCGACCTTCAGGGGCCGAGATCCTTCGACCGCGCAGTGTTCCAGCTACGACTCGCACCCGGATCACAGTAACGCGACTGGACCTACTACCAGCCTGCACGATGCCAGCCGCCACGATCTCGGGCAGACTGCCGGGATGGAACCCGAATTCGAGATCGTGTGTGTCGATTGCGGTGGACGGTGCTTTCTCATCTCCCATTCCCGCGAAGATGGACGGTGGTTCCCAGGCGACATCGTCGCCTACCGGTGCCAGGATTGCCGCGACCGATGGGATCTCGTTCTTCCGGATGCTGATGACTCGGGTGCTGATGTTCCAGATGCCTAAATCGTGAAACCCGAATCGTGAAACCCGAATCGTGAAACTTTTGTCGTGAAATCTCTCAGCCTCTTCTCTCGGCCTGAACGTGCCTCGGATCGACTGGACCGATCGCGCTTGATTCTCGTCTTCGGCGTCGTGCTCTACGTGGTACGTGTCATTGCTCCAGGTTGGCGCTCGGGTTTTCCCTCCTTCTTTCCTGACAGTTCGTCGTATGTCGCAGTCAGCAGACTCGGTCCACTGAATCCTTCCTTTTGGTGGTCCGAACGACCAGTGGGCGTGCCTGTCATGATCTGGGCGACAGGCGGCAATCATCGCCTGTTCGTCCTGGTGCAAACCTTGCTGTTCGCAGTTGCAGTCGCGTACCTCTGTTCTGTCCTGCTGACAGTGATCACTCGCAGATGGCTGGCGTGGATCACATGCGCGCTGATCACTTCGATCTGCGTTCATCCTCGGTTCGGACTCTGGCACCTCGAGATCCTGAGCGAATCCTTGTCGCTGACACTGTCGGTCTTGATGATCGCCGTCTGGCTGCGATTCAGCCATGATCCACGCCGTCGCCATCTCATCGCTGGCATCGCTGTCACCGTGACATGGATGTCGATGCGCGACGTCAACATCGTGATCGGCTTCATCGTTGCCTTCGCTTTGCTGATCTCAGCCATTGCTGCTCGCAACTGGAGTCTGCGCAAAGTTGCCCTGGTCGGAGCAGTGGTGATGGCAGCGTTCGGCTCCTATGTTCTCATGGCTCAGGGTGTCAGCGATCGCAACATCTACCCGTTGATCAACAACGTCGGAAAGCGGGTTCTGACCAATGATGAAATCACCGAGACCTTCGTCGAGCATGGGATGCCACTCGACGAGACACTTCGGACCCGCACGGGTTCCGATTCATGGTCCGACGATCAAGCCTTTCTCCTCGATCCCGACTTGGAGGGATTCCGCACGTGGGCCAATGATCGCGGTCAGCGCGCGCTCCTGACATCGCTCGTCGTCGATGCACCCTTTTGGGTCGATACGACGAAGGATGTTTTCAACTCCACTCTCCCATTGGATTTCACGGAATACGACAGACATGGCACCTCGGATCGACTCCCGACACGTCTTTTCTGGATCCAAGGTCCACGTAATTCTCTTCAACTCGGCTTGTGGGCCATCGCTGCAGCGATCTCGATGGCTGGCGTCGCCGCTGTCGCTATCGGCCGTCTGGCGACACGTTCAAAAGCTCGCACAAATGGACGCCTCTCAGCACCAGTAGGTCTCCGGCGCACCCTTGTCGTCACTGGCGTGGCATTCGCCGCCATGTTTGCAGACCTGTTCGTTTCGGCCAGCGGGGACTCAGTCGAAGTCCAGCGACACGTTCTCGGGTCGGTGTTGCGCATCAGTTTGAGCGTCATCCTCGTTGTCGCTCTCATGATCGATGCACTGATGGAGATGCTGGCCACATCACCCGCCTCGGCGCACAAAGTCCGTACGACATCGATTTCAACGCGCCGCAAGATGTCGATATCGGCCGCCGTGGCGTGCTCTCTCGGAGCCATCGGTGCTTTTGGTACATGGATCGCGCTCGAACATCGCTCACAAGACTTCGATCCGCAGTACGCACGCACCATCATCGAGCGCGCCGCCCGGTACGGAGGTTCGTACTACGAAAACGGCATTCACAACAAAGGTCCTGTCGAAACTCTTGTGTACGACTCCGCACGCCTTTTCACGAATTTCGACACGTACTGGTTCGGGATCGGTGCGTATGTTCTGATCGTTTCGATCCTTCTCGGATGGACAGCATGGATGATCGCGCGTGCGATCTCACGCTCGAGCGGACAGTCGAATTCAACCTCACGCCGTATTGCCGGCCTGTCTGCAGTACTCGTGACGAGTCACTTTGCCATTTCGGAAAGCGACTATGCAGGTGTTCTCTACAGCAGGAACATCACCACCGCGATCCTGGCTTTCGTCGTCGCTCTCACGGTCTGGGATCGACCGTGGCAGCACAGACCTCGTTCGACCGCAATATTCCTGAGCGCGATTGCTCTTCTAGGTCTTGCAGTTCAAACCCTGTTCACGACCATTTTCGCTGCAATCGTCGTCGGCGCCTTCCTCTTCGTTCGCCGATCCAGCGCAACAGGGCTGCGTCACCCCATAGCTGCTTCATTGGTGACAGGTATGGCTGCACTGGCCTCGGCACCCGTGTGGTATTCCCTGCGCGGTTCGTTCACTGAATTCTGGGCGAGTTGGTGGACATACGCCGGATTCATGAGCTCGAGCACAGGGCGCAGCCTCCTCGATCAGGTCGGTCTCGGCGGGCAAAAGCTGTTCGGGTACTACCAGGAGCGGCCTGCAATCCTGTTCCTCGTCGTTGCGTTCGCATTTCTCGTCCGCAGGAATTGGCCGACGATGTCCACCGCTGCGCGCACTCTTCACACCATGTTGTTCGCATGGCTCGCAGCAGGATGGATCGAAGTCATCCTCTCGCAGCGTTACTCGAGCCATTACTTCTCCGTCATTGCGGTTCCGACGGCGTTCATGGCGGTTTGCGTCATCCTTGCGGTCTTCGATTCGCTGGGACAATTCCACGAGAGCCGGAAATTGTCGTTGTGGGGAGCGATGGCTTGTGTGATCGCTCTCTTGGCAACGCAGGGAACACACCTGACGTGGATTGCCATCGAAGGCGCTGGTCGTTTCCGTAGTACCGACCAATACGTACAGGCACGTAAGGAACTGCGCACAGGTCCTCAAATGACTCGCCAGGCCGTGATGGATCTGGCTTCATCAGCAAACGATCCTCTCTTGGCGTGGACGATGTACCCGTGGACATACCTCGAATATCAACGTGTTCCAGCAACACGCCTCAGTTGGAAATCGTTCATGATCGGCGAGATCTATCTTGGTCGAACATCATCGCGATACGTGCTCGATCGAACATGGGAGTGGTTCGCCGACGACCTCGCCGAGTCTCAACCACGGATCTTTGCCCGGCCCCAGGTGACCGATCTCGTACCCGGTATCCCTTTTGCAAACTTCATTGCTGACAATTTCACTCCCGTGTACGCCGATGACGATCTCGACATTCAATGGAGATCCGATCTCTGGAAATCCATCACTGCCGATGTGAGCGAAGACACCATGATCGGACCCGCACTCGACTTGCCACAAGGCTGGAACATCGACGTTGTCTCTCAGTTGATCACTGCTCGCAGTGGCGCGTCCTCATGGACACTCCCAATCGAGCCCTGTCGACGTATGACGACACGTCTCGTGCGAATTTCGCCGGCTGACCCCATGGGGATGTCTGTTCAATTCACCCCTCGCGATCCATCACAGGACTCCGTAGCTCTTCACGTCGACTTCGATCAATCGTGGTCGACGCGCCGCGCGGACGATATCGGACCTGGCGTTTCCACCCAGTTGGACGCACAGTCGCTCGACGATGTGCCACGAACAGAACTCGAAGTGACTCTCCTCATCGCCCGATCGAGTGCGGCGCTCGTCGTAGATGGCCGCATCGTGGCCGCGGTGCCTATCGATGAACCGATGTCGATCGCTGTGACCCCGGCAATCGACGCACTGGTGATGCAGATACCCACCATTGGCAAGGTTCCGAACCTCGCAGGGTGTTGAGTCGCCGGATGGCCAACACCAACCCGGTTCGTGATGTTCATCATTCTCAGACGAACATCAATTCCTGGACAGGAACTGCTCGTCTTCGGGGCGCAGCAAAAGACGCAGTTCGTCCATCAATTCGCTGTGCCGAGCCAAATCCCCATCTGTCTCGACGATGTCCCGCGCCGCCTCACGAGCCAGTTCGACCAGTTCCCGGTCCCGCTTGAGAGATGCCAGCCGGAGATCGCTACGCCCCTTTTGCTCCTTGTTCATCAGTGTCCCCTCACCTCTCAAATCGAGGTCGACTTCAGCAAGGTGAAAGCCGTCGTCCGACTCGACGAGGGCATCGAGTCGAGGGTTCTCCTCGGGCACGAGAGAGGTCTCGCCTTCGGGTATCGACACCAGCCAGCAGTACGACTCGTGAATTCCACGACCGACTCGGCCACGCAACTGATGCAACTGGGCGATGCCGAATCGATGTGCATCGAGGATGACCATCTCTGTCGCATTGGGTACGTCGACTCCGACCTCGATCACCGTGGTGGACACCAGAACATCGACCTCACCGCGACGGAATTGATCCATGACGGCTTCTTTTTCGCTAGGGCTCATTCGTCCGTGCAGGAGTGCGAGCGATGACTCCGACAGTGCCCCGGTCCGCAGACTCTCGAAGGTCTTCTCTGCCGATGCGATCTCCAAAGTGTCGTTTGCCTCGATCAAAGGACACACCACATAGGCCTGGCGTCCTCGAGAGATTTCATCGCGCACATGTGTCCACACCTCGAACTCCCCCTCGGGATCGGAGATTCGACGCGTGATGATCGGTGTTCGCCCTGCTGGCTTTTCATCGAGAACACTCAGATCCAAGTCTCCGTACACGGTCATCGCAGCGGTACGCGGAATCGGCGTTGCGGTCATGACGAGCACGTCTGGCACCCCGCCACCCTTTTCACCTTTGGATCGCAAGGCAGCACGTTGTTCGACCCCGAAACGATGTTGCTCATCCACGACGACGACTCCGAGACTCGAAAACTCCACGGACTCCTGGATCAGTGCGTGCGTCCCGATAACGATGTCAACGGTGCCATCTGCGATACCTGCCAAAATGGCGCGTCGCTTCTCGCCCGTGACGCTGCTCGTGAGCAACTCGACGCTCAGTGCCCGTGTTCCGAGAAGACTTGCCGAATCGACCACCATCATGTCCACCAACAATTGCGAGACACCGGTTGCGTGCTGCTCAGCCAGGACTTCGGTCGGAGCCATCAGTGCACCCTGGTGACCGCCCTGCACCGCCATCAGCATCGCCGAAACCGCCACCACTGTCTTTCCTGAACCGACATCTCCTTGAAGCAGCCGATGCATCGGATGTGGACCAGCCAAATCGTCTGCGATCTCGGCGATCACCCTCGTCTGCGCAGCAGTCAAGTCGTACGGCAAAAGCTGGTGAAATGCGCGCACCAATTCACCATCGACGACATGGCGAATGCCAACGGATTCGAGTTCGATAGCACGCTTACGCATCATCAGCACGAGCTGAACTCGCAACAGCTCATCGAATGCCAATCTGCGTCGCGCGCCTTCTTTGTGAGCGAACGACTCCGGCAGATGAATACCCACCAATGCTTCGTGTCGATTCATCAGCCGATATTTCTCGCATATCTCAGCGCCCACCGGATCGCTCAGCCCACGAGGTTGACATCGCTGCAAAGCTTCGTCCACTGCCCGACGCATCGCATGAGAGGGAAGATCGACCTTCTCGCTTTGTGCATAGACGGGCAAGATCGGTCGAGGTCGCTCCTGGGAATCTCCGAGGACATCCACGAGTGGATTGACCATTTGACGAACGCCGTTGAATCGCCCGATCTTGCCGAAGACAGCGACGGTGTCGCCTGATGTCAACTGTCGACTCCTCCAAACCTGGTTGAAAAAGACCAGGGCGAGGCGACCGGAATCATCTGCAATCGTCACGCTGACACGGACCGGTCCGCGACCACGTGTAGGAGTCGACACCGAAACGACACTGCCGACCACAAGTGTGTCGAGACCTTCGATCGCATCGGCGATGGATGCTTCCCGGGTGCGGTCGATCCAACGTCGCGGATAGTTCATCAGCAGATCCAGGACGGTGTCCATACCCAGAGCCGAAAACGCCTTTGCCTTCTTGCCGTCACCCACTGACTTCAGGCGCGTCAGCGGCAACGTCGCCAACTCCGACAGCGTGATCGGTGATGACCCGGATGCGGATCCTTCGCTCACGAACAGCCGATCCGATCTCGTCTCGTCACCCGGTCATTCAACGCCGAACAAGTACGGGTACAGAGACTGACCCCCGCGATGGCACTCGATCTGGATACCGGGTCGATTTGTCGAAACGTGGGTGCGTATCGCATCTGAGATCGCTGGTGATGCATCGACTCCCTCGATCACCGTCACGATTTCACTTGCGGTGTTCACAAGGTTGTCGAGAAGCGCCAAACACGCTCCTTCGAGTGTCGCATTCACAGCAACGATGCCATCGCCTCGAACGAGTCCGATCCAATCACCAGCTGTCACATCGCCGACATCGCTTTTGGAATCACGAACAGCTTGCGTCACTTCACCAGTCGTCATACTGGAAATTGCCTCGACCATGGCTGCGTGATTTTCGACCACCGTTGCCTCTGGGTCGTAGACGACGAGTGCAGCAAGCGCTTCGGGCATCGACCGTGTTGGCACGACCAGCACTTCACGGGAAGTCAACCCGTCGAGTTGTTCGGCCACCGGGATGATGTTCTTGTTGTTCGGGAGAACGATGACCTGACGTGCGTTGACGTGCTCGACGGCATCGAGCATCTCAGACGTCGAGGGATTCAGCGTCTGGCCTCCGGTGACGATGCCTTGAACCCCTAATTGGCCGAACAATTCCTCGAGTCCACTGCCACTGCACACGGCGACGACTGCCGTTGTCACAGCCGGAAGACCTGCCGCTGCGAGTTGGCCATCGCGAGCTGCATGGCGTTCAGCAACCTCTTCAAAAAGATCCGTCACCCGTATCTGCTTGGGTCGACCACCGAGGTCGATTGCGGCCTCGATTGCTGCGCCGATGTCATTGGTGTGGATGTGGCAGTTCCACAGTCCATCACCACCGACGATCACGATCGAATCCCCGATCTCTCCCCAGTCACCCTTGAAGGCGTCGATCTTGCCGTCATCGAGATGCAGGAAATACATGACCTCATACCGAAGGTCGGCAACCGAAATTTCATCGTGCTGATCCGGGGCATGGAGAGAACCCCTCACAACCGAGTGCTGTTCGAGAGCAGCGGTCTCTTCTGGGGTCTCAGGTTCGGGCATCGGCTCACCGTCGACGACATTCAGCGCAGCGTCGAGCAGGAGCAAGAATCCAGCTCCTCCAGCGTCGACGACACCGGCATCCTTGAGGACGGGAAGCATCTCTGGTGTGCGGGCGAGAGCGGATCGACCCGCGTCTCGTGCGGCTCTCAGCGTCGCTCCAAGACCTTCGCCCGACGCAGCAGTCACCCGGGCAGCCTCGCTGGCTTCGCGGACAACCGTCAGAATCGTGCCCTCGATGGGCTTGAGGACAGCCTGATAGGCAGCAGCCGAAGCTGCGCTCAGAGCCTCGGCCACTTCGCTGGCCGTGCTCGAGGCCTTCGTGGACAACTTGGCCGACAAACCGCGCAGGATCTGGGACAAGATGACCCCAGAGTTGCCGCGGGCTCCCATCAGCGATCCATGGGAGATCGCCTGGCAGGTTGGTTCGATGTCCAGTCCGGCCAGATCGAGCTCGGCAACGACAGCGTCGAGGGTCCGCGCCATGTTCGTGCCAGTGTCGCCGTCGGGAACCGGATATACGTTGAGGCGGTTGATACGGGGGGCATGAGCCTTGACAGCATCGCGGAAAGTCACCACGGTGCGGCGTAGGCGATCGGCATCGAAACTCTCAGTCGACCCCTCAGGGGCCAGGACTCTCGGATTCACCTGGCTGATGGTACTGCTTGGGGCAGTTCGATTCCGCTGGTAACATCACCAGGTCCGAAAACCCTTGGACCGGTGTCGAAGAGAATTCCGATTCGACCCGACGACTCGATTCAATGAAGGAAGTGCGTGCCATGGCCGCAGTCTGCGAAATCTGCAACAAGCGCCCGTCGTGGGGCATGTCCGTGTCGCACTCCCACGTACGCACCAAGCGTCGCTGGAATCCGAACATTCAGCGAGTCCGTGCCCTGATCAACGGGACACCCCGTCGTCTCAACGTGTGTACCAGCTGCATTCGCGCAGGCAAGGTCACCAAGGTCAACCGCGGCGCTCCAACCTCGGCCAAGTGACGCCGTGCAAGGCGTCATCAAAGCGTACGATCCGGGCACTCGCACCGGAATCATCCTGACCGACTCGGATTTGCGCGAAGTCGAACTCGAGGACAACGCCCTCGAGGGAAGCATTTTCCGCACGTTGCGGCCCGGTCAAAGGGTCGTTTTCGATCTGACCGAGGCCGGATTGGCAACCCGACTGCGACTCGGATCCGAAGTTGACATGAAAACCCCAGGCTTTTGACCTGAATGCGATTTCGCTCCACACATCGGAGCGAGCAAAGTCACACCCCTGAGACCGTCTCTGAGGGTCGATGTACTTGGTCAGACTTGCTCTGCGAGGCAAAATCTGGTGATGGACTTCGCGGCAGGTGGAATCATCAGTGATCCACGATCGAGCACCGAAGGCATTCGTACCCCCGGCTGGGTTGTGAACGCATGGCATATGCGTGGTAGATCGGGAGTGAACAACTCGGTCTCCACATCCAGTACGGCCCCTGTCCACATCACCCCCCTGATCCCAGGCAGTTCGCCCAAGGAGCACACATGAGCGGAACCACGACCAATGAGCGACTGAAGAAATGGGTCGATGAGTGGGCTGCGATCATGCAACCCGACGACATCTATTGGTGCGACGGAACCGCCGAGGAGTACGACCGCCTGTGCCAGCAACTCGTCGACAGCGGAACGTTCAAGAAGCTGGACGAAGCCAAGCGCCCAAACAGTTACTGGGCACACAGCGACCCAGGTGATGTCGCACGAGTGGAGGACCGTACGTTCATCTGTTCCGTCGATCCCAACGATGCCGGCCCGAACAACAATTGGCGCGAGCCATCGGAGATGCGCGCCGAGTTGAAGGACTTGTACACGGGCTCGATGAAGGGACGAACGATGTACGTTGTGCCTTTCAGCATGGGTCCGCTCGGCTCGCCCATCGCCCACATCGGCGTTCAACTGACAGACTCGGCTTATGTTGCGGTCAGTATGCGCATCATGACCCGGATGGGCCAAGGAGCGCTCGATGTTCTCGGATCCAATGACTGGGTACCGTGCCTGCACTCCATCGGCGCCCCCTTGGCTCCCGGTCAAGTCGACTCGTCCTGGCCGTGCAATCCGGACAACAAATACATCGTGCACTTCCCAGAGACGCGAGAGATCTGGTCCTACGGATCTGGATACGGCGGAAACGCCCTTCTTGGCAAGAAGTGCTTCGCTCTGCGTATTGCCTCGGTGATGGCCCGCGACGACGGGTGGCTGGCCGAGCACATGTTGATCCTCAAACTCACGAGCCCTCAGGGCGAGTCGAAATACATCGCGGCGGCCTTCCCTTCTGCCTGTGGCAAGACGAACCTGGCGATGTTGGTGCCGACGATCCCGGGTTGGAAGGCAGAGACCGTTGGAGACGACATCTGTTGGATGAAGTTCGGACCCGATGGACGCCTGTACGCGATCAATCCGGAAGCAGGCTTTTTCGGAGTTGCACCTGGAACTGGTTTTGAGACCAATGCCAATGCAATGCACACCTTGTGGGGAAATTGCATCTTCACCAACACCGCACTCACCTCTGATGGCGATGTGTGGTGGGAAGGAATGACCGACGTGGCTCCAGCCCGAGCCACGGACTGGAAAGGCAACGCGTGGACTCCGGAGACGGAGACGCCTGCTGCGCACCCCAATGCTCGCTTCACCGTTCCTGCCTCGCAGTGCCCATCAGCGGCCCCTGAATGGCAGGACCCAGCCGGTGTGCCGATTTCAGCCATCTTGTTCGGCGGACGGCGCCGGACAACTGTGCCCCTCGTGACTCAGGCCTTCGACTGGGATCACGGCATCTTCCTCGGATCGATCATGGCAAGTGAGACCACTGCCGCCCAACAAGGAGCGGTTGGCAATTTGCGCTTCGATCCGATGGCCATGCTGCCTTTTTGCGGTTACAACATGGCCGACTACTTCAGCCACTGGTTGAACATCGGGTCCAAATCGGATCCCTCGAAGTTGCCGCAGATCTTCTTCGTCAACTGGTTCCGTCGCGATGAAAGTGGCCGTTTCCTATGGCCGGGTTTCGGCGAGAACAGCCGTGTGTTGAAGTGGGTGTTCGATCGCATCGATGGCAGAGCAGATGCTGTGTCGACTCCGATCGGTCTCCTCCCATCTCCGGGTGCTCTCGATGTCGACGGTCTCGACATCGATGATGCCGATCTCGAAGAACTCTTGAAGCTCGACGTGGACGGCTGGAGGTCGGCGATCCCGCAGATCGAGGATCACTTCCAACAGTTCGGAGAGAAATTGCCGTCACAACTCACCATCCACCTCAGGGCACTGGCGACTGCTCTGTGACTTTGGACTTCTGAGAG